>NZ_JBAKHV010000011.1:0-112595 GCF_036906775.1 Micromonospora sp. CPCC 205561 | reverse complement strand
GACCCGGGGCGGGCCGGCGAGCTGGGGCCGATGCTCGACGCGACGCTGCGCGCCGCCGGGCCGACCGGCCGGCGGGGCGCCGCCCTGCGGGTCCGCGGCGACACCCTCGCCGGCAGGGCCGTCGACGTGGTCGAGCTGCGCGCGCCCGGGGGGCCGCTGCGCTACTGGGTCGACCGGTCCGGGGAGCTGCGCCGCGTGGAGCTGCGCACCCGCGCCGGCGCCTGGGCCCAGCTGGACCTGACCCCGGCCACGGTGCCCCGGCTCGCCCCGGTCGCGGAGGGCTGACCGTTCAGGGACGCCAGCCGGTCTGCGCCGCCCACTCCTCGGCGCGCAGGTGCTCCTCGTCGAACCACGGATCCTTCGCCGTGGTCCAGGTCGCGCCGTCCGGCGCGGAGGCGGCCAGCTCCCGCTTCAGCATCAGGTACGCCGCCCGCTGGTCCGGGTCCGCGCGCAGGTGGTCGCGCATCAGCAGCGCGTACCGCCAGCCGGGCGAGTCCGCCGGGCGGACGTGCAGGTGGACCGGGCGGCCCGGGTCGGCGCTGCCGTGCAGCCGCTTCTCCCACCGGCCGCTGCCGGGCGGCCGGGGGTTGTCCCAGCACTCGCCGGGCAGCCGGGGAAAGCCCGCCGCCGCGAGGCGTTCGGCCAGCGGGCCGTCCGCGTCGGCGAGGGTGGGCACGGTGAGCTGGATGTCGATCACGTCCTTGGCGGCGAGCCCGGGCACCGCCGTCGAGCCGATGTGGTCGATGCGCGGGTCCGCGGGGGCGACCGCGTGCCGGATCCGGGCGGCGAGCCGGGCGTACTGCTGCGGCCAGGTCGGGTCGGCCTCGGCCAGCGCGACCCGCTCCGGCCGCACCGGCCGCCGCTCGCGCAGGTTCGCCTCGTAGGGCCGCAGCCGCTCGCGCCACAGGGCGTCGACCGCCGCGTGCAGGTCGGCCAGGCTGCCGTCGTTGGTCAGCAGCACGTCGGCCGCGGCGCGGCGCCGGGCGTCGTCGGCCTGCGCGGCGATCCGCCGCTCGGCCTCCGCCCGGTCCATCCCCCGGTCGCGGGCCAGCCGCGCCAACCGGGTGGCCACCGCCGTCTGCACCACGACCACCAGGTGGTACGTGGGCGCGAGCCCCACCTCCACCAGCAGCGGCACGTCGTTGACCACGATCGCGTCCGGCGCCGCCGCGGCGGCCAGCTCGGCGGCGCGCGCCCGCACCCTCGGATGGGTGATCGCCTCCAGCCGGCGGCGCGCCGCCTCGTCGCCGAAGACCAGTGCGCCCAGCGCCGGCCGGTCGAGGGCGCCCTCGGCGTCGAGGACCCGGTCGGAGAAGGCGGCGACGATCTCGGCCAGCCCCTCCGTGCCCGGTGCGACCACCTCCCGCGCCACTCGGTCGGAGTCGATCACCACCGCCCCGCACTCGGCCAGCCGCGCCGCCACGGCGCTCTTGCCGGACCCGATCCCCCCGGTCAGTCCCACCATCAGCACGGGACCAGTCAACCGGATCACCGCCACGCCGCCACCACCGGGGGACCCCTCGGGGCGCCCGGCTACAGGAGCGGAAACCCGCGCGTGACGCCCGGTCAGCGCCCCGCCCCAACCCGGTCCCGACGCCTCCCGTCCGGGCCCCGGTCGGCGCCGGCCGGGGTGGGGACGTCAGGGGAAACGGCGAGGGCCCCGCCCCCGGCGATCTCTCGATCGCGGGGACGGGGCCCTTCGTCGTTCAGCGGGTCACTTGCCGCCGGCGAGCTTCTCCCGCAGAGCGGCGAGCGCCTCGTCGGTGGCCAGGGTGCCGGCCGGCTCCTCGGCCTGGCGGCTCGGGGCCGCGCTCGTCGAGGTGGTGGTGCCACCACCGGTGACGGCCGGAGCCGGGTTGGCAGCGGCCTCCGCGTCGGCGGCCCGGGAGGTCTGCACCTGCTTGGTGTGGGCCTCCCAGCGCTGACGCGCCTCGGCGTACTGGTTCTCCCAGGTCTCGCGCTGCTTGTCGTACCCCTCGAGCCACTCGCCCGTCTCCGGGTCGAAGCCCTCCGGGTAGATGTAGTTGCCCTCGGCGTCGTACGTCGCGGCCATGCCGTAGAGGGTCGGGTCGAAGTGCTCCTCGCCCTCGACGAAGCCCTCGTTGGCCTGCTTCAGCGACAGCGAGATCCGGCGACGCTCCAGGTCGATGTCGATGACCTTGACCATGACCTCGGAGCCGACCTGGACGACCTGCTCCGGGATCTCCACGTGGCGCTCGGCCAGCTCGGAGATGTGGACCAGGCCCTCGATGCCGTCGTCCACCCGGACGAAGGCGCCGAACGGCACCAGCTTGGTGACCTTACCCGGCACGATCTGCTGGATCGCGTGGGTGCGGGCGAACTGACGCCACGGGTCCTCCTGGGTCGCCTTCAGCGACAGCGAGACCCGCTCGCGGTCCAGGTCGACGTCCAGGACCTCGACCTCGACCTCCTGGCCCACCTCGACGACCTCGGACGGGTGGTCGATGTGCTTCCAGGACAGCTCGGAGACGTGCACCAGGCCGTCCACGCCGCCGAGGTCGACGAACGCGCCGAAGTTGACGATCGAGGACACGACGCCCTTGCGGACCTGGCCCTTCTGCAGCTTGTTGAGGAACTCGGTGCGCACCTCGGACTGCGTCTGCTCCAGCCAGGCCCGGCGGGACAGGACCACGTTGTTGCGGTTCTTGTCCAGCTCGATGATCTTGGCTTCGAGCTCGCGGCCGACGTACGGCTGCAGGTCCCGCACCCGACGCATCTCGACCAGGGAGGCGGGCAGGAAGCCCCGCAGCCCGATGTCGAGGATGAGGCCACCCTTGACCACCTCGATGACCGAGCCGCGGACGACGCCGTCCTCGTCCTTGATCTTCTCGATGGTGCCCCAGGCCCGCTCGTACTGCGCCCGCTTCTTGGAGAGGATCAGACGACCCTCCTTGTCCTCCTTCTGGAGGACCAGGGCCTCGATGTGGTCACCAACCGAAACGACCTCGGCCGGGTCCACGTCGTGCTTGATCGACAACTCCCGAGAGGGGATGACGCCCTCGGTCTTGTAGCCGATGTCGAGCAGGACCTCGTCCCGATCGACCTTGACGACGGTGCCTTCGACAATGTCGCCGTCGTTGAAGTACTTGATGGTCTCGTCGATCGCGGCGAGGAAAGCCTCCTCGGAACCGAGATCGTCGTGAGTGACCCGGGTGGCGCTCGAGGGGGCCTCGATGCTGCTCGTCATGTGGGCGGTTGCTCCGGTCGGATGGTGTGTCACAGCAGGCTGGTGTCGCGGTGACCTGTTCGCGCCAGCGGATCCGTCGCCGGGCACACCGAAAGATCATCGCGTGAGATCATGGATGTGGCTCCGCCAGTGGTCCCGGAGACCGCGCACCTGCTCCCTGCCGAGGCACACGATCCGCGAGCGCATCGTCTAGCCTACCCGCTGCATTACCACAGCGTGCAAGCCCTCCCGTCCTCTCGCCACCTCATCAGCTGCGAAAGCGGAGATATCGGTAGGAAGACGTCGCCGATGTCGCCTGTGTCACAGGGGTACCACGGGTGAACGGTAGCGCCGGGCGCGGCGCGCCGCACTCCGGGGGCGGCCGGCGGGCGGCGCGACCGGGGCCTAGCGTGAGCGGGTGGATGACGACAGCCGGGTGACCCGGCGCCGGGTCGGGGACGCCGAGGCCCGCCGGGCCAACCGCCGCTGGTGGGACGCCGACGCCGACGACTACCAGGCGGAGCACGGCCACTTCCTGGGAGACCTGGACTTCGTCTGGTGCCCGGAGGGCGTGCGGGAGGCCGACGTACGGCTGCTGGGCGAGCTGACCGGCCGGCGGGTGCTGGAGCTCGGCTGCGGCGCCGCCGCCGCGGCCCGCTGGCTGGCCACCCAGGGTGCCCGTCCGGTCGCCATCGACCTCTCCGCCGGCATGCTGCGGCACGGCGCGCTCGCCGCCGGCCGCACCGGCGTACGCGTGCCGCTGGTGCAGGCCGACGCGCTGGCGCTGCCCTTCGCCGACGCCGCGTTCGACACCGCCTGCACGGCGTTCGGGGCGATCCCGTTCGTGGCCGACTCGGCGGCGGTCATGCGCGAGGTCTTCCGGGTGCTGCGCCCCGGCGCCCGGTGGGTGTTCTCGGTGACCCACCCGATGCGGTGGATCTTCCTCGACGACCCGGGTGAGGGCGGGCTGACCGCGGTGCACTCGTACTTCGACCGCTCCCCCTACGTGGAGCAGGACGAGTCCGGCCGGGCCAGCTACGTCGAGCAGCACCGCACCCTCGGCGACCGGGTACGGGAGCTGGTGGGCGCCGGGTTCCGCCTGGTCGACCTGGTGGAGCCGGAGTGGCCCGAGGGGCACGAGGGGATCTGGGGTCAGTGGAGCCCGCTGCGCGGCCGCCTCTTCCCCGGCACCGCCGTCTTCGTCGCCGAGAAGCCCGCCTGACCGCTCGCCGTCCCCGCCGTTTCGGGGTGGCGACGCCGGGTAACCGCGCCGCATGGCCGAGTTCCGCGAGGGCGACCGCGTCTCCTGGGCCAGTCACGGCGGCCGGGCGCACGTGGTCGAGGAGAAGATCACCGAACGGACGCGCGTCCGCGGGCACGCCGTGGACGCGTCCCCGGACGAGCCGCGGTACCCGATCCGTAACGACGACTCGGTGCGCGACGTCGCGCACCGGCCGGAGGTGCTGCGCCATGAGCAGGGGTGACGACGACCGGGACACCTACCGGGAGTTCACCGAGGCGGTGAACATGAAGCCGGCCGAGCTGTCGACGTGGCTGGAGACCGACGAGTCGAAGCGGGTCGGCTGGCACAAGGGCGGCCGCTCCGGCGGCGGTGAGTCGGTCGGGCACGAATCCGGCCGGAAGATCATCAACCTGCTGCGGCGCAAGCGCGCGGAGCTCTCCGAGGGTGACTACCGGCACATGCGCAAGGTCGTCGGCTACGTACGCCGGCACATGGCACAGCGCCCCTCCGGCGACGTCCGCGACACGAAGTGGCGCTGGTCGCTGATGAACTGGGGCCACGACCCGCTGAAGCGCTGAGCCCCCCCGCTTGACCCTGCCACCGGCGTCAGGGTCCGACGATGCGCGCCATGAGTCGCACGCAGCGCAGGATCGTCGTCGTCACCGGTGCGGGCACCGGAATCGGACGGGCCACCGCCCATGCGTTCCGCGCCCGGGGCGCGCACGTCGTCGCCGTGGGCCGGCGGGCCGCGCCCCTGGCGGAGACCGCCGCCGGTGACCCCGGCATCGAGCCGCTCGTCGCCGACGTCACCGCCCCCGGCGCCGCGCAGCTGGTCGTCGGCACCGTCACGGAGCGGCACGGCCGCCTCGACGTCCTGGTCAACAACGCGGGCGTCGCCGGCGGCGGCCCGCTCGGTTCCCTCGCCCCCGAGACGGTCGAGCGCCAGCTGGCCACGAACCTGGTCGCGCCGCTCCTGCTCGCCCAGGCGGCGGTGCCCGCGCTGACCGACAGCCGGGGCGTGATCGTCAACGTCACCGCGTCGGTGGGGGGGCGCGCCTGGCCGGGCAGTTCGCTGTACGCGGCGGGCAAGGCCGCCCTGGACTCGCTGACCCGCAGCTGGGCGGTGGAGCTGGCACCGCACAACGTCCGGGTGGTGGCGGTCGCGCCGGGCGCCGTCGACACCCCGATCGGTTCGCACCAGGGGCTGACGCCGCGGCAGCAGGCCGAGGTGCGCCGGTGGCAGCTGGCGCGGACGCCGTCGGGACGCGTCGGCCGCCCCGAGGAGGTGGCGTGGGCGATCCTGCACCTCGCCGACCCGGCGGCCGGCTTCGTCACCGGCGTCGTGCTGCCGGTGGACGGTGGCGCCGTGATCGCGTGACGACCCCGCCTGCCGGTTTGGTAGAAACGTCCCCGGAGGTGCGGAGCATGCTGATCGGCGAGCTGGCGCACGCCACCGGCACCACCCCGCGCGCGCTGCGGCACTACGAGCGGCACGGGCTGCTCGACTCCCGGCGGGCCCACAACGGCTACCGGATCTACGACGATCGCTCCGTCGCCCGGGTACGCAACATCCGCCACCTGCTGGCCGCCGGCCTGACGCTGGACGACGTGCGGACGTTCCTGCCCTGCCTGGACGGGGACGTGGCCGCCGCCCCGCCCGCGCCGGCCGGCGTCCAGGTCGGGCTGGACCGGCTCTCGGTGCTCGACGCGCGCATCGCGGCGCAGATCGAGATCCGTGACCGGCTGGCGGCGGCGCTGCGCGCCGCGGGCGCGGCCGTCCCGCCCCGCTGACGGCGAGGGCGCGCACGGCCACCCGCCACCGGCGCGGCGGGACGACGCCGGTCAGTGGTCGGCGCTGTTCCAGTCCCGCCCCTCGCCGACGGAGACCTCCAGCGGCACGGAGAGCGGGTGCGCCGCGCCCATCTCCCGCCGCACCAGCGCCTCCAGGGCCTCCCGCTCGCCCGGGGCGACCTCGAAGACCAGCTCGTCGTGCACCTGGAGCAGCATCCGCGAGCGCAGGCCCGCCTCGCGCAGCGCGGTCTCGACGTGCAGCATGGCCACCTTGATGATGTCGGCCGCCGAGCCCTGGATGGGGGCGTTGAGCGCCATCCGCTCGGCCATCTCCCGGCGCTGCCGGTTGTCGCTGACCAGGTCGGGCAGGTAGCGCCGGCGCCCCAGGATGGTCGAGGTGTAGCCGTCGTGCCGGGCGCGGGCGACGACCTCCTGGAGGTAGTCGCGCACCCCGCCGAACCCGGCGAAGTAGTTCTCCATCAGCCCGCGCGCCTCCTCGGCGGTGATCCCGAGCTGCTGGGAGAGGCCGAACGCGCTCAGCCCGTACGCCAGGCCGTAGTTCATCGCCTTGATCTTGCGCCGCTGGTCGGCGGTGACCTCGCCCACCGGCACCCCGAAGACCGACGAGGCGGTGGCGGCGTGGAAGTCGGCGCCCGAGTTGAACGCCTCGATGAGCGCGGCGTCCGACGACAGGTGCGCCATGATCCGCATCTCGATCTGGCTGTAGTCGGCGGTGAGCAGGCACTCGTAGCCCTCCCCCACCACGAAGGCGCGGCGGATGCGGCGCCCCTCCTCGGTGCGGATCGGGATGTTCTGCAGGTTGGGCTCGGTCGAGGAGAGCCGGCCGGTGGCCGCCACCGTCTGGTTGAAGGTGGTATGGATCCGGCCGTCGTCGGAGACCGACTTGAGCAGCCCGTCGACGGTCGTCTTCAGCTTGGCCACGTCGCGGTGGCGCAGCAGGTGGGCCAGCACCGGGTGCGGGTTCTGCGCGTAGAGCCACTGCAGGGCGTCGGCGTCGGTGGTGTAGCCGGTCTTGATCTTCTTGGTCTTGGGCAGGCCCAGCTCGCCGAAGAGGATCTCCTGCAACTGCTTGGGCGAGCCGAGGTTGAACTCCCGCCCGACCGCCTCGTACGCCCCCTGGGCGGCGGCCTTCACCTCGGCGGCGAAGTGCGCCTCCAGCTCCGAGAGGTAGTGCGTGTCGGCGGCGATGCCGGTGCGCTCCATGCCGGCGAGCACCCGCATCAGCGGCAGCTCCACCCCGGCCATCAGCCGCGCCGACTGCTCGCCGTCGCGCGACAGCTCGGCGTCGATCGCGTCGGCCAGGTCGAGGGTGGCCCGGGCCTGGAGCATCAGGTTCTGCTCCGCCTCGCCGTCGTTGCCGAGCCCCTCCAGCGTGAGCTGGCCGGTCTCCGGGGCGTCGACCCGCAGCTCCCGGTGCAGGTAGCGCAGGGCCAGGTCGGTCAGGTCGTAGGAGCGCTGGTCGGGGCGGGCGAGGTAGGCGGCGATCTGGGTGTCGCGGAGGATGCCCTCCAGGTGCCAGCCGTGCGCGGCGAACGCGAGCACCGCCGGCTTGCTGTCGTGCAGCACCTTGGGCCGCCCGGCGTCGGCCAGCCAGGCCGCCAGGGCCGACTCGTCGGCCGGCTCCAGCGTGGCGGGGTCGAGCCAGGCCGCCGCGCCGCCGGCGGTGGCCAGCGCCAGTCCGGTCACCGAGGCGGTGTGCCGGCGGTTGGGGCCGGTGTCGAGCTTCGCCGCCACGCCCACCGCAGCGCCGGAGGGGGCGTGCGTCTCCAGCCAGCCGGCCAGCGACCCGGGCGCGGTGAGCACCTCGCCGGTCAGGTCGAAACCGGACTCGGCCTCCGGCTCCACCGCCTCCAGGTACTGGTAGAGCCGGTCGCGCAGGATGCGGAACTCGAGGGTGTCGAAGACCTGGTGGACGGCCTCGCGGTCCCATCCCTCCCAGCGCGCGTCCTCGGGACGCAGCGGCAGCTCCAGGTCGGAGACGAGGCGGTTGATCTCGTAGTTGCGGATCACGTCGGCGAGCCGCTCGCGCAGGCTCTCGCCCGCCTTGCCCTTGACCTCGTCGGCCCGCGCGACGACGCCGTCGACGCCGCCGTAGGTGTTGATCCACTTCGCGGCGGTCTTCGGGCCCACGCCCGGGATGCCGGGCAGGTTGTCGCTGGTCTCGCCGACCAGGGCGGCCAGGTCGCGGTAGCGGTCCGGGGCGACGCCGTACTTCGCCTCGATCGCCGCCGGGTCCATCCGGGCCAGGTCGGAGACGCCCTTGCGCGGGTAGAGCACGGTGACCTGGTCGCCGACGAGCTGGAAGGCGTCCCGGTCGCCGGTGCTGATCAACACCGACATGCCCTGGTCGCGGGCCTGGCAGGCGAGGGTGGCGATGACGTCGTCGGCCTCGTAGCCCTCCTTCTCCACCACCGGGACGCGCAGCGCCGCGAGGACCTCCTTGACCAGGCTGACCTGGCCCTTGAAGTCGTTGGGGGTCTCGCTGCGGCCGGCCTTGTACTCCGCGTACTTCTCGGTGCGGAAGGAGCGGCGGGAGACGTCGAAGGCGACGACGATGTGCGTGGGCCGCTCGTCGCGCAGCACGTTGATCAGCATGGACGTGAAGCCGTAGACCGCGTTGGTCGGCTGCCCGGTCGTGGTGGAGAAGTTCTCCACCGGCAGGGCGAAGAAGGCCCGGTATGCCAGGGAGTGTCCGTCGACGAGGAGCAGGCGCGGCGTCGTAGCTGTCACGGCAGCGACTCTAGCCGCCCGCCCCGACACTCCGGGACACCGGCACGGGCGCCGGCGCGGCCCGACCCGGGGCCGCGCCGGTGCCCGCTCAGAGCACCTTGGCCAGGAACGCCTTCGTCCGGTCGTGCCGGGGCTTGGCGATCACCTCGCGGGGCACGCCGGACTCGACCACGACGCCGCCGTCCATGAAGACCAGCGTGTCGCCGACCTCCCGGGCGAAGCCGATCTCGTGGGTCACCACGATCATCGTCATGCCGTCGCGGGCCAGGTCCTTCATCACGTCGAGCACCTCGCCGACCAGCTCCGGGTCGAGCGCGCTGGTGGGCTCGTCGAAGAGCATCAGCTTCGGCTGCATGGCCAGCGCCCGGGCGATCGCCACCCGCTGCTGCTGCCCGCCGGAGAGCTGGCCCGGATAGTTGCCGAGCTTGTCGCCCAGCCCCACCCGCTCCAGCAGCGCGGCGGCGCGGTCCCGCGCGGCGGCCTTCTTCTCGCGGCCCAGCAGCACCGGCGCCTCGGCGACGTTCTGCAGGGCGGTCATGTGCGGGAAGAGGTTGAACCGCTGGAACACCATGCCGATCGTCCGCCGCTGCGCGGCGACGTCCTTCTCCCGCATCTCGTGCAGCTTGCCGCCGCGCTCGCGGTAGCCGATCAGGTCGCCGTCCACCCAGATCCGGCCGGCGTTGATCTTCTCCAGGTGGTTGATGCAGCGCAGGAACGTCGACTTGCCGGAGCCGGAGGGACCCAGCAGGCAGCACACCTCGCCGCTGCGGACCTCCAGGTCGATGCCCCTGAGCACCTCGATGGACCCGAACGACTTGTGCACCTGCTCGGCCCGGACCATCGGCCCGGCCTCCTCCGCCGGCCCGCCGGCCCGCGCCGGCACCGTCAGCTCGGTCATGCGCCGCCCGCCTTCCCGGTCGTGCCGCCGCTCTCGGCCGCGATCCCCCGCAGCTTGGTCCTCGCCCGCGCGCTGCGCCCGACGCCCTTGGAGAAGTGCTTCTCCAAGTAGTACTGCCCGACCAGCAGCACGCTGGTCAGCAGCAGATACCACACGGTCGCCGCGACCAGCATCGGGAAGACCTGGAAACTCCGGTTGCCCACGGCCCTGAGCTGGAAGAACAGCTCGGTGGAGACCGGCACGAAGGCCACCAGCGAGGTGTCCTTGAGCATGGCGATGGTCTCGTTGCCGGTCGGCGGGACGATCACCCGCATCGCCTGCGGCAGCACGATGCGGCGCAGGATGTGCCCGCGCCGCAGGCCCAGCGCCTGCGCGGCCTCGGTCTGCCCCTCGTCGACCGACTGGATGCCGGCCCGGACGATCTCGGCCATGTAGGCGGCCTCGGACAGCCCCAGCGCCAGCATGCCGGCGACGAAGCCGGTGAGGATCTCCACCGCCGAGAAGCCGAAGAGCCGCGCCTCGAAGTCGTCGACCCCGAACAGGGCGCCGATCTGCCGGTCGAAGGGGAGCCCGAACTCGACGCGCGCCCAGAGGATGCCCAGGTTGCCGAAGAGGATCGCCAGCACCAGCCGGGGCACCGCCCGGAAGAACCAGGTGTACGCCCAGGCGACACCGCGCAGGATCGGGTTCTCCGACAGCCGCATGATGGCGATCACGAGGCCCAGCACGATGCCGATCAGCATGGCGGTCAACAGCAGCGCGATCGTGCCGCGCAGCCCCTCGATGATCGGCGGACGGAACATCTCGTCGACCATGTACGACCAGTTGAACGCCTTGTTCGTCACCAGCAGGTGGACGAACATGGCCACCAGCACCCCGATCACGGCGACCGCGACCCACCGCCCGGGATGCCGCACGGGCACGGCCTGGATGGGTTCCGGCCGTGCCCGTTCGGGTGAATCAGTCTCGACCGGCATGGTCAGCTGGTCGGGTTCAGCGCCGGGGTCGTGATGGCGCCGCCCTCGACGCCCCACTTCTTCAGCGCGGTCTGGTAGCTGCCGTCGGCGATGACCGCCGCGACGGCCTCCTTGAGCACCTCGGCGAACGCGGCCTGGTCCTTCTTGACCGCGTAGCCGTACGGGGCCGACTCGTAGATGTCGCCGAGCAGCTCCAGCTGGCCGTTGCTCTGCTTCACCGCGTACGCCCCGACCGGGGAGTCGGCCAGCATGGCGTCGTCCTTGCCGCTGACCACGGCGGCCGTGGCGTCGCTCTGCGCCTGGTACTGGTCGATGGTGATGGCCGGCTTGCCGGCGTCGGTGCACTTCTTCGACCGGGCGGTGATGTCGTCGAGCTGCACGGTGCCGACCTGCACGGCGATCTTCTTGCCGCAGGCGTTCTCGGTGTCGACCTTGGCCGGGTTGCCGGGCTTGGTCGCCCACTGGGTGCCGGCGGAGAAGTAGCTGACCATGTTGACGGTCTTCATCCGGTCGGCGTTGATGGTGAACGAGGAGACGCCGACCTCGTACTTGCCGGAGTCGACACCGGGCAGGATCGCGTCGAACGGCGCCGACTCGTACTCGGCCTTCAGGCCGAGCTTCTGCGCGACGGCGTTGAACAGCTCGATGTCGAAGCCGACGACCGTCTTGCCGTCGGCGTCGAGGAACTCCGCCGGGGCGTACGTCGAGTCGGTGCCGACCTTGATCACGCCGTCGGCCTTGACGGCGTCGGGCACCTTCGCGGCCAGCGCCGAGTCGGCGGCGGCGGAGACGGTCGGACCGGCGCCGGGCTGGTCGGTGCTCTCCTTCTCACCGCAACCGGCCAGCGAGAGGGCCAGCAGCGCGGTGCCGGTGACGCCGAGGACCGCCCGGCGGC
The DNA here is from genome assembly GCF_036906775.1 of Micromonospora sp. CPCC 205561. Classification (NCBI taxonomy): domain Bacteria; kingdom Bacillati; phylum Actinomycetota; class Actinomycetes; order Micromonosporales; family Micromonosporaceae; genus Micromonospora; species Micromonospora sp. CPCC 205561. The sequence continues at coordinate 100,853 of NZ_JBAKHV010000011.1, read as the reverse complement.
CGGCACTGATGTTGAACATGGGTACTCCTTGCGATGAGGGGTGGCGGCAGGTCAGGCCACGCCGAGGTAGGCCTCTTTGACCGCCGGGTCGTGCAGCAGGTCCGCGCCGGTGCCGCTCTTGACGATCCGGCCGGTCTCCAGCACGTACGCCCGGTGGGCCCGGGCCAGCGCCTGCTGGGCGTTCTGCTCGACCAGCAGGACGGTGGTGCCCTGTTGGTTGATCTCGACGATGATGTCGAAGATCTGCTGGATCAGCATCGGCGCCAGACCCATCGAGGGCTCGTCGAGCAGCAGCAGCTTCGGCCGGCTCATCAGCGCCCGGCCGACGGCCAGCATCTGCTGCTCGCCACCGGAGAGGGTACCGCCGTGCTGCTTACGCCGTTCCGCCAGGCGCGGGAAGAGCCCCAGCACCCGGTCCAGGTCCTGCGCGATGCCCGCCCGGTCCCGCCGGGTGTAGGCACCCATGTCCAGGTTCTCCAGCACCGTCATGCCCGGGAAGATCCCCCGGCCCTCCGGCGCCTGGCACAGCCCCCGCCGGACCCGCAGGTCCGCCCGGAGCTTGGTGATGTCCTCGCCGTTGAACCGGATGCTGCCGCTGGCGACCGGCCGGATCCCGGAGATCGCCCGCATCGTGGTCGACTTGCCGGCGCCGTTCGCCCCGATCAGGGCGACGATCTCGCCCTCGTCCACCGTCAGGCTGATGCCGTGCAGCGCCTGGATCCGCCCGTAGAGCAGGCTCACATCGTCGATCTCAAGCAGCATCGTCCGGCACCCCCAGGTACGCCGCGATCACCTTCGGGTTGTCCCGCACCTCGGCGGGGAGTCCCTCGGCGATCTTCTTTCCGAACTCCAGCACCACGATCCGGTCGGTGACCCCCATGACCAGGCGCATGTCGTGCTCGATGAGCAGCACGGTCACGCCGGTGTCCCGGATCTGCCGGATGAGCTGGAGCAGTTCCTCCTTCTCCGCCGGGTTGAAGCCGGCGGCCGGCTCGTCCAGGCAGAGCAGCACCGGGTCGGTGGCCAGCGCGCGGGCGATCTCCAGTCGCCGCTGCTCGCCGTAGGAGAGGTTGCGGGCGAACTCGTGCATCCGCTTGCGGATGCCGACGAACTCCAGCAGGCGCTCGGCCTTCTCGCGGCCCGCGCGCTCCTCCTTCCAGTACCGCGGCAGGCGGAACAGCGCGGAGATGACGCTCGTCTTGTTGTGCGCGTCGGCGCCCACCAGGACGTTCTCCAGCGCCGTCATCTCCGGGAAGAGGCGGATGTTCTGGAACGTCCGCGCCATGCCCGACTTGGTGATCTGGTGCCGCTTCTTGCCGGCGATCTTCTCGCCGCGGAACCGGATCTGCCCCTCGGTGGGCTGGTAGATGCCGGTCATGGCGTTGAAGCAGGTGGTCTTGCCGGCGCCGTTCGGGCCGATCAGACCGAGGATCTCCCCCTTGTACAGGGTGAAGTCCACCTCGTTCAGGGCGACCACGCCGCCGAAACGCAGCGTTACCTTGTCGACCTCCAGCAGCGGCTCCCGGGTGGGCACCGCCTCCACTGCCGGCGCGCCGGCCTGCGCCGGAACGACCGGCGTCTGCTCGGTGTCACTCACCGACGGTCACCTCCTTGCGACGATCCTTGAACTCCGCCGCACGTCGTCGGTTGGGGATCAGACCCTCCGGCCGGAAGATCATCATGACCACCAGCACCAGGCCGAAGAACAGGAACCGGTACTCGTACAGCTCGACGCCGAACAGCTCGATGCCGCGGAACCGCTCGATCATGTACGCCACCAGGCCACCGCCGACGATCGCGCCGACGATGTTGCCGGAGCCACCGAAGATGACCGCGGCCAGGATGATGATCGAGTTCAGCAGCTCGAAGTTCTGCGAGTTGACGAAGTTCTGCTTACCCGCGAAGAGCGCGCCGGCCAGGCCGGCGATCGCGGCGCCCGCGGCGAACGCCCACAGCTTGAACTTGAACGTCGGAACGCCCATGAGCTGCGCGGCGTCCTCGTCCTCCCGGATCGAGATCCAGGCGCGCCCGACCCGGCTGTGGGTCAGGTTCCGCACCCCGATCACCACCAGGATGATCACCGTGAGCACCAGCCAGTAGTACGGCCGGGCGTCGAGCACGCCGAAGAACGGCTTGCCGTCGGCGTACTGGCCGGGCGGGTGCGGGATCTGGTTGAAGCCCCGCTGGCCCTTGAGGAACTCCGAGCTGACCGCACCGATCCGGATCATCTCGGCGAAGCCGAGCGTCACCAGCGCCAGGTAGTCGCCCCGCAGCCGCAGGGTCGGCGTACCGAGCATCACGCCGGAGAGCATCGTCAGGCCGATCGCCACCGGCACCGCCAGCAGCCACGGCCACAGCGTCTTGACGTCGCTGCTCGGCGAGGTCAGCACCGCCACGGTGTACGCGCCGACGGCGAAGAAGCCGAAGTAGCCGAGGTCCAGCAGGCCGGCGAAGCCGACCACGATGTTCAGGCCGACGGCCAGCAGCACGTAGATCGAGACGGTGAACATCACCTGGGTGAAGTTCGCACCGGGGGTCGGGATCGGCCCCAGGTACTGGTAGAACTCCTTGTTCGGCAGCGCGTAGAAGAACACGATCACGGCCGCCAGCAGCGCCCAGCGCACCCAGCGCGGCGCGCCACGCCACCGTTCGCCGGCCGCCTCGCGGCCGGAGCGAACCTTCTCCAAGACGGTCGTCATGCCCGTGCCCTCCCCAGCGACTCACCCAGCAGACCGGTCGGCCGGAACATCAGCAGCACCACCAGCAGCGCGAACGCGGCGAAGTCCTTCCACTCGCTGCCGAACAGGCCGGAGGCGTAGTTCTCCACCACGCCCAGCAGCAGGCCGCCGAGCAGCGCGCCACGCAGGTTGCCGATGCCGCCGAGCACCGCGGCGGTGAACGCCTTGAGGCCGAGCAGGAAGCCGACGCTGTACGTCAGCGTCTGGATCCGCACGTCGTAGAGCAGACCGGCGACGCCGGCCATGCTGCCGCCGGCGATGAAGACCATCAGGATGATCCGGTCCTTGTTCACGCCCATCAGCGCGGCCGTGTTGGCGTCCTGGGCCACCGCCCGGATGCCGCGACCGACCCGGCTGCGGTTGATGAACATGTCCAGCGCGACCATCATCACCAGCGCGGCACCGAGGGTGAGCAACTGCACCGCGTCGATCGGCACGCCGAAGATGTGGAACAGCGGATCCTGGCTGACCAGGATCGGTGCGCCCTCGGGGCGGCGGCGGGTCCAGATGCCGAACGCCTCGGAAATGGCGATGGACGCGCCGATCGCGGTGATCAGGAACGCCAGCGGCGGCGCGTTGCGCTTACGCAGCGGCCGGTACGCCACCCGCTCGATCACCGTCGCCGTGCCGGCGGAGGCGATCGCCGCGACGATCATCGCCACCAGTAGGTAGAACATGATCGAACCGATGCCGCTGACCTGGGAGTTCTGGTCGAGCCCGAAACCGTTCCAGGTCCAGATCGCGGCGAACGCGCCCGCGATGAAGACCTCGGAGTGGGCGAAGTTGATGAGCCTCAGCACGCCGTAGACCAGCGTGTAGCCGAGCGCGACCAGGGCGTAGATCGCGCCCTGCGTCAGGCCGGTCGTCGTGTATGTCCCGAAGTTGGAGAAGAGGTCGTCGAAGTTCAATGAAGGGACGCTCCATCAGGTCTGGAGAGAAAAGTGGGGCGCGGCCGGGAGCACAGCTCCCGGCCGCGCCCGCGATCACCACTCAATCGCCGTAGCAGCGACCGACGTCAGGACTTGGGGATCTCCTGGTCCGGAACGACCTTGCCGCCGACGACCTTGAAGGCCCAGACCTTGACCTGCGCCGGGTCGAGCTCGCCGCCCTCGACGAACTTGTAGCTCGCCGCGACGCCCTCGCCGCTGTAGCCCTTCACGAACTCCAGCAGACCCTCACGGGTGGTCTTGCCCGCCTTGATGCCGGCGAGCAGGATGTTCGCCGCGTCGTACGCCGTGTCGCTGTAGGTGCCCGGGTCGGCGCCGTTGAGCGCCTTGTACTCCTGGACGAAGGTGCCGCGCGCCTCGGCGGCCGGCTGGCACGGGCAGGTGAGGATGGTGCCCTCGGCCGCCGCCGCGCCCGCGGAGGTGATGTACGCGCTGTCGTTCACGCCGTCGCCGGCGACCAGCGGGGCGGTGATCCCGGCAGCGGTGAGCTGCTTGCGGATCAGGCCGGCCTCCTGGTAGTAGCCGCCGTAGAAGATCGCCTTGACGTTGGCGGCCTTGACCTTGGTGACCACGGCCGAGAACTCGACCTGCTTGCCCTCGCCCTGGACCTTGTCCGAGCCGACGACCGCCGGGCCGAGCAGCTTCTTGACCTCGTCGGCCAGGCCGGCGCCGTACGCGGACTGGTCGTCGATGACGTAGACCTTGTCGGCCTTCAGCACGTTCTTGATGTAGTTACCGGCCGCCGGGCCCTGGCTGAAGTCGTTGCCGACCGCGCGGAAGAAGGTCTTCCAGCCCTGCTCCGCCAGGCTGGGGCGGGTCGCGGAGGGGGTGATGGTCACCAGACCGGCCTCGTTGAAGAGCGGGCCGGCGGCCTCCGACTCACCCGAGTAGGCCGGGCCGACGATGCCGAGGATCTTGGTGTCGTCGATGGCCTTCTGGGCCAGCTGCGGGGCCTGGTCCGGGCTGCCCTGCGAGTCCAGCGGAACCAGCTCGACCTTGCAGTCGGCGTTCTCCTTGTTGTACTTGTCCACGGCCAGCTTGACGCCGTTGTTCTCGTTGATGCCGAGCGCCGCCGAGCTGCCGGTCAGCGCCCCGAAGAACGCGATCTTGTTGCCGCAGGCGTCCCCACCGGACGCCGTGTCGTCACTACCGCTGGAGCATGCGGTGCCGCCGGCGACGAGCGCCAGCATGGCGACCCCACCGATAACGCGCGCGAGCTTCTGCCTCAAGGCCCGAACCCTCCTCCGTCCAATGGTCCGAACCACCCGCTGCCTATTGGCCCTTGCGGGGGCGGACGAACCAGACCGTCGTCGCCGGTCTGGGGCCGGACGCTATCCCACCTTTCAGCTGTGACGAAAGCCCCAGGGGAGGGGGTTGACCGAACCGTTACACGCCGTGGCGGATTAGAAACGATCGCTGTAAGAACCGTCGGCGGCGAAAGTCCCGTACCTTCGTTTCGTCGGTAACGGGCCGAGGCCCTCGGACCCGCTACCGATCGACGGAGCCCAGGCCGACTGACCAGGCACGGGAGCCCTCGCCGTCATCGGCCACCAACAGCAGTCGGTCACCCAGCGACGCCACCGCCACTGCGCTGTTCCCAGCATCCGGCACGACGGTCGGCATCGCCATCTCCCGCCACGAATCCCCCGAATCGGCCGAGAGCCACAGTCCGTGACCGTCGCCGTCCCCCGTCACCGCCACCAGGTCCCGCCCCGCCGGCACCAGCGCGTCGACCGAGGAGACGCCCGGACCGGCCGCGCCGAACCCGCCGGCGCGCCGCCACTCGTCACCCGCCAGCCGCCAGGCGGCGAACCCGGCACGCACCGGGCCGACCGCCACCACCGCGCCGCCCGCCGACGCCACCCGCTGCGCCTGGCCGCGACCGTCCGGCGCCGGCAGCGCCACCCGCCGCCAGGCCCGCCCGTCGGCCGAACTCCAGGCCAGGGGCGCCAGCGCCGTCGTACCGGGCGGCAGCACCGCGCCCACCACCCACCAACCCGACGGCGCGGCCACCGCGTCGTACGCGACCGTCCGGCCGCGCCCGTCGCCGGCGAGCTCCGCCACGCCCTCCCGGATGGTGAAGCGCTCGCCGTCCGGCGACGTCCACACCGCCGCCCCGTCGACCCGGGCCCCCGCGATCAGCCAACCGCCGGGCCCCGCCGCCAGGCGCGCCACGCTCACCGCCCGGGGCCCCGCGTACAGCTCGAAGGGCGCCGGGGCCTCCCGCAACGCCCCGCCCGTCGCCTGCGACCACGTGCCCGTGCGCGGGTTGCCGTGCGCGCCACCGTTCTTCGCCCCCAGCGCCGCCAGCCGACCGTCGCGACAGGCCGCCGCGTAGAGCACGTGCTGGCGGCCGTAGAAGCTCGACGCCGCCAGCGGCAGCGCCGACCAGGACACCCCGTCCGCGCTGCTCCAGGCCGCCGGCCTGGTCTCCCCCGCCGCGTCGGCCAGCCCGCCGACCACGTACCACCGGCCGGCGCAGGCCACGGCGTCGCGCAACAGCGCACGACCGGGCGCGCCCTGCGGCGCAGGCAGGGTCAGCGGCTCCCACCCCGGGCGCAGCGGCCCCTCGGCCGGCCCGCTCGGTGCCCGGTCGCAGCCGGTCGGCAGCAGCACCGCGAGCAGAGCGAGCGCCGCCACCAGCCGCCGGGTCCACATGGATCAGATGCTATCGATCGACTGGCCCCGCGAGGAGCCCGACGGGGCTCCCGGCGTGTCGCGCCGGCCCCCCGGCGCCGGGTCACGCGGTGGGCTGCGCGACCTCGCCGCCGGCGGTCTCCGCGAGGATCCGCTCGGCGACCTCCTTCATGGTCATCCGGTGGTCCATCGCCGTGCGCTGGATCCACTTGAACGCCTGCGGCTCGGTCATCCCGTAGGTCGTCATGAGCGCACCCTTGGCGCGCTCGACCGTCTTGCGGATCTCCAGCCGGTCGGTCAGCCCGGCGACCTCCGCCTCCAGGGCGGCCAGCTCGGAGTAGCGGGACAGCGCGATCTCCACCGCCGGCACCAGGTCGCTCTTCTGGAACGGCTTCACGAGGTACGCCATCGCGCCGGCCGCGCGGGCCCGCTCCACCAGGTCGCGCTGGCTGAACGCGGTCAGGATGATCACCGGGGCGATCCGGGCGCCGGCGATCCGCTCGGCGGCGGCCAACCCGTCCATGATCGGCATCTTGATGTCGAGGATGACCAGATCCGGCTTGAGCTCCTCGGCGAGCCGGACGGCGGTCTCGCCGTCACCGGCCTCGCCGACGACCTCGTAGCCCTCCTCGACGAGCATCTCGGCGAGGTCCAGCCGGATGAGCGCCTCGTCCTCGGCGATCAGAACGCGCCTGCGCTCGACGTCCGTCTGCGTGTCGGCCACGAGCCACTCCCACAAGTCTGCGCTCGACACCCGCGGTGCCGGGTGTCGCCCCCCTTAGCGTAGTGGGTAGTCTGTCAGGGCCGAATCGTGGAACGCCCTCGTAGCCCAACCGGCAGCAGGCAATGGACTCAAAATCCATACAGTGTGGGTTCGAATCCCACCGAGGGCACCAGAACCGTCGCACGCATGTTCGATGCCGGCGGTGCGCACCCACCCGAGATTCGCGCTAGCGCCCGGCGCCTGCGCCTCTCCGGGGCGAGCATCGCCGACACCGCCCAGGACGTCGGCCTCTCCTATCGCCGCAGCGGTCTGCCGGTGGTCCGTCGGGAGGCGGTCGCGGCCTCGACCGCCACGTCGGCCCGCAGTCCTGACCAGACGGTGGAGGGTCAGCCGAGTACGGCGAGCGCCCGCGCCAGGTCCGTGCGCAGGTCCTCCGGGTCCTCCAGGCCCACGGAGACGCGCAACAGGCCGCCGCACGGCTTCGCCTCGCCCTCCACGGGCCGGTGGGTCAGCGACGCCGGGTGCTGGACGAGGGTGTCCACGCCGCCCAGCGACACCGCGTGGGTGATCAGGCGGCAGGAGTTCGCCACGGCCGCCGCGGCGGGAGCGCCGCCGCGTACCTCGAAGGCGAGGAGGCTGCCGGGGCCGCTCATCTGCCGTCCGACGAGCCCGGCGGGGTCGTGCAGCGACGGGTGGTGCACCCGCGCGACGGCCGGGTGGCTGGCGAGCCAGGCGGCGAGCTTCTCGGCGCCGGCCTGCTGGGCGCGGACCCGGACCGGCAGGGTCTGCAGGCCGCGGTGCAGCAGGTAGGCGCCGAGCGGGTGCAGGATCGCGCCGGTGAGCGCGCGGACCTGGCGCAGGCGGGCGGCCCAGTCGGCGTCGCAGGCGACCACTCCGGCGAGGACGTCGCCGTGTCCGCCGATGCTCTTGGTGGCGCTGTGCAGCACGAGGGCGGCGCCGTGCCGGGCGGGCTGCTGGAGCACGGGGGTGGCGACGGTGTTGTCGACCAGCAGCGGGACGTCTCCGGCGGCCCGGGCGAGGGCGGCGATGTCGACCAGGTCGAGGGTGGGGTTGGCCGGGGTCTCGGCGATGACCAGGGCGGTGTCGGGGCGAACGGCGGCGGCGACCTCGTCCGCGCGGGCCCAGGTGACGGTGGTGCCGAGCAGGCCGGTGGCGAGGACGTGGTCGGTGCCGCCGTAGAGGGGGCGGACGGCGACGAGGTGCCGCCGGCCGTCGCGGGTGGCCGCGAGCACGGCGGCGGTGAGGGCGGCCATGCCGCTGGCGAAGGCGACGGCGTCGGTGCTGCTCTCGAGTTCGGCCAGGGCGGTCTCGAAGCGGGCGACGGTGGGATTCCACAGTCGCTGGTAGACGGCGCTGCCGCCGGCGGGGAGGGTGCCGCCGGTGGCGAGGGCCTCGTACGCGTCGCCGCCGGCGTCGACCGACGGCAGCGGGTTGGTGGTGGAGAAATCGATGGGCGGCACGTGGACGCCGAGGGCGGCGAGGTCGTCGCGGCCGGCGTGCACGGCTCTGGTGTCCACGGTCGTCATGCGGGAAGGATCGAACATGTCGGTGAGTGGAGGCAACACTTCCGAAGATGATTCGGCCGCGACGCTTGGATAGGTGCTGCGATTCGGTAGAGGATGTCCCCATGCCCCTTGCGACGAATGATGTGCGGCGGTTCACGGACCTGGACGACACCGACCGGGCCATCCTGTCGGAGCTGGCCGCCGACGGCCGGCTGCCCAACAACGCGCTCGCCGAGCGGGTCGGGGTGGCCCCCTCGACGTGCCTGACCCGTACCCGGGCCCTGCGCGAGCGCGGGGCGATCCGCGGCTTCCACGCGGAGGTGGACCCGGCGGCGGTCGGGCTGCCGTTGCAGGCCCTGGTCTCGGTGCGGTTGACCGCGCACGAACGGGCGTCGGTGGACGCCTTCCGGGCCCGCTCGGTGCGGCTGCCGGGGGTGGTGGCGGTGTTCCACGTGGCGGGCGCCGAGGACTACGTGCTGCACGTGCGGGCCGCGTCGGCGGACGCGCTGCGCGACTTCGTGCTGGACCATCTGGCCGTGGACCCGGCGGTGCGGCACACCCAGACCAGCCTGATCTTCGAGCAGGCACGCGGCATGGGCTGAACACGCGAGCGGCCGGGGCCGCGCCGCGTGGGCCCGCCCGCCTCGGGGAACAAATCCGAGGTGGGAGGGGTTGTCCGGTGGCGTGATCAACGTACCGCTGTCTGTTCTCGATCTTGCCCCGGTCGCGGCCGGCGCCACCGCCGGCGCGGCCCTGCGGCACACCACCGAGCTGGCCCGGCGCACGGAGGAGCTGGGATACCACCGGTTCTGGGTGGCCGAGCACCACAACATGCCGGCGATCGCGAGTTCCGCCCCGGCCGTGCTGCTGGCGCACCTGGCGGCGCACACGTCGACGATCCGGCTGGGCTCGGGCGGGGTGATGCTGCCCAACCACGCGCCGCTGGTGGTGGCGGAGCAGTTCGGCACGCTGGAGGCGCTGCACCCGGGCCGGATCGACCTGGGCATCGGCCGCGCCCCGGGCACCGACCAGGTGACGGCGCTGGCGCTGCGCCGGACGATGGAGGGGCTGTCGGCGGAGGGCTTCCCCCGGGAGCTGGCGGACCTGATGAACTACTTCAGCGGCGAGCGGCCCGGGCCGATCACCGCGACCCCCGGGCTCGGCGAGCAGCCGGCGGTCTGGCTGCTCGGGTCCAGCGGGTTCAGCGCCCAGCTGGCCGGGCTGCTGGGCCTGCCCTTCTCCTTCGCGCACCACTTCAGCGCGCAGAACACGGTGCCCGCGCTGGCGCTCTACCGGCAGAACTTCCGGCCGTCGCGGTGGCTGAGCGAGCCGTACGCGATGGTGGCGGTCAACGCGGTCTGCGCGGACACCGACGAGCGGGCGGAGTGGCTGGCGGGGCCGGCGGCGCTGTCGTTCCTGCGGTTGCGCTCGGGGCGGCCGGAGCCCCTGTCGACGCCGGACGAGGCGGCGGCGTACCCGTACACCGAGGCCGAGCGGGAGTTCGTGCGGCAGCGCCGGGAGGGGCAGGCGACGGGCTCGCCGGAGACGGTCCGCCGGCAGCTCGGCGAGCTGCTGGCGCGCACGGGCGCGGACGAGCTGATGCTGACCACGCTGGTGTACGACGTGGCCGACCGGGTGCGCTCCTACGAGCTGGTCGCCGAGCGGGTGGCCGACGGCCTGCGCCGGAAGGGCTGAAACACGATCTTCATGTCGGCGTCACCGGGGCGACGCGTGGCCCGCCTAGGTTTGTCCCCGGTGGTGGTACGGCATTCCCGGTCGGGACGGGTCGGGGATGCCGCGGTGTGGGGCACCGGGCCGCAGCTGTGCGGATTCCGCGGCTGCGGCCCGGTGCCTGCTCATTCCCGTGCCCGCCCGGGGACGCCCGACGGGGCGCCGGCGCGCCGTCCGCGAGCCTCGACCCGGGGCTCCCCCGCCCTGGCCTGCCCTTTCCCTGGGCCCCCCGCCCCGGCCCGCCTTGCCACCGGGGCGGATCCTTGATCGACTCAGGGTGTGGCTGAGCACATGACCCCGGACGAGTTCCGACGCGCCGGGCACGCGGTGGTGGACTGGATCGCCGACTACTGGGCCACCCTGGGGCAGCGGCCGGTGACGTCGCGGGAGGCGCCCGGGGCGGTGGCCGCCCGGCTGCCGGCCGGCCCACCCGAGCACGGCGAGCCGGTGGAGGCCGTCCTCGCCGACCTGGACACGCTGGTGACCCCCGGGCTGACCCACTGGCAGCACCCCGGCTTCTTCGGCTATTTCCCGGCCAACACGTCCGGGCCGAGCGTCCTGGGCGACCTGGTCAGCGCCGGGCTGGGCGTGCAGGGCATGCTCTGGGCGACCGGGCCGGCGTGCACCGAGCTGGAGACGGTGCTGCTGGACTGGCTCGCCGAGCTGCTGGAGCTGCCGAAGCGGTTCCGCTCCGGCTCCGGTGGCGGCGGCGTGATCCAGGACTCGGCGTCCTCGGCGACGCTGGTGGCGACCCTGGTCGCGCTGCACCGGGCCGGCGGCGGCCGGTGGCGCGAGGTCGGCGTCGACCGCCGCTACCGCGCCTACGCCTCGACCCAGGGCCACTCGTCCATCGAGAAGGCGGCGCGCATCGCGGGGCTGGGCGCCGACGGCGTACGACCGGTGGAGGTCGACGCGGAGACGCAGGCGATGTCCCCGGCGGCGCTGCGCGCGGCCATCGAGGCGGACCTGGCCGCCGGGGTGGTCCCGGCGATCGTGGTGGCGACCGTCGGCACCACCTCCACCACCGCGATCGACCCGCTGCCGGAGATCGGCGCGATCTGCGCCGAATACGGGGTCTTCCTGCACGTCGACGCCGCGTACGCGGGGGCGGCGGCGGTCTGCCCGGAGCTGCGCTTCGGCCACGTCGGCCTGGAGTACGCCGACTCGTACTGCTTCGACCCGCACAAGTGGCTGCTCACCGGCTTCGACTGCGACGCGTTCTGGGTGGCCGACCCGGCCGAGCTGATCGAGGCGCTGAGCGTCCTGCCGGAGTACCTGCGCAACGCCGCCTCCGAGTCCGGCGCGGTGATCGACTACCGGGACTGGCAGGTGCCGCTGGGTCGCCGGTTCCGGGCGTTGAAGCTCTGGTTCGTGCTGCGCTGGTACGGCGCCGAGGGGCTGCGGGCGCACATCCGCTCCGGCGTCGCGCTCGCCGCCCGCTTCGCCGACCTGGTGCGCGCCGACGAGCGGTTCACGCTGGTGGGGGCGCACCCCTACTCGCTGGTGTGCTTCCGGGCGCGGGCGGACGACGAGGTCAACGCGGAGCTGCTGGCCCGGGTCAACGCCGGCGGGCGGGTGCACCTGACGCACACCCGGGTGAACGGCCGGTACACGCTGCGGTTGGCCGTCGGCTCGCCGCAGACCACCGAGGCCCACGTGGACGAGGCGTTCAGCCTGCTCGCCGACGCCGCGACCGCCCTGCTACCCCGCTGACCGCCCCCGCCACCCGCCCGTAGCCGCTCACGTCCGCGGGCGGTCGAGCGGGCGAGCCGCCGGGGGGGGCGGGTGGGCGGCTCCGGGGGTCAGCGACGGTCGGGCGCCCCCACCGTCGCCGGCTCGGCGGGCAGTCGCGCCGGCGCGGGCAGCGGGTCGGCGACGTCGGCGGCCGACGCCGGCAGCGGGTGGGGCGCGCCGGCCGCGAGAGCCGCGGCGACGCCGGCCCCCTCCCGGCGGGTGCGCAACAGCGCCCGGACGGCCAGCGTGAGGGCGGCGGCCCAGGCGAGGGCCAGCAGGACGTAGACGGCAGGTCGGGCCGGGCCGCCGAGCTCGGCCGAGCGCATCAGCGTCCGGGCGTTGGTCAGCACGATCACGCCGCCGATCGCCGCGCCGAGCAGCTGGGCGGGGACGACGCGCACCAGCCAGGCCGCGACGGGCGCGGCGACCAGGCCGCCGATGAGCAGCGCGGCGACCATCGGCAGCAGGAAGCCCTCGGAGCCGAGGCCGATGAGGAAGCCGAGACTGGCGGCACCGGCGACCACGAACTCCGAGGTGTCCACCGAGCCGATCACCTTGCGCGGCTCCATCCGCCCGCTGACCAGCAGGGCGGGCGTGGCGACCGGTCCCCACCCGCCGCCGCCGGTGGCGTCGACGAAGCCGGCGACGAGACCGAGCGGGCCGAGGAAGCGGCCGCGCAGCCGGCCGCCGCGCCGGTCGGTGCGCAGCGGCCGGGAGAAGCGCACCAGCAGGTACGCGCCGAGCGTGAACAGGATGCCGGCCATCCACGGCGCGGCCGACTCGGTGGAGATCGAGCTGAGGAACGTCGCGCCGGCGAACGCGCCCACGGCGCCGGGGAGGGCGATGCGGGTGACGACCCGCCAGTCGACGTTGCCGAAGCGCCAGTGCGACACCCCGGCCGCGAGCGTGGTGCCGATCTCGGCCAGGTGCACCGAGGCCGACGCGGCGGCCGGCGCCACGCCGACGAGGAGCAGCAGCGTGGAGGAGGTGAGCCCGTACGCCATGCCCAGCGCCCCGTCGACGAGTTGCGCCGCGAGCCCGACCAGCGCGAGTACCAGCAGCTTGCGCACGAGCGCCCCCCGACTTTTCGGCATCTCCTATCGACTTGGTCGACAATGCGGCACGGGGCGGGCCGCGGTCAAGCCTCCACCCGGTCCGTGAGACGACAGTCCGCCTCGGACGTGCGGCGGAACCGGGCGGGCCGGGCCGCCGGGACGGCCGAGCGGCGGCGGGAGGCGCGGCGAGAGCGGGCCCGGTGAGGCGGACGCCGCGTGCCGGGAGGGCCGGAGGCGGGTCGGCTCCGGAGGTCCGTCAGCTCCAGGCGCGGGGGTCGGCGGCCAGCTCGACGACCCGGCCCGGCAGGGTGCCGCCGGCGACGTCGGCGACGGTGACCAGCTCCAGGATCTCGCGCTCGCTGGCCCGCAGGGCGATCCAGACCTCCTGGAGGGACCGGGCGGCGCCGTGGTAGCCGAGGTCCTCGGGCCGCTGCCCGCGGACGTGCGCGAGCGGGCCGTCGATCACCCGGATCACGTCGGCCAACGAGATCTCCCCCGCCGGCCGGGCCAGCCAGTAGCCGCCCTCCGGGCCGCGCTGGGCCTGCACGATGCCGCCCCGGCGCAGTTGCAGCAGGATGCTCTCCAGGAACTTCGGCGGAATCTCCTGGGCGCGGGCGATCTGGTCGGCGGTCACGGGCCGCCCTCGCCCGGCCCCGGCGTCGACGGTCACCGAGGCGAGCTCGGCGACCGCGCGGAGGGCGTAGTCGACCCGGGCGGAGAGACGCATGCCGGCAAGGTTAGCGGCCCGGGCACCCCGCCCGGCCGATCACCCCTCGGCCGACCGGCCGAAGACGATGCGTGGACCGCCGCTCAGTCGCCGACCCGGCGCAGCAGCCCTTCCTGCACCGCGCTGGCGACGTGCCGCCCGTCGACGGTGAACATGCGGCCGGTGGCGAGCCCCCGCGCGCCGGAGGCCGACGGGCTCCAGCAGTCGTAGAGGAACCACTCGTCGGCGCGGCACGGCCGATGGAACCAGAGCGCGTGGTCGAGGCTGGCCCCGACCACGCCGCCCGGGCCCCAGACCTCGCCGTGCACCGAGAGCACCGAGTCGAGCAGCGTCAGGTCGGAGGCGTACGTCAGGGCGCAGGCGTGCAGCAGCGGGTCGTCGGGCAGCTTGCCGTCGATGCGCATCCAGACCCGCTGGTGCGGGTCGGCGGGGCGGTCGCCGGGGCGTACCCAGCCGGGCTCGCCGACGTAGCGGACGTCGATCGGGCGCGGGATCTGCGCCCAGATGCCGAGCCGCTCCGGGTAGCGGGCGAGGCGGTCGGTCATCGTCGGGACCTCGTCCGGCCCCGGCACGTCGGGCGGGGTGGGCGCCTGGTGGTCCAGGCCCTCCTCCGCCCGCTGGAACGACGCCGACATGAAGAAGATCGGCTTGTCGTGCTGGAGCGCCACCGAGCGGCGCACCGAGAACGAGCGGCCGTCGCGGACGTTCTCCACCTCGTAGGCGATCGGCTCGGCCGGGTCGCCGGGCCGTACGAAGTAGCCGTGCAGCGAGTGCACGAAGCGGGCCGGGTCGACGGTGCGGCCGGCGGCCACCAGCGCCTGGCCGGCGACCTGGCCGCCGTACACCCGCTGGGGGCCGACCTGGGGGCTCATCCCGCGGAAGGTCATCCCGCCGGTGTGCTCCAGGTCGAGCACCTCCAGGAGCTGGTCGACCGCGGCCTGCCCGACCGCGACGTCCGCGTCGCTCACTGCAGGGCCCGCGCGGACGCCGCGTCGACCAGCGATCCGAGCTGGTGTACGCGCAGCGTGTTGGTCGAGCCCGGGGTGCCGGGCGGGCTGCCGGCGACGATGACCACGTAGTCGCCCGGGTTGGCCCGGTCGAGCCCGAGCAGCGCCTGGTCGACCTGGCGGAACATGTCGTCGGTGTGCTCGACGAACGGCATCAGGAACGTCTCCACACCCCAGGAGAGGGCGAGCTGGTGGCGCACCTCGGGCACCGGCGTGAAGGCGAGCAGCGGCAGGTCGCAGTGCAGCCGGGAGAGCCGCCGCACGGTGTCGCCGGTCTGCGAGAAGGCGACCAGGGCCTTCGCGCCGATGGCCCGGGCGATCGAGGACGCGGCGACGGTCAGCGCCCCGCCGTGCGTACGCGGGTCGTGCTGCAGGCGCGGCACCCCGATCGAGCCGGACTCGGTGGTGGTGACGATCTTCGCCATGGTGCTGACGGTGAGCACCGGGTACTTGCCGACGCTCGTCTCGCCGGAGAGCATCACCGCGTCGGCGCCGTCGAGCACGGCGTTGGCCACGTCGGAGGCCTCGGCGCGGGTCGGCCGCGAATTCTCGATCATCGAGTCGAGCATCTGGGTGGCCACGATGACCGGCTTGGCGTTCTCCCGGCAGAGCTGCACGGCGCGCTTCTGCACCAGCGGGACCTGGTCGAGCGGCAGCTCGACGCCGAGGTCGCCGCGGGCGACCATGACGCCGTCGAAGGCCAGCACGATCTGCTCCAGGCAGTCGACCGCCTCGGGCTTCTCCACCTTGGCCAGCACCGGCCGGTGTACGCCCTCCTCGGCCATGATGTTGTGCACCAGCTTGATGTCGTCCGCCGAGCGGACGAAGGAGAGCGCGATCAGGTCCACGCCCAGGCCGAGCGCGAAACGCAGGTCCTCGGCGTCCTTGTCGGACATCGCCGGCACGCTGACCGCCACGTTCGGCAGCGAGACGCCCTTGTTGTTGGAGACGGGGCCGCCCTCGGTGACCAGGCAGCGGATGTCGTTGCCGGTGACGTCGGTGACCTCGACGGCGACCCGGCCGTCGTCGATCAGCAGCCGGTCGCCCGGCTTGACCTCCTGCGGAAGCTTGCGGTAGGTGCAGGAGACCCGCTCCTTGCTGCCGAGGACGTCGTCGCCGGTGATCACGACCGAGTCGCCGGTGCGCCACTCGTGGGGGCCGTCGGCGAACCGGCCGAGCCGGATCTTCGGGCCCTGGAGGTCGGCGAGCACCGCCACCGGCCGGCCGGCCGCCTCGGAGGCCTCGCGGACCAGCCGGTACACCGCCTCGTGGTCTTCGTGGCTGCCGTGGCTGAAGTTGAGCCGGGCCACGTTCATGCCGGCCTCGACGAGGCCGCGGATGCGCTCCGGCGACGAGGTGGCGGGACCAAGAGTGCAGACGATCTTCGCGCGGCGTGTCACGCCCATCAGGCTAGTCTCTCCTCCGGGTCGGGCGCTCTGGGCCGACCCCTTGCGGAATGCGGAACATTGTCCAACGACGCGCGGCGTGCGCGCAGCCGGCGGGCGGAACCCACGCCGGAACGTCGAGGCGGCGGGCATCGGCGACCGCGCGCCGGAATCGTACGCCCCCGGCGCTACCGGGCACCCGCAGGGCCGGAGCCGCCCGGTCGGCGTCACGGCGGCGCGCGGACGGCCGCGGCGGCACCGCGCGGCGGGGCGGCGGAGCGGCCGGGGCGGTGGCCACCGGAACGGGGATACGACTCAGCTCTGCGTCTTGACCAGCGGAAACTCCAGGGAACCCGCCGGGCAGAGGAAGGTCATCACGTCCACCCGGTAGAGCCCGGCCTGCACGGCCGGGTCGGCCTGCATCACGCTGCGCACGTCGTCCACCGAGCCGGTGCGGGCCAGGCCGAAGCCGATGGGCGGGTCGGGCTCGCGGGCCGGGCCGTCCACCGAGCCCGCCACCAGGATGATTCCCCGCCGTTGCAGGGCCTGCATGTGCGCGAGGTGCTCGGCCTGCAACCGCTGCACCGTCTCCGCCGGCAGCGCCCGCCCGGCCGCGCCGGGATAGAGCACGATGCACTCGTACGTGTCGAGCGCGAAGTCGACCTGCGGCACTCCCGTCATGGCGCTCCCTCCCGCGTGGCGCCGTACGCGGCGACTGGTGGTCGACGCCGAGCCGGCACGGGCCCAGCGTCCCACGGGCGGCCGACCGGCACGGGCGCTCCGGCCAACTTCGTCCGCCCCCGGCCCACGCCGGGCGCCGACGCCCCCTCCGTACCGGTCGCGCCCGGTCCCGGCGGCGCGACGGTGATCCCGGTCTCGATCCGTCCCGGTGACGGTGCTCCCGGCGCCGGCTGGGAACCCCGTGCGGTGGTGGCTGGATCGGCCGCCCGGGACCAGCGACAGGATGGGGAGTCCACGCATGACGAACGACGCCGGCAGGCAGCCCGCGAAGGCCTCGGGCACGTACCTGATCGGGGGCGACCTCCGGGTCGACCGGCTCGGCTACGGGGCGATGCAGCTCACCGGCCCCGGCGTGTGGGGCGACCCGAAGGACCCGGCGGAGGCCGTGCGGGTGCTGCGCCGGGCGTACGAGCTGGGCGTCACGTTCGTCGACACGGCCGACTCGTACGGCCCCTTCGTCAGCGAGACGCTGATCCGGCAGGCGCTGCACCCGTACGCCGACGACCTGGTCATCGCTACCAAGGCCGGCCTGACCCGCTCCGGACCGGGCGACTGGCGGCCGGTGGGGCGCCCGGAGTACCTGCGCCAGCAGTGCGAGCTGAGCCTGCGGCACCTCGGCCTGGACTGCATCGGGCTCTACCAGCTGCACCGGATCGACCCGCGGGTGCCGCTGGCGGACCAGCTTGGCGAGCTGGCGCTGCTGCGACAGGAGGGCAAGATCCGGCACATCGGCCTCTCCGAGGTCAGCGTCGAGCAGATCGAGGCGGCCCGGAGCATCGCCCCGATCGCCTC
This sequence comes from Micromonospora sp. CPCC 205561, assembly GCF_036906775.1. Classification (NCBI taxonomy): domain Bacteria; kingdom Bacillati; phylum Actinomycetota; class Actinomycetes; order Micromonosporales; family Micromonosporaceae; genus Micromonospora; species Micromonospora sp. CPCC 205561. Next base: position 83,109 of record NZ_JBAKHV010000011.1, on the reverse strand, counting down.
CGTGCAGAACCTCTACAACCTGGCCGAACGGGGCGCGGAGGACGTCCTGGAGCACTGCGAGCGCAACGACCTGGCCTTCATCCCCTGGTACCCGATCGCCACCGGGGACCTGGCCCGCCCGGGCGGCCCGCTGGACGCGATCAGCACCGGGCACGGCGCGACGCCGGCGCAGCTCGCCCTCGCCTGGCTGCTGCGCCGCTCGCCGGTGATGCTGCCGATCCCGGGCACGTCGTCGGTCGCGCACCTGGAGGAGAACGTCGCCGCCGCCGAGGTGCGGCTCACCGACGACGAGTACGAGGCCCTGGCCAAGGCCGCCTGACGTGCCGTGGGGGCGGGCGGCGCCCGGCCGCCCGCCCCGCCCGCTACAAGGCGAGGCAGTTCGGGCGGATCGCCTCCCCGCGCAGCGCCTGCCGCACGACGGAGTACGTGGTGCCGTCCAGGACGAGACCGAGGTGACCGACCGCGCGCAGCGGGCAGGCGGCCTGGATCAGCACGTTGGTCGCGCCGTCGGCCAGCGTGGCGTTGCCGACCGGGCGGACCAGCTCGTCCTGCCACGTCCGTACGGTGGTCCAGCGGAGCGCGCCGGGGGCGTCGTCGCCGGCGTTGAGGTCGGCGAGGAAGTCCGAGCCGATGGACATCTGCTGGCAGGCGACGACTCCGGCGCAGCTGCCGAGCCCGACGACGCGCAGGATGTTGGCCACGTAGGTGCCCTGCTGGGGGCTGCCGAGGCTGACGTAGCGCCCGACGGCGTCCGCGCCGCCGAGGAACTTGACGTACCAGCGGGAGACCAGGCCCCCTTCGGAGTGGCCGACCAGGTCCACCTGGGCGGCCCCGGTGACCGACCGGACCTGGTCCACGAATCCGGCGAAGGCGCGGGCGGAGTCGCGGATGTCACCGAGGCCGAGCCCCGGCAACTGGTAGACGAAGACCCGGTGACCGTCGGCGCGCAGCCGCGCGGCGATCGGCTCGTACGCGATGGAGACGCCGATCAGGCCGCCGACGACGATGACGGGATTGCCGGTGGCGGCCGGGGCAGCGGCCGGGGCGGGGGCGGGACGGTCGGAGGCGGGACGGTCGGGGGCGGCCGTCGCGGCGGCGGCCGGCACGAGCAGCGCGGCGACGGCGGTGGCGACGACAGTGATCTTTCGGAGCAGCATGGCTGCACCTCCGGCGGGAGGTACCCGGGGGGCCGGGGACGGCGGGCGGGGGGTCCGATCGATCGTGGGAAGATGATGATGTCCGTGATCCACCGCCGTCAATGACAAGTTACGAGCCGGTAACCTCTTGTCGCGCCGGGCGCGCAAACCGGCAATCCCGGCCCGCGCCGTCCACGAGGGACGGTGCCCCACGTCGGTCCGGGCGCGGTGGCATGCTGTGACCCGTGCCCCCGACGCCGCCCCGCGAAGAGCCGCTGCGGGTGATGCCGTGGTGGCTGGTGCTCGTCGGCCTGCTGCTCGCCGCGCTGCTCGGCTGGCTGGTGCTCGACTGGCTGCTCGGCGAGGCCGACCGGGCCACCCAGCCGGACACCCGCGCCACGCTGCGCATCGACGCCATCCGCACCGGGCTCACGGTGGTGGCCGGCACCGGCGGCGGGCTCGCGCTGCTGCTCGCCGCCCGGCGACAGTGGATCGGCGAACGCGCCCAGCGGCACCAGGAGTCCGTCGCCGCGCAGGACCAGGCGCACCGCGAACGCGTGCAGGCGCACGCGGAGCAGGTCGCCGAGGCCGGCCAGCGGCACCAGGAACGACAGGCCGGGGCGGCCGAGCACGACGCCGCCGAGCGCCGGCTGACCGAGCTGTACACCGGCGCCGTCGAACTGCTCGGCAACGACAACGCGGCCGTACGCCTGGGCGGCCTGCACGCCCTGGAACGGCTCGGGCAGGACAATCCCGCGCAGCGCGAGACGATCGTGGCGGTGCTCTGCGCGTACCTGCGGATGCCGGCGGCCGAGGACGACGCGCGCGAGGCGGAGGTGCGCCGCACCGCGCAGCGGGTCCTGACCCGGCACCTGCGCGCGGACGACGACGCCTTCTGGCCCGGGGTCAGGCTGGACCTGACCGGCGCCCGGCTCGACGGGTTCGACGCCGCCGGCTGCACCCTGGTCGACGCGGACCTCACCGGCGCGGTCTGCGCCGGCACCACCAGCCTGGCCGGCGCGACGGTGGGCGGGCGGCTCTCCCTCGGCGCGACCTTCGCCGACCTGATCTGCGACGACCTGCGCGGCGAGGCCGAGATCGTCCTCGACGACGTCCGGATCACCGGCGGGGTCAGCTTCGAGCGGGCCGACCTCGCGGGCGGGCTGTCGTGCCGGCAGGCCACCATCGCCCGGGCCTCCTTCCGCGGCGCCACGTTCCACCGGCCGGCGAGCTTCGACGCGGCCCGCTTCACCGACAGCGCCACCTTCCGCGAGGCGGTCTTCCTGGGCGGGGTCTCGATGGACCACGCCGCGTTCACCGGCCACGCCGGGTTCCGGCAGGCCCGCTTCGCGGACCTGGCCCTGTTCCGGTGGACGAGGTTCGGCGAGGAGACCTGGTTCGAGCGGGCCCGCTTCGAGGGGGCGGCGAACTTCGGCCGGGCCCGCTTCCCCGGCCCGGTCACCTTCGACGGGGCGACGTTCGCCCGCCGGCCCCTGGTCGACCAGGCGCGGGCGTCGGCCGCCGGCCCGCACGTCTGGCCCGAGGGCACCACCGTCGCCCCGCTCGACGACGACTGGCTGCTGCTCACCGACCCCTGACCGTCGCGGTGCGGCGGGCCCCTCGTCGGCACCGCGCGGCCGACAGGCTGCCCCGATGGCGGAGACCATTGCGGACAGCCCGGTCGAGTGGGTTTCCAGCCATGTGCGCCGCTACGTGGCGACCGACGGCGCCGACGGCGGGAAGTACCACGGCTACGACGCCCTGCTGATCACCACCCGGGGGCGCCGGTCGGGCACGCTGCGGCGCACCGCGCTCCTCTACGGCCGCGACGGCGACCGCTACCTGCTGGTGGCGTCCAACGGCGGGTCGGCGCGGCACCCGAACTGGTACCTCAACCTGTGCGCCGATCCCCAGGTGGAGGTGCAGGTCGGGGCCGAGACGTTCCGGGGCACGGCGCGGACCGCCACCGCCGAGGAGCGGCCCCGGCTGTGGCAGGCGATGACCGAGGTCTTCCCGACCTACGCCCGCTACCAGGAGGGCACCGACCGGGAGATCCCGGTGGTGGTGGTCGAGCGGACCTGACCGTCACCGGCCGCCCGCCTCGTCAGCCGGGTTGTCAGGCGCGGTCGGTGAGCCGGGAGACGAAGGCCCGCCAGGCGGTCGGGGTGAAGACGAGCGCGGGACCGGCCGGGTCCTTCGAATCCCGTACGCCGACGACGCCGGGCAGGTTGTCGGCCACCTCGACGCAGGTTCCACCGTTCGTCGACGAGCGGGACGACTTGCGCCACCGCGCACCGGTCAGGATGTCCATGCCTTCGCCGCCTCCTTGAGCACGTCGAATGATTGCCTCAGCGGGAGGGCTTCGCCTCGCACAGCGTCCCACGCCAGCCCCACGCGGGCAATCGCGTCAGGCTGCCCGGTGGTCTGCACCTCCAACTGATGGTCCACACAGCCCGCACGCGAGCCGTCGGGCAGGTCGGCCAGGATGAACGCTCCGGCCAGCCCTGAGTAGATGCCAGCGGACAGCGGCACGACCTGCAACTGGATATGCGGCTGTTGGGCGCAGGTCAGCAGGTGTTCGAGCTGCTCGGCCATCACGTCGGGGCCGCCGCAGGCCCGGCGGACCACCATCTCGTCGAGCACCACGAAGAGCTGAGGGCTCGGATCGCGGGCCAGCACCTCCTGCCGTTCCATCCGCGCGGCGACCCGCTGGTCCAGCTCGGCAACCGGCGTCCGCGCCGCCCGGAAGGTCGCTCGCGCGTACGCCTCGGTCTGGAGAAGTCCCGGCACGAACGCGTGCTCGTACCAACGCAGGGCGGTGGCCTCGCGTTCGATCTGTATCCACTCGCGCAGCCAGATCGGCGCGGCATCGCCCTTGACCAGCTCGTTCCAGAGCGTCGCGAAGTATCCGCCGGTTTCCAGCGCCCTGTCGACAGCGGTCAGGTAGGGCGCGGTCGGCGGCTTGGTCCCGGTCTCGATGGCGCTCACCTGGGAGTCCGAGCAGAAGACCAGCTCACCGAGCTGTGCCTGGGTCAACCCGGCGGCCGCCCGGCGCCGTCGCAGCTCACGAAGCAGGTACTCCGACGGCGAGATTCCCACGGTTTCCACGCCCCTCCACGACTCTCCGCACCGTTCGTCGCCAACCCGCATCCGCACACCACGTTCCGCGATCAGGTGGTCACTATTCCGAGACTAGGGGGCGCGCGTCCAGGGTGGAAGGAGCGCGGGACGCCCGGCCCGCGCTTCAGCCCACTGACGACGAATGGAGAGGCCTGTGCCCGTGCCGAGGCCCGCGAATGCCGTGCCGGCGACGCGTTGGGCGACGCGCCCCGCCGCCGCGACGGCCAGCACCCGCGAGGACGGGACGCCCCGGGTCAGCCCCGGCGTGTACCTGCTGACGCGCGAGGCGTCGCCGCAGTTCGCCACGCCCATCACGGTACGGGTGATCCGCGAGCGAACCGACCTGGTCACCTACCACGGCTGGACGTGGATCGAGGCGTATCGCCTCGACGCGCGCGGCGACGCGATCGAGCATCGCGAGTTGTACGTGCGGCCCGACGGCATGCGTCCCACACGGACGCCCTCGGCCACGCGCCCCACTCCGACCCGGCGCAACGCGAGCACCAGCCGGTGAGCACGCCCATCCGCGACCACGTACCGTCCCGCCCGACGTGGCGCTGCCGGGCCTGCGGAATCGCCTGGCCCTGCTCCCCGGCGAAGCTGTGGCTCCTCGCGAGGTTCCGGGGCGACATGCCGGGGCTCATGGTCCACCTCGTGACGCTGCGGGAGGAAGCCGCCGCCGACCAGTTCGCGCAGCATTACCCCGGCGCACCTTCGGCGGACCTGCACAGGCGATTCACGGACTGGGTGCCGGTCCGCTCTCAATGACGTTGGTCCGGTCGGCCTACTCGTTCTCGGCGGAGCGAATGCTGTCTGCGAGAGCCGCGAGTGAGCCGACGCCGGGCAGGTACCAGCGCGTCGTCCCTTGCACTGCCTTAGGCGGTTCCCCTGGCGCCATCTTGAGCATCTGCATTGTCAGTCCAGTCGGGGAGTACTGCTTACCATCAGCGGCCCACAGCAGCGGGCGACGGCGGTCGTTGACCCAGGTAGCCTGCCCTCGCCGCGGCTCCTCCGCGATCCACGGCAGCAAGGTCCGACGCTCGGGACCAGTCACCGGCCGGAACTCGACGGGCGATCCGTCGACGACTGCCCCCGAGTTCACAAGCACCGCAACGGCTGCCACCCTTCGCTCGCCTTCCTTCGGTGCCGGGCTGTACTCCGCCGGCATCTCTGGGCGCGGCTGGCCGCTCCGCATTGATCCGAGCGCGAGATCGACGAGCTGACGGCACTTCTGGGGATGTTTGAAGGTCACGAGAGCTGAACTGGTCGGATATTCTGCATCAAAGTGATGAATCAACCAGCCCAGTGCTGAATCGGTCAGGGCCGGCACGCGCGCGAGTACCGGCTCCCAATCGGCGTTCTGGTCGTCGAACGCTTCCTGAGCGAGACGTTGCATGACCAGATGCACGATGAGCAGGTCTCCATGCTCTGCGACCTGAGCCGCCCGGCCTTCCCTCGTCCGGTCGCCCGCCACGAGGTGCGCTAGGACGGCACGGAGAACGAGCACCGACCGCCAGACACGATAGGCGCTCGGCTGCGGGCCGAAGAGCAGGCGGTAGGTGCCGTTCGCGCCGAACTCCCACAGGAGTTCCTGGTTCTGCTTCGCCCGCATCGCGAGTTCCGCATTGCGGTTGGCGCAGGACAGACTCATCGCGGCTTCAACGATGGAACAGCCGGCGGCTGGAGCCGGATCGACGTCGCCCCGCTTGTACACGTACGTCTTGTGCAGAGACAAGGCAAAGTCGTCACGGAGACGTGCCTGGCGCTCGTCGAGCGCGGCGTAGTCTCTGGCCTTCACCTGGTTCTGCGTGTTCGTAGCCTGGGTAACCTCAGTGGCGAAGCCCTCCGGGCAGTCTTCAAGGGAAATGAGGCGAACCCATACCCGCCCGGCACTGGCCACCTCGGGTGCCTGTTTGACCGCCGCGTGAATGGCGGCAACGGTTTGCGCACCGTTGACAACGCTCGCACCAGCGAGAACGAAGTCTCCTGGGCCGCCCGCCGCGTTCGCGAACTTAGCGGTGCGGCGGACACTGTCGCAAAGCACGGTGATGCCGTTGTTGAAGTACCAGAAGTGGGCTGGCCGCTTGATCAGGGTATCCGTGATGCTTCGGTTTACCGTCGTCAGACCCAACGAGGTGCGGATGTTCTTCGCGAACAGCCGGTCGCCATGTTCCTCATACCATGAGGCGACGTCGCCCGCATGCATCGTGCCGTAGTGGGCTTTGAACGGCTCCGGGACCGACGCGCAGCCGTCGAGGCGAGCCGTAAGTCCGATCTTGGGCTCGCCGACGCCAGCCCGCACCAACTCGTGGAAGTCTGGCAGACCCATAACCTTCACGTCGGTCATCGGCTCGGTCTCTTTGCACGCCTGCTTGAAGACGAACTCCACGGCGTCAGCCAGTACCGGGCGCCCGAGCAACGCCACGACGAGCGTTATCTTGATCTCGCCCTCGCCGAACGCCCGATCGACGCGGTCCGCCAAGCCCTGGAAGCGTTTGTTGAAGCGGGCATACTCCTCCCGCAGCAACAGATCGAACCCCTGCTTGAACTTGAGCGCGCTCGCCTGATCCAGGGAAGCGTTACCGTTGTCGCTCCATTTTGCCTGCACCAGCCATACGTGCGGCACGTCCTCGCTCACCGCCACCGCGTCGATACCCCAGTCATCGAACCCGTCAATAACGGAAATCGCTGCCTCAGATGGTCCGGTTCCGACAAGGTGCTGGACGGCCATCGCGGCCAACGCTCTGGAGAGGAAGGACTGTTCGCGATGCCTCGCTGGTGCCTTATCGTCGAGGTCGCTAAGGTCGATGTGCCCTTCGAACTGGCGAACAAGCGCCTCTCGAACATGTCGCACCTGGAGGGGGTTCATCCGAGGCCTTCCTGTGCATTGTCAAACGATCAGTTCGGGCCGATGCCGCTGCTCTAGGCCGAAATTTTGTCGTCTTCGATCGTGGTTGAGGCGCCGAGGGCTTCGGCGATGGCTGCGAACTCCCTCAGCGCCGCTTGGAGGTCCTCCACGATTTCCCGCGCGATGACCTCGGGCGGCAGCAGCGCGTCCGCGCCCTCCAGGGAGGCGTCCTTGAGCCAGGTGATGTCGAGGTTCACCTTGTCCCGGGCGATCAATTCCTCGTATGTGAAGGCCCGGAACCGCTCCGTCTCGACCCGCTCAGACCGGTCCTTGCCCGGCAGGTAGCAGTCCACAAAGTCCTGAAGGTGCTCCCGGCGCAGCGGGTTCTGCTTCAGGGTGAAGTGCTGGTTGGTGCGAAAGTCGTAGACCCAGAGCTTCTCGGTCCACGGCTGCTCCCGGGCGCGCTTGCGTTCGAAGAAGAGGACGTTGGCCTTGACCCCGCCGGCGTAGAAGATGCCGGTGGGCAGGCGCAGCATCGTGTGCAGGTCGTACTGCTTGAGCAGCCGGCGGCGGATGGTCTCCCCCGCGCCCCCCTCGAAGAGCACGTTGTCCGGCAGCACGACCGCCGCCCGACCGTCGATCTCCAGCAGCGAGGCGATGTGCTGGACGAAGTTGAGTTGCTTGTTTGCGGTGGTGGCCCAGAAGTCCGACCGCTCGATCTCCCGCTCCTCTCGGGTGCCCCGGCCGTCCTCGCCGACCATCCTGACCGAGGAACTGCGGCCGAACGGCGGATTGGCCAGGACCAGGCTGACCCGGCTGTCGGGCTCCCGGCCGAGGGCGTCGCGGACGCTGATCAGCGACGGGCCGTTGGGGGTGCCGATGCCGTGCAGCAGCATGTTCATTGCCGCCAGCCGGGCGGTGCCGTCGACCAGTTCGGTGCCCGTGATCGCGCCTTTGGCCAGCCGGCGTCGCTGGTCGGGGGTGAGCGCGCTGCCGTGGTGCCGCTGAATGTGATCGAAGGCGGCAAGCAGGAAGCCACCCGTGCCGCAGGCCGGGTCGGTGATCGTGTCGTCCGGCGTCGGCAACATGCAGTCGACCATGGCGACGGTCAGCGCCCGGGGCGTGAAGTACTGCCCCGCACCCGACTTGGCGTCTTCCGCGCCCTTGGCGAGCAACTCCTCGTAGGCGTCACCCTTGACGTCAACTCCGGTGCCCGACCACGACTCCTTGTCGATCAGGTCGACTATGAGCCGCTTGAGCTTCGCCGGGTCCTGGATCTTGTTCTGCGCCTTCCGGAAGATGGTGCCGAGCGTGCCCTCCTCGCGGGCGAGCCCGGTGAGGATCTTCCGGTACTGCACTTCCAGCGCGTCGCCCTCGGCATCGAGCAGCGTCTGCCAGCTCAGTTCGCCGGGCACGATCTGCTCGGGCTTGATCGGCCGCTTGGCGCGCTCGTCGGCCATCTTCAGGAAGAGCAGAAACGTGAGCTGCTCGACGTAGTCGATGGTCGAAACGCCGTCGTCGCGCAGCACGTCGCAGTAATTCCACAGCTTCTGCACCAGCCGGCGCGAATCCACATTGCTCACAGCGGCAGTGCCTCCTGCTGGTAGTTGTCGTCAGTCACCCTGGTGGGCGGTGCCGTCAACTTCTCTGGGGTACGCCGGGTGCGCATCTTCCGCTTCGGCAATGTGGCCTCGCGCTCGGCCCGAATCCGAGTGAGCAACTCCGACGCAACCTCGTCGTTCGGGTCCTGTGGCACGAGTCGCCCCGCGAACGCCTCCGCCAACAACGACGCCCGGAGCTGGACCGCCTTCTGACCCGCAGCGCCGACCGCCCTGTCCATGCCGTCAAGCAAGGAAAGGTAGGTCTCGGCCGTTCGCACAAGGGTTTCCTGCTCAGCCCGTGGTGGAACCGGAACGGGGAACTGCCGCATCTTGCCGAGGCTGATGGAGGCCAAGTTGACGCTCTGAAGGCCGTTTACTTGAAACCAACGTCGGCCGAACCCGTTGGCGTGCCAGGCCAGCAGCTTGGGGTGCAGCACGCCGTCTCGGACGCGGGCCCGGAACACGTGATTCTGATGGATACAGTCGGGGATCTGCTCATCCCATACCCATCCGCGTCCAAGCTTATCCCGGTCCCCGCCCTCGTTGAGAAGCACATCGCCCCGCAGGAGCCGCAACTGTGCTGCCTTCTTTGCCGGCACTCTCATGCGGGTCACCTCAGAAAGATCGAGCCGCGCTCGCTGCACGTTGGCCACTCGCAGATAGGGGACCTCGACATAATCAGGGTCAGCCTGCTTCTTGGCGTCCTTGGTCACGCCACCGACGACGTCCGCTATTTCTTCCAGACGCTTCCATTGCCAGGTGACCGGGATACCGGGGAGTTCTCCGTCGACCACGCTGGCAGCCCTAGGCGGCGAGGCCGTTTCAACCAAGTTTGTGCTGACTAGCTGGCCAGTGCCTGCCAGGAACATGACCTGGTCGCGGAACCGATCAACGCGACGAGCGATCGTAGCCAAACCAATCGAGCCAACATCCCAACGAGACAAGAGGTCATCGAGGACGGCGACGATGCGGCGTTGCTCGGCGAGCGGCGGCACCGGCACAGCAATGCGGGACAATTCCTGTTCATTAATTTTTGGGAGGATTGTGCGGGTCTGATGAGCCGAGGTTTGCGCAGTAAACGATGGAGACAGCATCCAGTACAACAAATATCTATGCTCGATATACGGTTCGATCGGATACATGTCCGCACTACAAAGGCCTTCTATGGGACTCTGGATCACCTTCGCCAGATAGGGGCGAATCTTCGAATAGATCAGCTGGCCCGGAAAGAACCTATGCTTTGGGCTCGTCACTCCATCTTCGCGGATTGTCCGATACGAAAGCAGCCTGCCGGTACCCGTTTCGATATGATTGGGTGCGATATGCGGGGCGTCAAGGAAACCTGCCGGGTCCACCAGATTCGCGGCAACCCGGGCCACATCCCCAAACTCTGCCCACACCCAGGTATGCGGAACTGTGAAAAGAACGGTCACGCGGACAGCTCCTGGTTCAGCTCGTTCAACAAGGGCTCGGCACGGTGGCCGAAGGTGCCCGCGTAGCCGTCGATTCCGCCGCGTTCGGTGAACGGTGCGCCGTCCAGGTCGTCGGCGGTGACCTCCACGCTGACCGCTATCACGTCCTTGATCCTCTCCAGCCACCACACCTGATCGGCAGTGAACGTAGCGCCCGCCTGTTCCTGCCGGAGCAGCCACCCACGGAAGCGCTCCTCGACCAGGCTGCGGTAGGGACGCAGATCCTTGTCGAGCCCCAACTCATACCGGACGAGGCTGACGAGATCGGTCACTCCCCTGCTGCCCGGTGCTTGGGCGGTGCGTCCGAGCAGCACGTACGCCTTCCACAGCGACTCCGGCGTCCACGCCTGCGGTGGCCGCTCGATCCGGGTGGCGAGTTCCTTGAGCTGCTCGTAGCCGACGCGTCCCTTCCCCTCGTAGAAGACCTGCAATGCGGTGATCTCGTCGCGGTGCTGCTCCAGGTAGTCGTGCCAGCTCTTCACCGTGACCTGGGCGCGTTCCTCGGCCGGCACGCCGGCCGCCGAGATCAGCTGGTCCGGGTTCACCTCGTCGATGGTGATGTCGTGTGCCCGCCGGACTTCCAGGATCCGCTCCCGCAGCGCCGGATTGGCCGCCAGTGGACGCAGGGCGTCGGCCAGCAGGTCGCGTACGGCCTCCGGCCCGGCCTCCTTGGCCGGGTTGAGTTGCTCGGGTGCGACCGCGTCGACCAGGCCCCGCACGATGCCGGTCAGCGGCTGCTCGGCGAGGTCAGCAAGCTCCTGCCGTTCGGCGTCGGTGAGCTGCTGGTTGAGCCGGGACAGCCGGGAGGCGAGGGTGGCGACCTCGTCCGGGTTGGCGGTCAGGGTGCCTGCCTTCCGCAGCAGGTCACGCAGGGAGATCTGTCGTTCGGTGTGCCGTTGCAGAGGCACCGCCTCGTCCAGGTCGGCTTCGGTGACGCCGACCGCGTCGACGATGACGAAGCGATCCTTGACCTCCGCGTCGGGCGTGACGGCCTGGAAGTCTGCGGGGTCGATGGTGCGGGCGCCGCGCCCCTTCATCTGCTCGAAGTAGGTGGCGCTGCGTACCGGGCGGAGGAAGAAGACGCACTCCAGCGGCCGGATGTCGGTGCCGGTCGCGATCATGTCGACGGTCACGGCGATGCGCAGCTCCGGGCTGTTGCGGAAGGCCTGGATCAGCGTGTCCGGGTTGTCACCGCCTCGACGCGAGGCGTAGGTGATCTTCGTGGCGAAGTCGTTGCCGCGACCGAACACCACGCGGACCATGGTCACGATCTCCTCGGCGTGGTTGTCGTCGCACGCGAAGATCAACGTCTTGGGCACCGTCCTACGGCCCGGGAAGATCTCGTTTAGCCTGTCCCGGAACGTCTCCAGCACCAGCCTGAGCTGCCCCTTCGAGATCACCGACCGGCCCACCTGACTGCCGGCGTACGTGAAGTCGTCCTCCAACTCCTGGTAGCGCTCGGCGCGGGTGCGGCGGTCGCGCAGCGGCACGACCGTGCCGGCCTCGATCCTGTCGCCGGCCTCGGTGATTTGGGTCTTGATCCGGTAGACGTCGAAGCTGACGTTCACCCCGTCGGCGACCGCCTGCTCGTAGGTGTACTCCGCGACCAGGTTCTGCTGGAAGAACCCGAGCGTCTGCTTGACCGGGGTGGCGGTCAGGCCGACCACGAAGGCGTCGAAGTATTCAATCACCGCCCGCCACTTGCCGTAGATCGACCGGTGGCATTCGTCCACCACGATCAGGTCGAACGTCTCGGGCGGGATCCGGGGGTTGTAGCCGACCTCCGCCGGGGCGTCCAGGTCGTAGCTGTCGTAGGCCCGGTCGTCCAGGTCGACGTCGGGCAGGTCGGCCCCGCGCAGCGCGCCGTAGAGCCGTTGGATGGTCGAGATGACCACCGCCGACGAGTCGAGCATCCCGGCCCCGGAGAGCCGGTCCACGTTGTACAGATCGGTGAACTTCCGCCCGTCGTCGGGCGTCTGGTAGCCGGCGTACTCCCGCAGGGTCTGCTTGCCGAGGTTGTTGCGGTCGACCAGGAAAAGGATCCGTCCGGCACGGGCGTGCTTGAGCAGGCGGTAGCTCGCGGTCACAGCCGTGAACGTCTTGCCGGCGCCCGTCGCCATCTGGATCAGCGAGCGGGGCTGGTCCTGCGCCAGCGACCGCTCCAGCCCTTCGATGGCGTCCACCTGGGCCGGTCGCAGGCCCAGCCGGTCCAGCGCCGGCATCCGCCGCAGCCGGGCACGCAACGTCGGCGCGGCCGGATCGTCGTCCGCCTCGCGCATCCACCGCGCGAGGGTCTGCGGCCGGTGGAAGGCGAAGACCTCACGGGTACGCGGGAACGGGTCGAGCCGGTTGACGAAGGCGGTCTCCGTGCCGGTGGCGACGTACCCGAAGGGCAACGGGGCGTCTCTGCGCCACGCGGCTAGCTTCTGCTCGGCGGTGAGGCCCTTGAGGTAACGGTCGAGTTGGGCCTCCGCGCCACGAGGTGAGGTGCCCTCCCGCTTGGCCTCGATCACCCCGACCAGGCGCTGGTTGACGTACATCAGGTAGTCGGCCCGGCCGGTCGCCAGAGTCACCTCGCGGACCGCCACGCCGGTTCCCGCGTACACGTTGATCTTATTCTCGTCCTGGACCAGCCAGCCGGCCGCGACGAGCTGCCGGTCGATCTCGACGCGGGTCTGCACCTCGTTGAGCGGCTCGTGGGAGGCACGCCGCGCGCGGGCGATGAAGTCCTCCCGCTTGGCCGCCGAGACCCTGGCGACCTTGGCGTCCTCGAACTCGCGGTGGGCGACCGCCGCCGCCGGCTCCAGGGTCGTCACCAGCGCCGCGTTCTCCTCGCGGCGGGCCTCCGCGTCCCGTACGGCCCGGTCGGCAGCCGCCACCGCGTCGGCCCGCGCCTGCGCGAGCGACGCCTTGCCCTCGATCAGCAGCTTGGTGTCGGCCAACTCCTGCTTGTAGCGCTGGATCTCGGCCTGGAGTCCTTCGACGACTGTTGCCGGCACGCGCTGCCGCGGGGGCGTCGGTGGTACGAACCCGATGGGTGCGCGGTCTCCGGTCAACGCGCGGTGGAACCACAACCCCAACTCGAAGCAGGTACGCAGAAGCTCCAGCGCGGTGCGCGCCTCGTCGAGATGATCGTGTACCGCCTTGTTGCCCACGTCGCGCAGACGATCGAAAGCGGCGTAGATGTGCGGGACCAGGGTGCCGTCGGCGTTGAGCGCCTGGACCTGATGGAAGAAACTATCGCTCGCCGGTCTGGCGTTCGTGCGTCGGACCAGATCCTGGGCGAGCACATCGCCGAAAGCACGAGTCTTGAACATCGCCGCCTGGGCGTCGACGTAGACCAGGGATTCTGCTCCGGTGCCGTAGAAGACCAGCAGCGGATGGTCTTTCAGGAACCCGAAGTTGGCGGACTGCTCCGCCAATCGTCGTATCTGTCGAGGATCCACGACTCTCCACGCTCATAGCCAGCGATGAACACGTCAGGATATGGCTGCCCGGCGGTCTGTGCACACACAGGCAGGTATCGCCTATCTGACACCGTCGGGCCCACCCTGCCGGCCTGACTCGCTAGGCTCGGGGCAGGACCTGGAGAGGGGGTGCCATCGGTGGCAACGGCGCATGACGTCGCAGCGGCGGTGCTGGGTGACCTCGGGGCCATGACGGCGATGAAGCTGGAGAAGCTCGTCTACTACTGCCAGGGATGGCACCTGGCGCGGACGGGCCACCCGCTTTTTCAGGAGCCGATCGAGGCCTGGCGTGAAGGTCCTGTGGTCCCGCACCTCTACCGCCATCATCGCGGGCAACTCACCGTTACCGAGTGGCCACTCGGCGATGCGTCCCACCTGGCAACCGACCAGGTCGACACAGTCCGTTGGGTGGCCGGGGCGTACGGCCGATTCTCCGCCGCTGAGCTGTCGACGATGACTCACAACGAGCTTCCGTGGCGTGTCGCGCGTGGTGCGTTGCCCGAGTCCGCCCCCTCCGCCGAACAGGTCGACGTCGACCTCATGAGGGCGTACTACGCCCGGCAGGTGGCGAGCGTCGAGACAGCCGTGGTCCTCGCCTCTGCCAACGCCGCCCTCGAAGGAGCGGAATTCGACGAGGACTGGCAGGACAGGCTTCGAGATGTCGCGTCCGGCGTCATCAGTGCCGACGATCTGATCGCCCAGGAAATCGCCCGGATCAGCAGTGAGCAGCGCTGACCCCTACTGCTGGCCAGACAGCGACTGTCTCCGGAACAAGCTGGGCATCACCGACCCTGACCAACTCCGAGAGGTCGAGTTCCGGCTGGTGTCGGTCCGCGAGATCCAGGCAGCCCGGCTGATCATCCCGGGCAACTACGGCTTGGAGCACCTGCAAACCTTCCACCGGCATCTCTTCGCAGACCTCTACCAGTGGGCCGGCCAGAGCAGGACTGTCGACATCAGCAAGCCGGGTGCCCGTTTCTGCCACTGGCGGTACATCGACGACCAGGTGAGCGCGGTCCTCAGCCGTCTCGTGGAGGACGGCTACCTCCTCGGGCTACGTCGGGAGGTGTTTGTCGATGCCTTGGCTCACTATTACGGCGAACTCAACGTCTGCCACCCGTTCCGCGAGGGTAACGGACGCACCATCCGCGCGTTCCTGCGACAACTCGCTGCGGCAGCCGGATACCTGCTCGACTGGTCCGAGCTGGACTCGGAGACGAACGTCGAGGCGTGCCGCCTGCACCTCGTCACCGCCGACACCAGCCTGCTGGTCACCGCCCTCCGTCGCGTCGTACGCCGGCTGACCTGACTCACCTGAGGTCTGGTCCACCACGAGGAAGAGCGGCAGCCCTCCCCTGCTGAACCCATCCCGCCACGCGCAGTCAGCGCAGCACGCGGAACAGCAGCAGGAAGGCCACGTAGGCGATCGGCAGTGCCGCGAAGCAGATCAGGAAGCCGAGGTGCACGTACCGGGGCGGGGTGCCGGCGACCATGACCGGTCGTCCCCAGCGGCCGAGCACCAGGTAGCCGGCGAAGAAGGAGAGCGCGGGCAGGCCGGCGCAGATCCACGCGGCCAGGGTGAAGCCGTCGACCAGGCCGACGTCGGAGGCGAGAGCCATGATCGACATCAGGACCACGCCCGCCGCCGCGCAGCCCGCGTAGACGGCGACCGCCCGGGCCACCGGCGACCAGGCCGGCAGCAGCACCGGCCGCTGCGCGAGCAGCTCGGCCTGCTGGCCGTGCCGGTCGGACTCGTCGGCGTAGCGCCGGGCCAGCTCCAGCTCGACGTTCGGATCGACCTCCGCCGGGCGCGGGGCCGGCACCCCGGCCGCCGCCGCGCCCGGCGCCGTCGGCAGCGCCAGCCTCGACTCCCCCACCGCCACCTGGGGGTACGCCCCGAAGCCCGGCCGCCCCGGGGCGCCGGCTGCGCCGGCGTGCTCCCCCTCCCCCGGGCCGACGCCCGCGAGCGGGGCGCCACCGGCACCCGCCCCGCCGACCGACCCGGTGGACGACCCGTCGCCGGGGACGACGGGCGGACCCGCCGGCGCGCCCCAGCCCGACGCGGTGCCGTGCGGCGCGGCTTCCGGCCCGCCGGGCGGCGCGGGCGCGTTGGGCACGCTGGAGGCCGGGATGCCGATGGCCTGGCCGAGCTGGTCGAGGCGCTGCCCCTGGGCGGTGAGCCGGTGCTGGAGGTAGTCGGCGGCGGCGTGCAGGTTGCGGCGGCGCTCGGCGTCGGCGGCGGCGCCCCGCTCGCCGGCCCGCCGCCGCTCGGCGAGTTGCCGGGCCAGCGCCGCGTACTCGTCGAAGGTGGACACCGCCTCAGTCCTCCCCGTCCGGGCCGTGCCCGTCACGGGCGAACGGCACGATGAGCCGGGTGCGCTGGTCGTGCCGGTCGACCAAGAGCGCCCGGTCGGGCCGGGGCGCGTAGGCGAGATCGTGCACCCCGAGGTGCAGACCCAGCTCGGCGCCGGGCACGTTCAGCGCGACCAGGCAGGCGACGTCGTCGCGGTTGTGGGCCCCGCCGAGGTCGTCGGCGAGCCGGCGCAGCCCGCGCCACCAGCCGAGCAGGTGCACCCCCCGCCCCGGCCCCTGCCGCAGCAGGGTCAGCAGGTCGTCGTGGCCGGAGCGGAACGTCTCGGGGTCGGTGGCGGCGAGCGCGCCGCTGGCGGCGTCCATCCCGAAGACGACGACGTAGGTGCGGCCGGCCAGCGGGGCCGCCCCGCCCGCCGCGGAGCCGCCCGTCGCTGGGCTGCCCGTCGCGGGACTGCCCGTCACGGAGCCCGCCGGCCCGGCCGGGGCGGAGAGCGCGGCGGCGAGCGCGCCGACCTGCCGGCGCAGGTCGGCCACGTCGAGGCGGTCGACCCGGTGGCCGGCGGCGGCCAGGGTCGCGGCGGTGTCGTCGGAGGCCGGTTCGGCGGCCGCGACCAGCGGGGCGAGCAGGAAGCGGGCGTCGCCCGGGGCGTGCTGCCGGGCGAGGCTCAGGGTCGCCGCGCGCAGCACCTCGGCGCCGGTGGCCGAGGTGCCCACCACGGCCAGGTGCCGGCCGGGGGTGGCGTCCATCATGAACATCGCGGACGTGCCGTCGACGTCGACCGTCCGCCCGACCAGGGCCAGCGGGCGACGCCCGCCGGGGCGCAGCCCGGCGAAGGTGGGGTCGTCCTCCACGCGGGCGGCCTCATAGCCCCGGAAGACAGACGGGGGGCGCGCGCCGGCCGGCCGGTCCTGCCACAGCTCGTGGCGCAGCCCCGCCAGCTCCCGGGCGGCCGCGTGCGCA
This sequence comes from Micromonospora sp. CPCC 205561, assembly GCF_036906775.1. Classification (NCBI taxonomy): domain Bacteria; kingdom Bacillati; phylum Actinomycetota; class Actinomycetes; order Micromonosporales; family Micromonosporaceae; genus Micromonospora; species Micromonospora sp. CPCC 205561. The sequence continues at coordinate 66,191 of NZ_JBAKHV010000011.1, read as the reverse complement.
TCGGGGAAGCGGACGACGGTGTCGGCGCCGACCGCGCCGGCCGCGGTGTTGAGCACGGCGGAGCCGACCGGCAGCGTCTGGGCGGCCTCGTTCAGCGGGTCGAGCACGCCGCCACCGCCGGGCAGCGCCACCCGCAGCGCGAACTGCCCGAAGATCGCCTCGGCCCGGCCGTAGAGCGCCTCGACGCCGGTCATGCTCTGGCTGGCCAGGACCAGGTGCACGCCGTACGAGCGGCCCTTGCGGGCCAGCTCCTCCAGCAGGTCGACCGACTCGCGGGCCAGCGCGTCGTTGCCGGCGAGGAGCACGTGGAACTCGTCGATCACCGCCACGATCCGGGGCACCGGGGCGTCGCGGGGCAGGTCGGCGAGCTTGGTGACGCCGTGGCGCTTGAGCGTGGTGGCCCGGCGCGACATCTCCCGGCGCAGCTCGCGCAGCACGGCGACGCCGTACTCCCGGTCGGACTCGATGCCGACCGCCCGCGCGTGCGGCAGCCACGACGGGTCGCGGGGGGTGGGGACGAACTCGGTGAAGCTCACCCCCTCCTTGAAGTCGAGCAGGTAGAGCTGGAGCTCGGCCGGCGAGTAGCGGGCGGCCAGCCCGTAGAGGACGTCGAGCAGAAAGACGGTCTTGCCGGCGCCGGTGCGCCCGCCGACGAGCCAGTGCGGGGTGGCGTCGTCGAAGGCCACGGTGACCCGGTCGCGGCCGGCCCGGCCGACCACGGTACGCAGCCCGTTGCCCGCCGACTCCGCCCACCGCCGCTCGGGCAGCAGCTCGGTGAAGCCCACCGCGTCGCCCCGCCGGGCTGCCGCGCCGAGGTGCGCGGCGAGGGCGGCGACCGACGCGGCCGGCGGATCGCCGTCGAGCAGCACGGACGCGGCCAGGCCGGTGCCGTCGTGGCTGAACGGCGCCCCGGGCGGGTCGCCGACGTGGGCGTACCGCTCGGTCAGCCGCACCGTGGTGGTGGCCCCGAGTTGCGGGGCCTCCCCGGCCCGCGCGGCGGGCGGGTGACCGGCGGCCAGCACGCAGACCGCGGCGGCCGGCCCGGCGTGGGTGAGCGCGGCGAGCCGGGCCGCCTCGCGCGGCGGCGGCGCGGACGCGGCGACGACCAGCAGCAGCTCCTGGTCGGGGTGCTCGGCGTGCCGGGCGGCGCGGGCGTGCCGCTCGGCGGCGTCGAGCAGGGCCGCCACCTCGGCCTCCCCGGTGGCCGGCGGATCGAGCACGCCGGCGTCGACGAGCGGGCGCAGCGGCCCGAAGGTCGCGCCGAGCGCGGCGGTGTCGATGCCGGCGACCCGGACCCCGCCGGGCGGGGCGGTGGCGAGCAGCCGCAGCACGAGCGCGCGCAGCAGGCCGGCCACCCGGGGGTCGCGGGCGTCCGCGTCGACGGCGAGGTGGTGGCCGCCACCCAGCGGTACGAGGACGGGGAAGGCGCCCTCGGCGGTGGCCGCCTCGCCCAGGCGGACCGGGACGGCCTCGACGGCGGCCGGGGTGGCCCCGGGGGTCGGGGCGGCGAGCGTGCCGCCGAGCTCGGCGAGTCGGGGGACGAGTTCGGCCGCGCCGGCCGGGGCGGCGGGGGCGGCGTGCCCGGCCAGCGCCCGCCGGGCGTTGTCGAGGTGCGTCCGGGCGGCCCGGTGCGCCGCGACCGCCTGCCCGTACGCCGACGCGAGCCTGCCCACTTCCCGCTCCCGTCGCCGTCGCCCCGCCTGGTCCCCAAGGACCCTAACGGACACCGGCGACACCCGGACAGTGGCGCGACGGGCGCGTCGGACCGACAGGCCGCCGTCCGGCCCGCACTGTCGGGGGCGGAGAGTCCCTTCCGGTCACTCGGGACGGGAAGGGACTCTCACACGTCGAGCCGGTCAGGTGGCGCGGGTCAGCCGGTGACGGCGTTCAGGGCCGGCAGGTAGCCGTACCGGTAGCCGTCGGCGTCCGGGTGGTACGCCTCGATGACGCCGCTGACGTCCCGGATCCACGGGTCGGCCGCGCAGACGCCGTGCCCGGCGAAGTACGGCCGGGTGTCGGCGAACGTGGCGCCGGCCGCGGCGGCCCGCCCGGAGATGACCGTGGCGAGCACGTCGGCCGCCTCGTTGAGGATGGTCCGCTTGTAGGTGCTCATGGCCAGCAGCCCGCAGGAGCCGGTCTCGAACAGCCGGGGGTAGCCGAGCACGATCAGCCGCGCGTTGGGCGCCCGGTTGCGGATGGCGGCGTAGGTGGCGTCGAGTCGGCCGGGCAGCGTGGCGGTGGCGAAGGCCTTGGACTCGTTCACCGCGTTGGTGCAGCTCGACGTGCTGCCGAAGCGGCAACTGGTGATCACGTCGGCGAAGCCGGCGTCGTTGCCGCCGATGGTGATGGTGACCATGGTGGTGCTGGTGCTCAGCGAGCCGAGCTGGTTGTTGATGACGTCGGCGGTGACCGCGCCCCCGCAGGCCGGGAACTTGAAGCTGGTCACCGCGTTGGCGGCGGCCCAGAGCGGGGCGTACGACTTCTGGCTGCGCAGGCAGGTCGACGGGTCGTACGGACCGGCGCCGACGCCCGAGGAGTAGGAGTCGCCGAGGGCCACGTAGTTGACGGCCGCGGCCGCCTGGGCGGCGCCGGGGGCGAGCACCGCGCCGAGGGCGGCGGTGCAGAGGGCGACCAGCGCGGCGAGGGCGCGGGCCAGCGGGCGGTGGGGCATGGGGGACCTCCACGGGACAGGGGGTGGTGGGCCCGGTGACCGCGCGCGTGGCCAGGACGGGTGGTTGTTACCAGGCGGTAATACTATCGAAACATTCGGATCAATGGAACGGGTGCGGATGATCCGACGCGCGTCGGCCCCGCCGGCGGCCCCGCACCGGGCGACGACACCGGGGCGGGCGGGACTCACCCGGCGCTCTTGCCTCGGGCGGCGGCGCGGCCCGATTCGCGGGCTCCGCCACTGGCTCAGCCGCGCGGCGCGGCCCACCCGGAACCGGGCAACGCCCCGCAGCGCGGGCCCGCTGACACCCGGAACCGGACGGCGCCCCGCGGCGCGGCCCACCGGCACCCGAAACCGGGCGACCCCGCGCGGGGTGAGCCCACCGGCGCGAGGAGCCGAGCCCGAGGGGCGACCGGCGATCCGTTCACGACATCAGCTCGAAAGGACCGACGCGGGCATACCGCGCAGCCACGGGCCGACCGGCCGCGGGCGCACCGGGCAGGCCCCGACCGACCGGCCGCGGGCACACCGCGCAGCACCCGGACCGACCGGCCCGCGGGCACACCGGGCAGGCCGCCGACCGGCCCGCACAGGCCAGGGCCGGCCGCCCGTGGACAGGCCGACGCGACCGGGAGCGCCCGGTGGTTACCGCGCCGCGAGCGGCTGGCGGGCCGGGTCCACCGGGGCGGGCAGGTCACCCGTACCGCCCAGGTAGGCGTGGATGGCGGCGGCCGCGGCCCGACCCTCGGCGATCGCCCAGACGATCAGCGAGGCCCCCCGGTGCATGTCGCCGGCGACGAAGACGCCGTCGGTGTCGGTCTGCCAGTCGGGCCGGGCGTCGATCGCGCCGCGCGCGTTGCGGCCCACCCCGAGCTGGTCGAGCAGCGGCTGTTCCTCCGTGCCCTCGAAGCCGATCGCGAGCAGCACCAGGTCGGCCGGCAGCTCCCGCTCGGAGCCGGGCAGCGCGGTGACGATCCGCCGGCCGTCCCGCTTCTCCACGGTCACCTCGGCGATCCGCACCGCCCGAACCTGGCCGGTGCCGTCGTCGACGAACTCCTGCACCGCGACGGCGAAGACCCGCTCGCCGCCCTCCTCGTGTGCCGGGTAGCTGCGCAGCAGCCACGGCCAGGTCGGCCACGGGTCCCGGGCCTCGTCCCGGGCCTGCGGCGGCCGCGGGTAGAGGTCCAGCTGGTGTACGCCGGCCGCGCCCTGGCGGTGCGCCACGCCGAGGCAGTCCGCCGCCGTGTCGCCGCCGCCGATGATCACGATGTGTTTCCCGGCCGCGTCGATCGGGGTGCCGTCGGGCAGGACCGCGGTGTCGGGCCGGCCGCCGGCCGCCGCGGCGACCACCCGGTTGGCCGCGACGAGGTGGTCCATCGCCTGGTGCACGCCGCGCAGCCCCCGGCCGGGCGTCGCCGGGGTGTCCCGGCCCCGCAGCGCGCCGCAGGCGAGCAGCACCGCGTCGTGCTCGGCGCGCAACTGCTCGGCGGTGACGTCGACGCCGACGTTCACCCCGGTGCGGAAGCGCACACCCTCGGCGGTGAGCTGGGCCAGCCGCCGGTCGACGTGGACCTTCTCCAGCTTGAAGTCGGGGATGCCGTACCGGAGCAGGCCGCCGACGGCGTCGTCGCGCTCGTACACGGTCACGGCGTGACCGGCGCGGGCGAGCTGTTGCGCGGCGGCGAGGCCGGCGGGCCCGGAACCGACGACGGCGACCGACCGGCCGGTCGGCGCCGGCACCGGGCGTGGCGACAGCCCGCCCAGGGCGACGGCCGCGTCGGCGATCTCCACCTCGACCTGCTTGATGGTGACCGGATGGCCGCCGCCGATGCCGAGCACGCAGGCCGCCTCGCAGGGCGCCGGGCAGAGGCGACCGGTGAACTCGGGGAAGTTGTTGGTGGCGTGCAGCGAGTCCACCGCCGCTTCCCAGTTGCCGGTGCGGACCAGGTCGTTCCAGTCCGGGATGCGGTTGCCCAGGGGGCAGCCGTCGTGGCAGAACGGGATGCCGCAGTCCATGCAGCGGGTGGCCTGCTCGCGGACCAGTTCCTCGCCGGCCGGCGGGTACACCTCGTGCCAGTCGCTGATCCGCACCGGCACCGGGCGACGCGCGGGCAGCCGCCGGTCGTAGCGCAGGAAACCGTTCGGGTCAGGCACGAGCCACCTCCTGGACCGCGGCCCGCGGGACGGGCGTGGTCGGCACGGACTTCGCGGCGGGCGCCAGCGCGCTCATCACCGCGTCGTCGACGTCGCGGCCGGCGGCTTCGGCGGCCCGCATGATCTCCAGCACCCGGCGGTAGTCGCGGGGTACCACGGCGGTGAACTCCGCCACCGCCTCGGGCCACCGCTTGAGCAGCCCCTCGGCGACCGCCGAGTCGGTCTCGGCGAAGTGCCGCTGCACCAGCTCGTGCAGCACCGCCTGCTCCTCCTCGCCGAGCGGGGCCAGGTCGACCAGCTCCGCGTTGACCCGGCGGCGGTCCAGCCGGTGCACGAAGGCGGTGCCGCCGGACATGCCGGCGGCGAAGTTGCGTCCGGTCGGGCCCAGCACCACCACGGTGCCGCCGGTCATGTACTCGCAGCCGTGGTCGCCGACGCCCTCGACGACGGCCACCGCGCCGGAGTTGCGTACCGCGAACCGCTCCCCCACCCGGCCGCGCAGGAACAACTCGCCCGCGGTGGCCCCGTAGAGGATGGTGTTCCCGGCGATGATCTGGTCCTCGGCCCGCTGTCCCGGCGCGGCGTCGCCGTCGAGGAACGGGGCGGCGGCGTCGGGCCGCACGATCAGCCGGCCGCCGGAGAGCCCCTTGCCCACGTAGTCGTTGGCGTCGCCGTGCAGTCGCAGGGTCACCCCGCGCGGCAGGAAGGCGCCGAACGACTGCCCGGCGGTGCCGCGCAGCGTGAACTCGATGGTGTCGGTGGGCAGGCCGGCGCCGCCGAAGCGGCGGGTCACCTCGCCGCCGAGCATGGCGCCGACGCTGCGGTGGCCGTTGCGCACCGCCACCTCCACCCGCACCGGCGTACGGTCGCGCAGCGCCGGCCCGGCCAGGGCGATCAGCTCGTTGTCCAGCGCCAGCTCCAGGCCGTGGTCCTGGGGGCGGACGCCCCGGCGGGCGGCGCCGGCCGGCAGCTCCGGCAGGTGCAGCACGGGGGTCAGGTCCAGACCGCCGGCCTTCCAGTGCGCGATCGCCGGGGCGACGTCGAGCAGCTCGGCCTGCCCGATGGCCTCCTCGATCGAGCGGAGGCCCAGCTCGGCCAGGTAGCCGCGGACCTCCTCGGCGAGGAAGAGGAAGAAGTTCTCCACGAACTCCGGCCGGCCGGTGAAGCGTTCCCGCAGCACCGGGTTCTGGGTGGCGATGCCGACCGGGCAGGTGTCGAGGTGGCAGACGCGCATCATCACGCAGCCCTCGACGATCAGCGGCGCGGTGGCGAAGCCGAACTCCTCGGCGCCGAGCAGCGCCGCGACCAGCACGTCCCGGCCGGTCTTGAGCTGCCCGTCGACCTGCACGGTGACCCGGTCGCGCAACTTGTTGAGCAGCAGCGTCTGCTGCGCCTCGGCCAGCCCCAGCTCCCACGGGGTGCCGGCGTGCTTGAGCGAGTTCAGCGGGGAGGCGCCGGTGCCGCCGTCGTGGCCGGAGATCAGGATGACGTCGGCCTTGAGCTTGGCCACGCCCGCCGCCACGGTGCCGACGCCCACCTCGCTGACCAGCTTGACGTGCACCCGCGCGGACGGGTTGACGCACTTCAGGTCGTGCACCAGCTGGGCGAGGTCCTCGATGGAGTAGATGTCGTGGTGCGGCGGCGGCGAGATCAGGCCGACGCCCGGGGTGGCGTGCCGGGTGCGGGCGATCCACGGCCAGACCTTGTTGCCGGGCAGCTGCCCGCCCTCGCCGGGCTTGGCGCCCTGCGCCATCTTGATCTGCAGGTCGTCGGCGTTGACCAGGTACTCGCTGGTCACCCCGAACCGGCCGCTGGCGATCTGCTTCACGGCCGAGCGGCGGGCCGGGTCGTGCAGCCGCTCGACGTCCTCGCCGCCCTCGCCGGTGTTGGACTTGCCGCCGAGCCGGTTCATCGCGATGGCGAGGGTCTCGTGCGCCTCCGCCGAGATCGACCCGTACGACATGGCGCCGGTGGCGAAGCGCTTGACGATCTCGGTGGCCGGTTCGACCTCCTCGATCGGCACCGCCGGCCGGAGGCCGGTACGCAGCGTGAACAGCCCGCGCAGCGAGCCGGCCCGCGCGGCCAGCTCGTCGACCTTGGCCGTGTACTGCCGGAAGACGTCGTACTGGCGGCTGCGGGTGGCGTGCTGGAGCAGGAAGACCGTCTCCGGGTTGAACAGGTGCAGCTCGCCCTCGCGGCGCCACTGGTACTCGCCGCCCACCTCCAGCCGGTCGGAGACCGCGGCGCCGGGCGGCGGCCAGGCCACGGTGTGCCGGGCGGCGACCTCGGTGTGGATGCCGTCCAGCCCGATCCCGCCGATCTTGCTCGGGGTGCCCCGGAAGTAGCGCTGGACCAGCCGGGTGTCGAGCCCGACGGCCTCGAAGACCTGCGCCCCGCAGTACGACGACACCGTCGAGATGCCCATCTTCGACATGATCTTCAGGACGCCCTTGCCGAGGGCCTTGACGTAGTTGCGTACCGCCTTCGCCGGATCCGTGCCGACGAGCACACCGGTGGCGATCATGTCCTCCACCGACTCGAACGCCAGGTACGGGTTGACCGCCGCCGCGCCGTAGCCGATCAGCACCGCCGCGTGGTGCACCTCGCGGCAGTCGCCGGACTCGACGATCAGCGCCACCTGCGTGCGGGTCTGCTCGCGCACCAGGTGCTGGTGCACGGCGGCGGTGAGCAGCAGCGACGGGATGGGGGCGAGGTCGGCGTTGGAGTCCCGGTCCGAGAGCACCAGGATGCGTACGCCGTCCTCGATCGCCTCGGAGACGTGCCGGCAGATCTCGGTCAGCCGGGCCTTGATGCCGGCGCCGCCCTCCCGTACGCGGTAGAGCCCGGAGACCCGGACCGCCTTGAAGCCGGGCAGGTCGCCGTCCTCGTCGATGGAGAGGATCTTGGCCAGCTCGTCGTTGTCGATCACCGGGTACGGCAGCACGATCTGCCGGCAGCTCGCCGGGCCGGGGTCGAGCAGGTTGCCCTCCGGCCCGATGGTCGACGCCAGGCTGGTCACCAGCTCCTCGCGGATGGCGTCCAGCGGCGGGTTGGTGACCTGCGCGAAGAGCTGGTGGAAGTAGTCGTAGAGCAGCCTGGGCCGGGTGGAGAGCGGGGCGATCGGGGTGTCGGTGCCCATCGAGCCGATCGGCTCGGCGCCGGTACGCGCCATCGGAGCGAGCAGGATCTTCAGCTCCTCCTCGGTGTAGCCGAAGGTCTGCTGGCGCCGGCGCACCGAGTCGTGGGTGTAGACGGTGTGCTCGCGCGGGGGCAGGTCGGTCAGCTCGATCAGGCCGGCGTGCAGCCAGTCGGCGTACGGGCGCTCCGCCGCCAGCTCCGCCTTGATCTCCTCGTCGTGCACGATCCGGCCGGCCACGGTGTCGACCAGGAACATCTTCCCCGGCTGGAGCCGGCCCTTGGCGACCACCCGGGCCGGGTCGAGGTCGAGCACGCCCGCCTCGCTGCCGAGCACCACGAGCCCCTCGTCCGTACGCCACCAGCGCCCCGGGCGCAGCCCGTTGCGGTCCAGCACGGCGCCGACCACCTCGCCGTCGGTGAAGGCGACCGACGCCGGCCCGTCCCACGGCTCCATCAGGCTCGCGTGGAAGCGGTAGAAGGCGCGCTTCTCGGCGCCCATGTCGGGGTCGTTCTCCCACGCCTCGGGGATCATCATCAGCACCGCGTGCGGCAGGCTGCGCCCGGCCAGGTGCAGCAGCTCCAGGACCTCGTCGAAGTTCGCCGAGTCGGAGGCGGCCGGGGTGCAGACCGGGAAGATCCGGCGGATGTTGCCGGGGATGCTCGGGCTACGCAGCAGGGCCTCTCTGGCCTGCATCCAGTTCCGGTTGCCCCGGATGGTGTTGATCTCGCCGTTGTGCGCGATCAGCCGGTACGGGTGCGCCAGCGGCCAGGAGGGGAACGTGTTGGTGGAGAAGCGGGAGTGCACCAGCACGATCGCGCTCTGCACCCGTTCGTCGGTCAGCTCCGGGAAGAACGCCGGGAGCTGGTCGGGGGTGAGCATGCCCTTCCAGACCATGGTCCGCGCCGACAGCGAGGGGAAGTATGCCGGCACGCCCCGCTCGGCGCTCTCCCGCTCGGCCTGCTTGCGCACGCAGAACGCCACCCGCTCCAGTTCGATGCCGCCCAGCGGCGAACCGGCCGGGCCGGCCGGCGAGTCGGTGAGCCGGCGCGCGGCGAGGAAGAGCTGCCGGACCCGGGGCATCGCCGCCAGGGCGCTCTCGCCGAGCCCGCTCGGGTCGATCGGCACGTCCCGCCAGCCGAACAGGTGGGCCCCCTCGACCAGCGCGTACTTCTCGACCACGCGGCGGGCGCGGGCCTCGTCGGCGTCGTCGTCGGGCAGGAAGACCAGGCCGGTGGCGTACTCGCCGGCGGGCGGCAGCGGGAAGTCGACCACCGCGCGCAGGAACGCGTCCGGGATCTGGATCATGATGCCCGCGCCGTCGCCCGTGTTCGGTTCCGCGCCCCGGGCTCCCCGGTGGTCCAGCCGGCAGAGTGCGTCGAGGCCGTTCACCACGACCGCGTGCGAGCGCCGCCCGTACAGGTCCGCCACGAAGGCCACGCCGCAGGCGTCGTGCTCCTGCGCGGGATCGTAGAGCCCGGCCGCGGGAGCTCCCGGGCCGAGGTGCGGGGCCTGCTGCGGGCTGCTGTGAGGGTACGGAAAGGCCACCGGGCCTCCTGTCGTCGCTCAGGGTGGAACTCGATCGGGACGACGTCGGCCCTCAAGGGTCTATTGAGTCTACGTTAGGGTCCGGCGCGCAAGGCCAGTGCAGATTGATCACACCTTCCAGAGTCTGGGACGTGTAGTCTCGCGCGGTGGATCTCCTGCGCAGCGGACTCTTCGACCGGCTGGAGCGCTTCTACGACGCGGTGCCCCGGGACGCGGCCCGCGCGGAGGAGCACGGCGGCCTCGTGCTGTTCGTCCGGCAGGGCGCCGGCTGGCCGTTCTACGCCCGGCCCCGGCTCGACGCCAACGAGGCGCCGTCGCTGGCCGACGTCGCGGCGGTACGCGAGCGGCAGCGCGAGCTGGGCCTGCCCGAGGCCTTCGAGTGGGTGCACGAGACCACCCCGGGCCTGCTGGCCGTGGCCCGCTCGGCGGGGCTGGCGGTGCTTGAGGCGCCGCTGATGGTGCTCGACCCGGCCGCTCTGCCCGACCCGGGCACCCTCACGGACGTACCGGTGCGGATGCTCGACGCGGCGGCGCCCGGCTTCGCGGCGGACGTGGCCGCGCGGGGGGCGGTCGCCGCCGTCGGCTTCGCCTCGGCCGGCACCGCGCGCGGCGAGGCCGGCCCGGCGCAGCGCGACGCCGCCCTGGCCGGGCTGGACGACGCGGCGCTCGACGAGGAGCGGGTCCGCACCGCCGACGGGCGCCGGCTGTCGGCGCTGGCCGGCACGCCCGCCGAGGGCGCGTTGGCCAGCGGGATGGCGATGCGGGTCGGTGAGGTGGCGGAGATCGCCGGCGTGGCCACCCTGCCGGCCGCCCGACGGCGAGGGCTGGGCGCGGCGGTCACCGCCGCGCTGGCCCGCCAACTGCTGGCCGCCGGCACCGAACTGGTCTTCCTCTCCGCGGGCAGCGAGGACATCGCCCGGGTCTACCTGCGCGTCGGCTTCCGCCGGGTCGGCACCGCCTGCATCGCCGAGCCCGCCCCGGTCACCCCCTGACCCTCCCGGGCCACGGCGGCGGGGTCAGGCCGGGGGGCGCCACTGGGCGGCCGTGGTGGCGGCCGAGGAGAGCAGGCGGGGGCTGAGCGCGCCCAGGGCGGCGTCGCGGGCGCGCAGCGCCAGCGGGCCCCGGGCCTTGAGCACCGCCGACATCCGGCGGGTCTGCCGGACCACCGTCGCCGCCCGGGGCCGACGTGTCCGGTCGTACGCGACCACCGCGTCGGGCAGCCGGGACTCGCGCAGCAGCGAGGCGAGGGTGGCGGCGTCCTCGAAGGCGAGGCAGGCGCCCTGGCCGAGGTGCGGCGGCATGGCGTGCGCGGCGTCGCCGAGGAGCACCACCCCGCCGGGGCCGGCCGGGAAGCCGTACGACCTCGGCAGCGGACGCAGCTCGCGGATCTCCTGCTGCACCAGGTCCGCCGGGTCGGTGGCGTCGAGCAGGTCGGCGATCGGCGCGGGCCAGCCCGCGTACCAGCGGCGCAGCAGGGCGAGCTGGGTCTCCGGCGGTTCCGGGCGGGGCGCGCCGGCGGCCGTGGCCACCCAGTAGATGCCGCCCCGGCTGGAGGCGCCGGAGGAGCCACGCTCGCCCAGCGAGGCGGAGACGAAGCGGTAGCCGGCGCCGAGCACCTCGCCGCCGACGGGCCGGTCGGCGGGCAGCTTCGGGGCCCGGTACCAGGGGATCACCGCACGCCAGGCGGCGCAGCCCGAGCTGACGACGCCGGACTCCGGGGCGAGCTGCCGGCGGATCTCGCTGTCGGTGCCGTCGGCGGCGACGATCAGGTCGGCCTCGACGGTGTGCCTGCCGTCGCCGATCGAGGGGCGCTCGCCCGACACCGCGCGGACGGTCCGCACGGTCACTCCGGTGCGCAGCTCGACCTCGTCGCCGAGGCCGGCGATCAGCGCGTCGTGCAGGTCCTCCCGGTGCACCACCACCGGCATCCGGTCGGGCGGGGTCGGTCGGGGCTGCACCAACCAGTGCCCGTCCGGGCGGCGTATCCCGCCGTCGGGCAGCGCCGTGGCGATCGCGTCGAGGCCGGCGCCGAGGCCGAGGGCGCGCAGTGCGCGTACGCCGTTGGGCCAGAGCACCACCGCGGTCGGTTCGGGGCGGACCCGGTCCGACCGCTCCAGCAGGGTGACCCGCCAGCCGGAGCGGGCCAGCGCGCCGGCGACCGCGAGGCCACCGATTCCGGCGCCGACCACGACCGCGCTACGCATGAGGGCTCGCTCCTCTTCAGCTGTCGCGGTCCGTGGGCCGGGAGTCCGTGGCCCCGGCGCGGTCCTGCGGGCCCTCGCCGGGCCCGACGGACGCGGCGCCGCCGTCGTCGGCCCGGGCTCCGCCCGTCACCTCCGGCGTCGCGGCGGGCGGCACCTGCCCGCCCGGCTCGGCCGGCGCCTCGCCGGTCTCCCGCCAGCGCCGGTACTCCTCCTCGCCGACCACGCGGTAGCCCTCGGGCGCGGCCGGCCGGGAGCCGGCCTCGCCCGCGGAGAGGTCGACCTGCGAGACGTCGGATCCGGCGGCCGGCTCCGACGGCGCGGCGGCGCCGACCGGGACGAGGTATTCCCGGGGCCCGCGCACCCGCACGAAGTAGGCCAGGGCGCCGAGGAAGACCAGAGCGGCGGTCCAGACGTTCAGGCGTACGCCGAGGACGGTGTTCGCCTCGTCCGTGCGCATCAACTCGATCCAGAACCGCCCGACCGTGTAGCCCATCACGTAGAGGGCGAACGCGCGTCCCCGGCCGAGGCGGAGCTTGCGGTCGAGGGCGAGGACGAGCGCGGCCACGCCGAGGTTCCACAGCAGCTCGTAGGCGAACGTCGGGTGGTAGAGCCCCGGTTCGAGGATCGGCCGGCCGGCGTCGTCCCGCAGCGCGTGGCCCGGGTCGTCGGGGTCCATCCGGTGGATCTCCAGCCCCCACGGCAGCGTGGTCCGGCCGCCGTAGAGTTCGTTGTTGAACCAGTTGCCGAGCCGGCCGACCGCCTGGGCCAGGGGCAGGCCGGGGGCCAGCGCGTCGGCCACCACCGCGAACGGGATGCCGAGCTGCCGGGCCGCGAGCCACGCGCCGACGGCCCCGCCGGCCACCGCGCCCCAGATGCCGAGGCCGCCCTCCCAGATGGCGAGCGCCTTCAGCGGGTCGCCGCCGGTGCCGAAGTACTTCTCGGGCGAGGTGATCACGTGGTAGATGCGGGCGCCGATGATGCCGGCCGGCACCGCCCAGACCGCGATGTCGAGGACCGCGCCGGGGGCGACGCCCCGCTGGCGCAGCCGCCGCTCGGTGACCCAGCAGGCCACCACGATGCCGAGGATGATGCACAGCGCGTACGCCCGGATCGGCACCGGTCCGAGCTGCCAGACGGCGGTGCTGGGGCTGGGCAGGGCCGCCTGGGGGCTCAGCGAGGCGAGAGTCACGGGTGCACACGCTACCGCCGCGACCCCGGTCCGTGGCACCCCGGTCCACGGCCTCCCACTTCCGCCCGCCCGCTCCCGCCCCGGCCCCCGCGCGCCGCGCGTCGACCCCGCCCCGGCGATCTTGCACTTACCGCCCGGGCAAAGCCGACATTCGCCCCCACCGACGGGCGCAAAGCGCAAGATCGCGCTTGAGGGGGGTGGGGGGCGGGGGGGGTTAGGGGGTGGGGGTGCGGACGCCTTGGGCGAGTTCGGCGCTCAGCGTGCGCAGGGCGGCCAGGCCGGCGGCCTCGTCCGGCGCGTCGAGCAGGCAGCGGATCAGGGCGCTGCCGACGATGACGCCGTCGGCGTACCCGGCGACCGTGCCGGCCTGCGCACCGGTGCCGACGCCCAGCCCGACGCCGACCGGCAGGTCGGTGACCTCCCGCACCCGGGAGACCAGGACCGGGGCGGCGTCGGAGTTCCGCGCCCGGGCGCCGGTGACGCCCATGATGGCGGTGGCGTAGACGAAGCCCCGGCAGTGCCCGACGGTCATCGCCAGTCGCGCGTCCGTGGAGGACGGCGAGACGAGGAAGGTGCGGTCCAGCCCGTACGCGTCGGAGGCGGCGAGCCACTCGCCGGCCTCCTCGGGGATCAGGTCCGGGGTGATCAGGCCGGTGCCCCCCGCCGCGGCGAGGTCGCGCGCGAACGCGTCGACGCCGTAGCGCTCGACCGGGTTCCAGTAGGTCATCGTGACCACGGGCGCCCCGGTGGCCGCGACCGCCTCGATGACGCGCAGCGTGTCCCGGGTGCGTACGCCACCGGCGAGCGCGATGTCGCTGGCCTTCTGGATCACCGGGCCGTCCATCACCGGGTCGGAGTACGGGATCTCCACCTCGATCACGTCGACGCCCGCCTCGACCATCGCGGTCATCGCGGCGATGCTGCCCTCGACGGTCGGGAACCCGGCCGGCATGCAGCCGACCAGCACGGCCCGCCCGTCGGCGCGGGCCTTGTCGAAGGCCACCCCGATCCGGCTCACGTTCTCACCGCTCCTTGTCGAGGATGCCGAAGTAGTCACCGGCGGTGTGCACGTCCTTGTCGCCCCGGCCGGAGAGGTTGACGACGATCGTCGGCTCCCGGCCCAGCTCGGCGGCGAGCTTCGGGGCGACCTTGAGGGTGCCGGCGAGCGCGTGCGCGCTCTCGATCGCCGGGATGATGCCCTCGGTCCGGCAGAGCAACTCGAACGCGGCCATCGCCTCGTCGTCGTTCACCGGCAGGTAGGTCGCGCGGCCGCTGTCGTGCAGCCAGGCGTGCTCGGGCCCGACGCCCGGGTAGTCCAGCCCGGCGGAGATCGAGTGCGACTCGCAGGTCTGCCCGTCGTCGTCCTGGAGCACGTACGTGCGGGTGCCGTGCAGCACCCCGGCGGAGCCGCCGGTGATGCTGGCGGCGTGCCGGCCGGTCTCCACGCCGTCGCCGCCGGCCTCGAAGCCGTACAGCCGCACGTCGGGGTCGCCGACGAAGGCGTGGAAGATGCCCAGCGCGTTGGAGCCGCCGCCGACGCAGGCGGTGACCGCGTCGGGCAGCCCGCCGGCGAGGTCGAGGCACTGCTGGCGCGCCTCGTCGCCGATGCCGCGGACGAAGTCGCGGACCATCGCCGGGAACGGGTGCGGGCCGGCGGCGGTGCCGATCAGGTAGTGGGTGTCGTCGACGTTGGCGACCCAGTCGCGCATCGCCTCGTTCATCGCGTCCTTGAGGGTGCGCGAGCCGTTGACGACGGGGACGACGGTGGCGCCGAGCATCCGCATCCGGGCCACGTTGAGCGCCTGCCGCTCGGTGTCGACCTGGCCCATGTAGACCACGCAGTCGAGGTCGAACAGGGCGGCGGCGGTGGCGGTGGCGACGCCGTGCTGGCCGGCGCCGGTCTCCGCGATCACCCGGCGCTTGCCCATCCGCCTGGTCAGCAGCGCCTGCCCGAGCACGTTGCGGACCTTGTGCGCCCCGGTGTGGTTCAGGTCCTCCCGCTTGAGCAGCACCCGCGCCCCCACCTTGGCCGAGAACCGCCGGGCCGCGTAGAGCAGCGACGGGGTGCCGGCGTAGTCGCGCAGCAGGGCGGAGAACTCGGCCCGGAACGACTCGTCGGCCATCGCCGCGCGGTGCGCGGCGTCCAGCTCGTCGAGCGCCGCGACCAGCGCCTCGGGTACGAACCGGCCCCCGAACCGGCCGAAGTGACCGGCCGGGTCAGGCAGTGGGCCGGCCGGGGCGGCCGGCGCGTCGGCGCTCATGGCATCGTCCTCTCGGTGCTGGCGGGCCGGCGCGGGATCAGCGCACCGGGCGGGGCGTGGCCGGGTGGTTGCCGGCGTTGACCAGCTCGGCCACCGCCTCGCGGGGGCTCTTCTGCGTGACCAGGCCCTCGCCGACCAGGACCGCGTCGGCGCCCGCCGAGGCGTACCGGATCAGGTCGTGCGGGCCGCGCACCCCCGACTCAGCGATCTTGACGACGCTGCTGGGCAGCCCGGGCGCGATCCGCTCGAACACCGAGCGGTCGACCTCGAGGGTACGCAGGTTGCGGGCGTTGACCCCGATGACCTGGGCACCGGCCTCCAGTGCGCGGTCCGCCTCGTCCTCGTCGTGGACCTCGACCAGCGCGGTCATGCCCAGCGACTCGATCCGCTCCAGCAGGCCGACGAGGGCGTTCTGCTCCAGGGCGGCGACGATCAGCAGCACCAGGTCGGCGCCGTGCGCGCGGGCCTCGTGCACCTGGTAGCTGGAGACCACGAAGTCCTTGCGCAGCACCGGGATGTTGACGGCGGCGCGGACGGCCGCCAGGTCGTCGAGCGAGCCGCCGAACCAGCGCCCCTCGGTGAGCACGCTGATCACCCGCGCCCCGCCGGCGGCGTAGTCGCCGGCCAGGTCGGCCGGGTCGGTGATCTCGGCCAGCCGCCCCTTGGACGGCGAGGAGCGCTTCACCTCGGCGATCACGGCGACGCCGGGCTTGCGCAGGGCCGCGTACGCGTCCAGCGGCGGCGGCGCGGCGGCGGCCAGTTCGCGGATCCGCTCCAGCGGAACCTGTTCCTGTCGCCGGGCCACGTCCTCACGCACGCCGGCCAGGATCTCGTCGAGCACGCCTACGGACGCCGCCGAACCGGCCTCGTCCCCCTCCGCGTGCGCATGCTCAGCAGTCACCATCGGACTCCCCTCTCCGGGTGTCATGGGCCGATGCTAGGGGGCGCCACCTGGCGACAGGCGCCGGGGGTATGGCGTTCCTCACGAGATGGGCTGGGGCATAATGGCCGACCTCCGGTGAACGGATTGTCACCCAGGGCAATCACCCCCATCGACGAACGCCACCCGCCGCCCCCGCCCGCGCCTCCCGGGCATCGACATGATCCTATCCCCTGGCGCGCCCGGGCGCCCGGGCGCGGTAGGCACCGACGCGCGTCGATGCTGTGACCCACCTCAAGGTCGAACGGCCCTTTGCCTGGTCGCGGCCCCGGCGGCAGATTTGACGTGTTGGTCACCACGGCGAAACGTGAACCGGCCAGCATCTTTCTCGGGCAGACTCGATGACGCGCCTGTCCGACCGCCAGCAACGATCTCCGTGCGGGGTGATCATGAGCACTGTCGAGCCCAACCAGACCATCGGACTGACGACCATCTCGCGCACCGTCGCGTCGCTCGCCGTCGGCGTGGTGCACACCCTTGAGCGGGCGGTGGTCGGCGAGGCCCGGATGCGCACCGCGCGCGGCAACGCCTGGGAGGCGGTCTGCGCCGACCGCGCCCGGGCCGAGCAGCGGGCCGAGCTCGACCGCCTGATGGCGGAGCTGACCGCCGCGCGCGCCGCCGCCCGCGAGCGCCAGCCGGTCGGCTGACCACCGGCCGGTCAGCCGGCCGTCGGGTCCTCGCCGCGGTCCAGCGCGTCCCACGCCTCCGTGGTCTGCCGGCCGGTGACCCGGCCGCCCTCGCCCGGCGGCACCGGGCGTGCGTCGCCCTCCGGCGGCCGCCGCTCGTAACGGGCACCCATCGCCGGCCATCCCCGGCCACGCAGCGCCGTCAGCAGCCCGCCCACGCCGGCGAGCACCCCGCCGAGCAGGCAGAGCGCCGGCCAGTGCCGGCTGACCGTGCCGTCGAAGGCGGCGACGAGGCCGTAGCCGCCGCCGAGCGCCACCGCCGCGCCGAGCCCGCAGAGCAGCCCGCCCAGCAGCCGCCGCGCCCGGTCCCGGGTGGCGAGCACCGCGCCGCCCCCGGCCAGCCCGACCAGCGCCAGCGCCGGCAGCCAGGGCAGCAGGCCGGCGCCCGTGCGCGCGTCACGTACCGGCGGCAGCGGCGTGGGACGGGCCGTCAGTTCGACCGCCCAGGTGCGGGTCGACGCCCACAGCGCGAGGCCCGCGCCCGCCACGCAGAGCAGCACCGCGTACGTCAGCTCGCGCCGGCCCGCGCCGGCCCGCGCGCCCGCCACGGCGGTCGTCCCCGGTTCCCGGTCGCGCGACCCGGCGGCCGTCACCGGGCGGGCCGGAGGGTCTCGGCCGCGGCGATGGCGGCGAGCACGGCGGCGGCCTTGTTCCGGGTCTCCTGGTCCTCGGCGGCCGGATCGGAGTCGGCCACCACTCCCGCCCCGGCCTGCACGTACGCCCGGCCGTCGCGCATCAGCGCGGTGCGGATGGCGATCGCCATGTCCAGGTCGCCGCCGAAGCCGAAGTAGCCCACCGTGCCGCCGTAGAGGCCGCGCCGGACCGGTTCCAGCTCCTCGATGATCTCCATTGCCCGCACCTTCGGCGCGCCGGAGAGGGTGCCGGCGGGGAAGGTCGCGGCCAGCGCGTCGAAGGCGGTGCGGTCCTCGCGCAGCGTGCCGACCACGGTCGAGACGATGTGCATGACGTGGCTGTAGCGCTCGATGGTGGCGAACTCCGGCACCTCCACGCTGCCGGGGCGGCAGACCCGGCCCAGGTCGTTGCGGCCCAGGTCGACCAGCATCACATGCTCGGCCCGTTCCTTCGGGTCGGCGAGCAGTTCCGCGGCGAGCCGGGCGTCCGCCTCCGGGGTGCCGCCGCGCGGCCGGGTGCCGGCGATCGGGTGCAGCAGCGCCCGCCGCCGGCCCTGGGCGTCGGCGGTCACCCTGAGGTGCGCCTCCGGCGAGGACCCGACGATGTCGAAGCCGTCGAAGCGCAGCAGGTACATGTACGGGCTGGGGTTCGTCGTGCGCAGCACCCGGTAGACGTCCAGCGGGTCGGCGTGGGTCTGCCGCTCGAACCGCTGGGCCAGCACGATCTGGAAGCACTCGCCGGCCCGGATCGCCTCCTTGGCCGCCTCGACCGCCTTCGGGTAGCCGCCCTCCGGCGTCCGGCTGCGCACCTCCCCCGCCGGCGGCCGGTCGACCGTCGAGACCATCGGCGGGATCGGGCGGGACAGCGCGGTGGTCATCGCGTCGAGCCGGCCGACCGCGTGGTGGTACGCGGCCGCCACCCGGGCGTCGCGGTCCGGCTCGGTCAGCGGCGGCAGGACCGCGTTGGCCACCAGGATCGCCGAGCCGTCGTAGTGGTCCAGCACCACCAGGTCGGTGGCGAGCATCATGCCCAGCTCGGGCACCTTGAGGTCGTCCTCGGTCAGCTCGGGCAGCCGCTCGAAGCGCCGGATCAGCTCGTAGCCCAGGTAGCCGACCATCCCGCCGGTCAGCGGCGGCATGCCGCTGGCCTCGTCCCCGGCCGGGCCGGCGAGCGCCGCGACGGTCTCGCGCAGCACCAGGACCGGGTCGCCGGAGGTGGGCAGCCCGGCGGGCGGCTGCCCCGTCCACACGGCGGTGCCGTCGCGCTCGGTCAGCGTGGCGCTGCTGCGTACGCCGATGAAGGAGTAGCGCGACCAGGCCGTCCCGGCCGAGCCGACGCCCTGCTCGGCGGATTCCAGCAGGAACGTGCCCGGCCCGCCGGCGAGCTTGCGGTAGACGCCGACCGGGGTCTCCGCGTCGGCGAGCAGCCGCCGGGTGACCGGGACGACCCGCCAGCGGGCGGCCAGCTCGGCGAAGGTGGCCGGGTCCGGGCTGGCCGCGCCGTCGGTCCGGGCCCTCCCGCCGTTGGCGGGCGTCGGACCGGCCGGTGTCGCGCCCCGCGTGCTCACCGGCCCCCCGTCCCGCCCCCGCCGACCGGCAGCTCGGTGAAGAAGCAGGTGCGTTCGCCCGTGTGGCACGCCGCGCCGACCTGTTCGACGTCGACCAGCAGCGCGTCGCCGTCGCAGTCCAGGGCGACCGAGCGGACGTACTGGTGGTGCCCGGAGGTGGCGCCCTTCACCCAGTACTCCCGGCGGCTGCGCGACCAGTAGGTGGCCCGGCCGGTGGTCAGGGTGCGGTGCAGCGCCTCGTCGTCCATCCAGGCGACCATCAGCACCTCGCCGGAGTCGTGCTGGCGGACCACGGCGGCCACCAGGCCGTCGGAGGTGCGGCGCAGCCGGGCGGCGATGGCGGGGTCGAGCCGGGACGGACGCGCCGGGCCGTCGGCCGAGGGCTCCTGCGGACTGGGGTGGGCGCCGGTCACGGGCGCGTCAGGTACGGGCACAGTGACCCATTGTCCCGCACGCGGGCCGGGTACCGGTGCCGGCTCCCGCCGGGGGCACGGCGGCCGGCCGGCGGGCCGGGTCAGCTGCGCGACGTAGCGGTCCAGCCGGCCGTCGAGCAGGGCGTCGGCCAGGTCCGCGCCGGCTGCCCGCGCGACCTCGGCGGCGTACGGGCGGATCAGCGGCAGGGTGCCCGTGACCAGCCGGGCGGCGGCGGCGCAGAGCTGGCCGACGGAGCCGGGCCGCAGCCCGAGGCAGAGCAGCAGGTCCTCCCGGTAGTGCGGCGGCGCCACCGGCAGGTCGAGGGCGGCGGCGAAGGCCGCCCGGCGGGACGCCACCCGGACCGTGGGATTGGCCAGCCGCAGCACGGAGGGGCAGAGCCGGGCCAGGTCGGCGGCGGCCAGTCGGACGCCGTCGTGGTCGTCGGCGTCCCGCGCGCCCGCCACCTTACCGAGCGTCGCGATCAGCTCCTCCAGCTGCGGCTCGCCGGCGGGCTGGCAGAGCACCGGCAGGTCGATCCGGGACCGCCAGTGCGGGTCCGCCCAGAGCAGCCGGGCCGGCGCCGTCACCGGCAGCCCGAAGGCCCAGTCGGCGGGCTCACCGAGGCGGGCCAGCCAGGAGCGGACGTCGCGGGCGGCCACCGAGACATGGGTCAGCCGGCCGCCGTGCTCCGCGAGGTACGCCCGGCGGGCGGCGTACGGGGCGCCGGCGAGCAGCACGTCGACGTCGACGTCGCTGTGCGCGGTGGCGGCCCGCCGGGCGTGGCTGCCGCGCAGCATGATGCCGACCACGGGCTGCTCGGCGCCGGTTCGCAGCCGGGCGGCCCAGTCGCCAAGGAACCCCTCGTCCGGTGACACAGCGTGACCCACGGCGTCATCGTGCCGCACGCCCGATCAGGGCGCAATGCCCGATGCCACGCCTGATGCCCGTTGCCGGACCCACTGTCCGGTCCGAAGGCTAATGCCCGACCGATCTCGTCGCCGCCTCGGGGTACCGCGCCGGCGCGCAGCGGCACCTGACGGGCGGACTCGGCGGGTCTTCGCCGGCCGAACGGGCGGCGACCTCCGGTCAGGCGTGGTCCGCGTGCCGGGACTGGACGTGCCGGCGGACCAGCGGGTGCAGGAGCCGGGTCAGCTCCGCCCGGCCGGCCAGCGGGTGCGGGAACGCCAGCCGGACGCGGCGGCGGGCGCCGGGCCGGCCGTGGGAGACCAGCAGTCCGTACCGGTCGATCCGGACCACCCGCGGCGCCGTGTCGGGGGCGCCGGCGGCGAGGCCGAGCTGGCGGCGCAGGTATCCCGCCACCTCGGCGGCGTGGTGCTCGGTGAGGTCGGCCAGCAGCTCGGCCTCGACCGGGTGCAGCGGGTCGGGCTCGGCCTCGGCGTACGCCTCGGGATCGATCCGGCGTACGGAGTCGCCGCGTTCCCAGCGGGCCTCGACCACCTCGAAGCGGTGCAGCCGGAACCGGGTACCCACGTCGAGCAGGTCGCCCGTCGGCTCCACGGCCGCGAAGTCCAGGGCGGCGCGGCGCTCCTCGGCACCCTCCAGCCGGGCCGCCCAGCCGGAGACCCAGGCGCGACCGAGGCTCGGCGCACCGGCGGCCGGGGGCAGGTCCAGCACGTCCAGCACCAGCGCGATCTCGGCCTCCCCGTCGGCGGGGCGCAGCGCGGCGGCGAGGTCGCTGACCACGGGCACCAGCAGCAGCACCCGCCCGTCCGGGTCGGTGACGTGCCGGATCTGGTGCGGGCCGGGCCGGTGCGCGACGTGGGCGAGGCCGGGCAGCCGGCCCGAGACGAGGGTGCGGACGACTTCCGCCGGGCTGGGCCGCATGAACGACTCCTTCGTAGGTTAGCCTTACCTAACTCGGAGACTAGAGCACCGGATCGGAGACGTCCAGCGTGAACCACCCCAGGCCCAAGGCCCGACTCTCCCGCGCCCTCGGCATCCCGCTGACCCGCAAGTGCGCGCGGTATCTCGAGCGGCGCCCCTTCCCGCCCGGCGTGCACGGCCGCCAGCGGCGCAAGACCTCGGACTACCAGGTGCGGCTGCTGGAGAAGCAGCGCCTGCGCCACCAGTACAACGTCAGCGAGACCCAGCTGCGGCGGACCTTCGACGAGGCCGCCCGGGCCGCGGGCAAGACCGGCGAGGGTCTGGTCGCCCTGCTGGAGCGGCGGCTCGACGCCGTGGTGCACCGGGCCGGGCTGGCCCGCAGCGTCTACCAGGCGCGGCAGCTCGTCGCGCACGGCCACTTCACCGTCGACGGGCGCAAGGTGGACCGCCCGTCGTACCGGCTGCGGCCGGGGCAGGTGGTGGCCGTCCGCGAACGCAGCCGCGCCGCCCTGCCGTTCCAGCTCGCCGCCGCCGGCGCCAACGCCGCCGAGGGGCCGGCCCGGCCGTACCTGTCGGTGGAGCTGGCCGAGCTGCGGGCCACGCTGCTGCGCGAGCCCGCCCGGCACGAGGTGCCGGTCATCTGCGACGAGCAACTGGTCGTGGAGTTCTACTCCCGCTGACCCGGCGCGCCCGACCCGTCCACCCGGACGGGCCGGCGGGGTGGCGTCCGGCCGGCCCCCCGGTCGGCCGCCTCAGCGCGCCGGCCGGCCGGGCCGGCGGCCGCTCGCCGCGCCGGTCAGCGGGTCTGCTCCAGCCAGGAGGCGTAGAGCAGGCCGTAGATCGACTCTGGATCGCGGACCAGCTCGTCGTGCGGGCCGCGCTGCACGATCCGGCCCCGGTCGACGACGATCACCTCGTCGGCGGCCTGCGCCGTGGAGAGCCGGTGCGCGATGGCGAGCGTGGTGCGCCCCCGGGTGACCGCGTCCAGGGTGCGTTGCAGCCGCACCTCGGTGGCCGGGTCGACCGCGCTGGTCGCCTCGTCCAGCACCAGCAGGTCCGGGTCGGCCACGTACGCGCGGGCCAACGCCACCAGCTGCCGCTCGCCGACGCTGAGCGCCTCCCCCCGCTCCCCCACCGGCGTGCGCAGCCCGGAGGGGAGCGCCTCCAGCCAGTCGACCAGCCCCAGCTCGGTGAAGGCCGCCGTCAGCTGCTCGTCGGTGAGCTCGGGGCGGGCGAAGCGGACGTTCTCCGCCACCGTCGCGTCGAAGAGGAAACCGTCCTGCGGCACCATCACCACCCGCGCGCGCAGCGAGTCGAACCGGACTCGCTCCAGCGGCACCCCGGAGAGCAGCACCTGGCCGGCGGTCGGGTCCATCAACCGGGTCAGCAGCTTGGCGAAGGTGGTCTTGCCGCTGCCGGTCTCGCCCACCACCGCCACCCGGCTCTTCGCGGGGATCTCCAGGCTGACGTCGTGCAGCACCGGCGGGCCGCCCGGGTAGGCGAAGCGCACCCCGGCGAAGCGGATGTCCAGCGGGCCCGCCGGCAGCTCACGCCCCTGCTCGCCCGGGTCGGCGACGTCGGGCGCGACATCCAGCACGTCCAGCACCCGCCGCCACCCGGCGACGGCGTTCTGCGCCTCGTTGAGCACCTCGGTGGCGATCTGCACCGGCTGGATGAAGAGCGTGACCAGGAAGAGGAAGGCGGTCACCTCGCCGACGCTCAGGGTGCGGTCGGCGCCGAGGGTCACCCCGAGCACCACCACGCCGGCCAGCGCCAGCCCGGCGGCCAGCTCGCCGACCGAGCTGCCCATGATGCTGATCCTGATCGCCCGCTGCTGGGCCCGCCGCTGGCCGTCGATCGCCTCGTCGAGCCGCCGGGCGGTCCGCCCGGAGATCCCGTACGCCCGGATCACCGGTGCGCCGACCACGCTCTCCCCGATCGCGCCGAGCAGCGCCCCGGTGCGCTGCCGCACCACCCCGTACGCCCCGGCGAGGCGACGCTGGAGCAGCCGGATCACGAACACGGCGGGCAGGAAGGCGGCGAAGACCACCAGGGTCAGCTGCCAGGAGTACGCGAACATGACCAGCGTGGTGATCGCCAGCTGACCGAGGTTGACCACCAGGATCACCCCGCCCCACTGGAGGAACTGGGTGATCTGGTCGACGTCGCTGGTGACCCGGGAGACCAGCGAACCGCGCCGCTCGGACTGCTGGTGCAGCATGGACAGGTCGTGCACGTGCCGGAAGGCCCGTACCCGCACGTTGGCCAGCGCGGTCTCGCTGACCGTGAAGAGCCGGCGCATCATCAGGTAACCGCAGAACGTGGTCACCACGAGCACCCCGGCCGTGACGGCGACCACCGTCCAGACCACCGTCAGGTTCAGCCCGCCGACGATGCCGTTGTCGATGCCCTGCTGCACCGCCACCGGCACGGCCGCCCGGCCGACCATGTAGACCAGAGCCAGGCCGAGCGTCCCGGCCAGGCCGACCCGCAGCTCCGGGGAGAGCGCCAGCCCCCGGCGCAGCGTCTGCCAGGTCGTCTCGGGCTCCTCCACCGGGTCGGCGGAGGTGGATGTGGGGGCGGTCACCGGGCATGCCTTTCGCTCGCGACTGCGGGACTCCGCTTCGCTGCGCTCCTCGCGCTCACCGGTCAACCTCGATCTCCAGGCCCGACGGCAGCGGGGCCACCTCGGCGGGCGTCTCGTCCTTGGTGTGGTCGACCTCGGCCTGCTCGTAGGCGGTGACCAGGTCGGCGTAGCCCGGCACGGTGGCCAGCAGCTCGGAGTGCGGGCCGCGGGCGACCACCCGGCCGTGCTCCAGGTAGACCACCTCGTCTGCCAGCGCGATGGTGGCCCGCCGGTAGGCGACCACCAGGATCGACGCGGGCGGCGCCCCCGTCGAGGAGCGCAGCCCGGCCAGGATGGCCGCCTCCACCCGGGGGTCGACGGCGCTCGTCGCGTCGTCGAGGACCAGCAGGCGCGGCCTGCCGGCGAGGGCGCGGGCCAGGGTGAGCCGCTGCCGCTGGCCGCCGGAGAGCGAGGTGCCCCGCTCGCCGACCATCGTGTCGAGGCCGTCGGGCAGGGCGGCGACGAAGCCGTCCGCCTCGGCCAGCCGCAACGCGGCCCAGACCTCCTCGTCGCCGACGCCCGGCCGGTCCAGTCCGACGTTGGCGCGCACCGTGTCGTCGAAGACGAACGGCACCTGACCGACCAGCGCGGCGGTGCCGGTCAGCGAGGCGGAGGTGAGCCGGCGGACGTCCACCCCGTCCAGGCTGACCGTGCCGGCCTCGGCGTCGACCAGCCGCACGGCCAGCGCGGCGATCGTCGACTTGCCGGAGCCGGTCGGCCCGACCAGCGCGACGACCTTCCCGGCGGGCACGGTGAAGGAGACCTCGCCGAGCACCTCCGTGCCGGGCAGGTGCGCCTCGGCCGGTTCGTAGCCGAACCGCACGCCGGCGAAGGTCAGGCGGGCCGGCGCGGCCTCGGCCGGATCGAGCGTCGTGTCGCCGTACGGCATCTCGCCGGTGGCGTCGAGCACCCGGCGGATCCGGTCCCAGCCGGCGACGCTGCGCGGCAGCTCGGCCAGCACCCAGCCGATGGCCCGTACGGGGAAGGCCAGCACCGTGAAGAGGAAGGCGACGCTGATCAGCTCGGCGACGGTGATCGCGCCCTGGCGCAGCCGGACCGTGCCGACCACCAGCACGGCGAGGGTGCCGAGGCTGGGCAGGGTCTCCAGCAGCGGGTCGAACACGCCCCGCAGCCGCCCGACCGCCACCAGTGAGTCGCGCAGCTCCCTCGCGCGGGCGGCGAACCGGTCGGTCTCCTGCGCCTCGCGACCCATCGTCTTGACCACCAGGGCACCGTCGAAGCTCTCGTGGGCGATGCCGCTGACCTCGGCGCGCAGCCGCTGGGCCCGGGCCTGGCGGGGCGCCATCCGGCGGGAGTAGGCGACGTTGAGCGCGAAGAGCGCCGGGAAGACCGCGAGGCCGACCAGGGCCAGCGCCCAGTCGGTGACGAAGAGGGAGGCCACCGCGCCGACCAGCATCACCAGGGTGCCGACCGCGAACGGCAGCGGCGCGATCGGCTGCCAGGCGGCCTCGACGTCGGAGTTGGCGTTGGACAGCAGCGTGCCGGTGGCGTTGCGCTGGTGCCAGGAGAGCGGCAGCTGCAGATAGCGGCGGGTGACCCGGCGCCGGTAGGCGGCCTGGAGGCGGTACTGCATGTAACCCGCGCCGAGCCGACGGCCGACGATGCCGGCCACGCGCAGCACGCTGATGCCGAACAGCGCGGTCGCGGCCAGGGCGAGGACGCCGGTGCCGACCGAGCCGCGGTCGATCGCCGGCACCACCACCCCGCCCACCACCCCGCCCACCACGTAGGCGCTGGCCACCGTCATGGCCCCGAAGAGCACGCTGCCCGTCACCGCGACGGCGAAGATGCGGGGCTCCTCGCGGATCGCCCGCCCGAGGACCCCCAGCCCCCGGCCCAGCACGTCCCGACTCGTCCTGCCCGCCACGCTCTCCCCCGCCGTAAGGCCGACATTGTCTCCCTCATCCTTACCGGTCGCGGCCGGCTCCGCCGACCCGACCCGCTATGTCCGCCGTCACGGCCGTCCCGGCCGGCTTGCCGAGCCGCGCCGGCCGCGCGCCCCTACGATCGGTGCCATGCCGCGGTACGCCCGATCGGAGCGCGAGGCGCTCGCCGACCTGATGCAGACCCTCGGACCGGACGCGCCGACGGTCAACGAGGGGTGGACCACCCGCGACCTCGCGGCCCATCTGGTGCTGCGGGAACGCCGACCCGACGCGGCCGGCGGCATCCTGCTCCCGCCGCTGCGCGCCCGTGCCGAGCGGGTGCGCCTGCGCATCGCCGCCCGGCCCTGGCCGCACCTGCTCGACCAGGTGCGCCGGCCCCCGGCGTGGAGCCCGGTCAGCAACCCGCTCACCGACGAGCTGGCCAACACGCTCGAGTTCTTCATCCACCACGAGGACGTGCGCCGGGTCGGCCCGGGCTGGCTCCCGCGCGACCTGCCCGCCGGGCTCCACGCGGCGCTGTGGAGGCGGTGCTCCGGGCTGGCCAGGTTGGCGCTGCGCCGGTTCCCGGCCGGCGTCCTCGTCCAGGCGCCCGGCTACGGCGAGCTCTCCGTCGGCCGGGGCGGCGAGCCGCTGCGGCTGGTCGGGGCGCCCGGCGAGCTGGCGCTGTTCCTCTCCGGCCGGCAGCGGGTGGCCAGGGTGCAGATCGACGGGGCGGCGGCGCTGGCCGACCGGCTGCGCGGCACCGACCTGGGCATGTAACGGAATGTACGGAAGCGGTCACACCATATCCTGAAATCGGCTCGCCCCAACGACGGCGACCGATCCCTGCTACCGTACGCTGTCCCGCGCCGGCCCGTGGGGGGGCGGCGCGACAGGGGGCACCATGCGTACCTTTGCGGTCTCGGCGCTACGGGAACCCCCCTTTCCCGCGCGCCAACACGACGCCACGGGCTTGGTGGCACAGCAGAGCATCGAGTGGGCGCTCAGCCAGGGGCTGATCAATAGCGGGCACCGGCTGCGCCGACTGCGCGGCGCCGACCCCGCAGGGCTGGCCGGCCGGGCCTGCCCGGAGGGACCGACCGACCGGCTACGCCTGCTCGCCGACCTGATCTCCTGGCTGTTCGTGATGGACGACGCCTGCGACGAGGACGGCCTCGGCGCCGCCCCCACCCTGCTGGCGCCAACCGTGGCGGCCCTGCTGGACGTGCTCGACGTGCACGGGGCCTCGACCGACGGGCCCGCCGCCGCCACCGCCGGCCCACCCGGCGAGGCGCTGGGCGACCTGTGCCGGCGGGTCAGCGCCGCCGGGACGCCCGCGCTCCTGCTGCGCTTCGTCGGCGGCGTGCGCGACTACCTGCTGGCGCTGCTCTGGGAGGCGGCGAACCGGGAGCACGGGCGGGTGCCGGAGGTGGCCGAGTACGTCCAGATGCGCCGGCACACCGGCGCGGTCCACCCCAGCTTCGCCCTGACCGAGCTGGCCATCGGGACGCTGTCCGGCGCCGCCAGCCGCACCGATCCGGCGCTGGTGGCGCTCGACCTGCTCGCCGCCGACCTGGTCTGCTGGTGCAACGACCTCTTCTCCTACGGCAAGGAGAACCTCGACCAGGCGGACGTGCACAACCTGGTCGTCGTGATCGCCGGTGGCCGCAGCGGCCGGGACGAGTCGTCGGCCCTGCGGGCGGCCGCCGACCGGTTCAACGAGTCGCTGTCCGCGTACCTGACCACCGAGGCGGCGCTGCTGGCCAGCGGCGACGACGACCTGCGCTCGGCCGTCACCGCGCGGCGCAACTGGATCCGGGCCACCTACGACTGGTCGCTGGCGGCCGCCCGGTACGCCTGACTCGGCCGTTCCGTCACCCGAGACGTGGCCCAGCCGTGATCCACAGGGCTAGCCGACGCCCCGGTGCAGGCAATACTCTTCGGTAACGAACACCGACGTGACGGCGATCACGTCTCCACCCCCCGAAGGCGGCTACAGCGATGGCTCTCGATGTACCGTACCGTTCCATCCCCGACATGTTCCTCAAGCGCGTCGCGGCGTCCCCCACCCGCCACGCCTTCGCCCACCCGGCCCCCGACGACTCCGGGCCGGTCTGGTTGACCTGGGAGCAGGTGGCCCACCGCGCCAAGGCGGTCGCCGCCGGGCTGCACGGGCTCGGCGTCGGCCTGGAGGACCCGGTCGCGATCCTGGCGAACACCCGGCTCGACTGGGTGATCGCCGACCTCGGCATCATGTGCGCGGGCGGCGCCACCACCACCGTCTACCCCACCACCGAACCCGAGGACGCGACGTACATCATCGCCGACTCCGGCTCCCGGGTGCTGTTCGCCGAGAACCCCGGCCAGGCGGCCAAGATCGCCGGCGCGGAGCTGCCGGCGCTGACCCACGTCGTACTCCTCGACGGCGCCGCCGACCCGGCCGCCGCCGTCCCCCAGCTCACCCTCGCGGAGCTGGAGGAGCAGGGCGCCCGCGCGCTGGCCGCCGAGCCCGACCTGATCGACAGGCTGGTGGCCGGGATCGGTCCCGACCACCTCGCCACCCTGATCTACACCTCCGGCACGACCGGGCGCCCCAAGGGCGTCGAGCTGCTGCACGGCGGCTGGTGCTGGGAGGGCGTCGCGCAGGCCGAGGTCGGGCTGCTCCGCGACGACGACCTGCAGTACCTCTGGCTCCCGCTGTCCCACTCGTTCGGCAAGACCCTGCTCTGCGGCGCCATCCACGTGGGCCTGCCGACGTACGTCGACGGCCGGGTGGAGAAGCTGGTCGACCTGCTCTCGGTGATCCGTCCGACGCTGATGTGCGGCGCGCCCCGGGTCTTCGAGAAGGTCTACAACAAGGCGGTGACCACCGCGCAGGGCAGCGGCGGCGCGAAGGCGAAGATCTTCGCCTGGGGTGTCGGGGTCGGCAAGGAGAAGGTCACCCTGGAGCAGGCCGGCAGGCCGGTCCCGGCCGGGCTGAAGCTGAAGTACGCGGTGGCCGAGAAGCTGGTGTTCAGCAAGCTCCAGGCCCGTCTCGGCGGCCGGATCCGGGTGCTCGTCTCGGGCGCCGCCCCGCTCAGCCCGGAGATCGCCACCTTCTTCGCCGCGGCGAACCTGCCCATCTCCGAGGGCTACGGCCTCACCGAGACCAGCGCCGGGAACTTCGTCAACCCGCCGGCGGGGCTGCGGATCGGCTCGGTCGGCAAGGCGATGGGCGACCTGGAGTGCCGGATCGACACCGACGGCGAGATCCTGGTGCGTGGCCGGCCGGTGATGCGCGGCTACCACAACCTGCCGGAGGAGACCGCCGCCGCGTTCACCGAGGACGGCTTCTTCCGTACCGGCGACATCGGCACGCTGGACGCCGACGGCTACCTGAAGATCACCGACCGCAAGAAGGACCTGGTCAAGACCTCGGGCGGGAAGTACATCGCGCCCTCGCACATCGAGGGGATGTTCAAGGCCACCTGCCCGTACACCTCGCAGGCGGTGGTGGTCGGCCAGGCCCGCAACTACTGCACCATGCTGGTCACCCTCGACCCGGACGCGATCAAGGGCTGGGCGGCCGGCACCCCGCTGGAGGGCCGCGACTACGCCGAGATCGTCGCCTCACCGGAGGCGCGGACCATGGTCGAGGGGTACGTGGCCGAGCTGAACGGCAAGCTCAACCGCTGGGAGACGATCAAGAAGGTCGCCATCCTGCCGAGGGACCTGACGATCGAGGACGGCGAGATCACCCCGTCGCTCAAGATCAAGCGTCGCGGCGTGGAGAGCAACTTCGCCTCCGAGATCGAGAAGATGTACGCGGGCACCCTGGCCGAGCTCTGAGCGCGACGCCGGCGGCCCCGCACCCGGAGCGGGGCCGCCGGCCTCACAGGTGCTCCCCCCGCCACCTGGTCTGCTCCACCTCGGAGGCGAGCTGCTCCTCCAACGCCACCTGCCGCACCCGCCGCCGGCGGGGGGCGTCGACGACGGTCTGCGCCGCGACCGCCAGCACGGCGACCACCGCCAGCACGACGACGGCGACCAGCTCCGGCAACCGCGCGGCCACCGGGACCAGCACGAAGAGCAGCGCCGCCCCGGCCGCGGACGGCCACCGGGGCGCGCCGAGCGCCCGCCGGCCCAGCAGGATCAACGTGAGCGCGTAGAGCAGCACCCCGCCGTAGAGCGCCAGCAGGTCGAAGCCGGGCAGCCGCACCCCCCAGCGCGGCGTCTCCGGGTCCGCGCCCTCGTGGATGAGGCCCTTGAGGCCCAGGGCGAAGAGGATGACGCCCGCGATCAGCGGCAGGTGCAGGTAGGTGTAGACGTCGCGGGCCAGGCCGGCGCGGGCCCGCCGGTCGCGGGTGCGGTGCAGCGCCTGCTCCATGGCGAGGGCGAGCGTGTCGAAGTACGCCCACCACAGCGCCGCGACCACCGCGACGCCGAGGACCGCCGTGATGATCACCGGCCAGGTCAGCGACGCCGCGCCGCTGCCGGGCCCGAGACCGAGCGCGATGATCGACTCGCCGAGCGCCACCATGATGATCAGCGCGTGCCGCTCCGCCCAGTGCCCCGCCGACAGCACCATCCACCCGGCGCGGTGCTGGGCCAGGCCGGCGCCGTACTCGACGGCGAGCGCGGCGACCCACAACGCGAGCCGGAGCGCGAAGGAGTTCGTGTCGTCGACGAGGCGCTGCGGCAGCAGCGCGGCGCCGAGGACGAGCGCCGTCGCCACCAGGAACGGCAGCGCCAGCATCGGGAGGCGTCGACGCACCGACGGGTCGGTGCGGACGGCCCAGAGGAAGAGAGTCACCTGGGACGCTCGGACCAGGAAGTAGCAGACCGCGAACACCAGCGGGCCGGAGAGCCCGCCGGGCCGGTCGACGAACGCCTTCGGCAGGCTCAGCGCGAGCACGAAGACGGCGGCCGAGGTGGCGAAGCCGAACAGCGGCACGATCCCCTGGTCGGTGCGGACCACGTTGCCCAACGCGGCGAAGCCGCTCCAGCACCACCAGAGCAGGGCGAGGAGCACCAGGCACTGGAGCAGCCCGCGCCCGGTCAGGTCGCTGGCCGTCACGGTGGTCACGTTCAGGAAGGCGAAGACGAAGACGAGGTCGTAGAAGAGCTCGATGCGGGTGGTGCGGGTGCCCGGGGCGCCGGGCCTCACCCCGCGCGGCCACCTGATCCCGCCCACGTCTCCCACCTGCGCAGTTTCCCAGCCCGGGGGCCGGGCGCAGGCCCGATCGCGCAGCCTCGGGCGCGTGCCCGGCGCGGTCCCGGGGTGCTGACCGGCCTCCCACCGGCCGCCGCGCGGGTCAGGCGATGACCGCGGCCTCGCGCCACCGCGACCGGCCGCCGCGGTCCAGGTCGTAGCGGACGGC
The DNA here is from genome assembly GCF_036906775.1 of Micromonospora sp. CPCC 205561. NCBI lineage: Bacteria > Bacillati > Actinomycetota > Actinomycetes > Micromonosporales > Micromonosporaceae > Micromonospora > Micromonospora sp. CPCC 205561. The sequence continues at coordinate 35,071 of NZ_JBAKHV010000011.1, read as the reverse complement.
GGCGATCCTGCCCACCGCCTCCGCCAGGTCGGCGGCCGGCAGGGTGAACGGCAACCGAAGGAAGCGCTCCAGCGTGCCGTCCAGGCCGAACCGGGGACCGGGCGCCAGCCGTACGCCCACCTCCTCGGCGGCGCGGGCCAGCGCGCTGGAGATCGGGCCGTCGAGCTCGGCCCAGAGGGTGACGCCGCCGTGCGGGACGGTGACCCGCCACTCGGGCAGCCGCTGTGCGAGCGCCGCCAGCAGCGCGTCCCGCTGGACGGTGAGCTGCGCCCGGCGCGCGGCGACGATGGCCGGCGCCTCGGCGAGCAGGTGGACGGCGACGAGCTGGTCCAGCACCGGGCTGGCCATGTCGACGCCGACCCGGGTGGCGGCCAGCCGCTGCACCTGCGGGGCGGACGCGCGGACCCAGCCGATCCGCAGGCCGCCCCAGAACGGCTTGCTCATCCCCCCGATGGTGATCACCCGGGAGTGCCGGTCGAAGCTGGCGGTCGGCGGGGGCAGCACCGTCCCGTCCAGCGGCAGGTCGACGAAGGACTCGTCGACGACCAGGTCGGTGCCGACGGCGTGCGCGGCGGCCACCACCCGCTCGCGCAGCGACGCCGGCATCAGGTGGCCGGTCGGGTTCTGGAAGTCCGGGATCAGGTACGCCAGCTTGGGGCGGGCCTGCCGCAGGCCCGCCAGGAGCAGGTCGGCGTCCCAGCCGGGCTCCTCGACGGCCAGGCCGTGGGTGGTGATCCGGGCCCGGCGGGCGGCCAGCGCGGCCAGCGCGTTCGGGTAGCTGGGCGCCTCGACCAGCACGCTGCCGCCCGGGGCCAGCGCGAGGCGGAGCACCAGGTCGAGGGCGTGCTGGGTGCCGTTGGTGACCATGATCTGGTCGGGCGAGGTCGGCAGCCCCCGGCCGGTGTAGGCGTGGGCCACCGCCTCGCGCAGCTCGATGATTCCGGTCGGGTGGTAGCCGGCACCGCTGAGGTAGCGCGGCAGGTCCTCGGCCGCCGCCCGGGCGGCGGGTAGCAGCTCCGGCGGCGCGGCGAGCGCGGCGACCCCGAGATCGATCATGTCCCGGTCGTCCAGCGGGGTCCAGAGCCCGGTGCTCGCCACCCGGTGGGTCCCAGGGAGCATCGTCCAGCTGCCGGCCCCCCGCCGGCTGGCCAGGTGCCCGCTCTCGCGCAGTTGCCGGTACGCGGCCGTGACCGTGGTCCGGCTGATCCTCAGCGCCTCGGCCAGCTCGCGCTCCGCCGGCAGCCGCACGCCCAGGGGCAGCCGGCCGTCGGCGAGCAGGCCGCGCACGGCACCGGCGAGGGCCGCGTAGTCGGGACTGCGCCGGCGGCCCGGAAGCGCATGCCACTGACCGAGGAGCCGGGCCAATTGAGGGCCCCGAACCTGACTGGTCATGGCCACCCCTCCGAGATTGGCTCTTACGCTCCGCCAATTGGCCTTTAGCGTGGCATGAGTGGCAGCGATTGGCAATCTTCGGCATCGCCCCCTGCGGCGGCTGACCCAGCTCTACGCGGGCCTCGTCCTCTACGGGGTGAGCATGGCCCTGATGATCACCTCGGGGCTCGGCCTGGACCCGTGGGACGTGTTCCACCAGGGCCTCTCCGAGCTGACCGGCCTCTCGTTCGGCACCGTCACCATCGCGGTGGGCGCGCTGGTGCTGCTGCTCTGGATACCCCTGCGCCAGCGACCCGGCCTCGGCACGGTCAGCAACGTGGTGGTGATCGGCCTGGTGGTGGACGCGACGCTCGCGCTGCTGCCGACCGGCGGGCCGCTGGGCGTACGGATCGGGATGCTGGTCGTCGGCATCGTGGCCAACGGGGCGGCGACGGGGCTCTACCTCGGCGCCAGTCTCGGGCCCGGTCCCCGCGACGGCCTGATGACCGGCTACGTCGCCCGCCGGCCCGGCCGCTCCCTGCGGCTCGTCCGCACCGTCATCGAGGTCACCGTGCTGGCGCTCGGCTGGCTGCTCGGCGGGACGGTGGGCGTGGGCACGGTCGCCTACGCGCTGACCATCGGCCCGCTGACGCAGGTCTTCCTGCCGCTGTTCACCGTGCCCGGGCCGGAGCGCCCCAGCACGGACCCGGTCGTACCCCTGCCCACCGCCTGACCCCCACCCGCAGCCCGGCCGTGGCGACCCCTGTCCCCGCACGCGGCGGGGGCGCCGGTGTTCCCTTCGGCCGCCCCGCCCGGCAGAATCCTGGCATGGGGGAGAACGGATGGCGCTGGACCGACGCCTGGATCTTCGTCTCGGTGGTGATCGCCAGCGGCGCGGGACGGCACCGCCGCGCCGCGGCCAGCCGCCGCCCCGAGGGCGTCCGCCTGGCCGACGTGCTCTCCACCGCCGACCACCTCAACCAGGCCATCCCCGAACGGCACGAGGTGGAGGCGGCGGTCCGGCGCCTCGTCGGGACCGGGCTGGTCAGCGTCAGCGACGGCTGGTTCCGGATCACCGCCGACGGTGAGCGCCTCTGGCGCACCCGTCCGAGCGCCGGGCTGGCCACCACCGTGGACACCGTGCAGGGCGTGCTCACCCGGCGGCACACCCCGGTCAGCGCGGAGTGGCAGCTCGACGAGGACGACCACGCCGCCGCCGTCCAGGAGTACGTGGTGCGGTCGATCCCGGCGCCCCGGCGTTCCCCGGAGAACGGGCTCCACCGCGACTGACCCCGACCAGGCCGACCGCGCGGTCAGCGGACCGGGTGGCCCGCCCCGCGCAGCGCGTCCTTGACCTCCGAGACGGTCAGCTCGCCGAAGTGGAAAACGCTGGCGGCGAGCACCGCGTCCGCGCCGGCGCCGATCGCCGGCGCGAAGTGCGCCACCTCGCCCGCGCCGCCGCTGGCCACCACCGGCACGTCGACCACCCGCCGCACCGCGCCGATGAGTTCGAGGTCGAAGCCGGCCTTGGTGCCGTCGGCGTCCATCGAGTTGAGCAGGATCTCGCCCGCGCCCAGCTCGGCGCCGCGGCGGGCCCACTCGACCGCGTCCAGCCCGGTGCCGCGCCGGCCGCCGTGGGTGGTCACCTCGAAACCGCTGGGCGTCGCACCCCCGGGCGCGCGCCGCACGTCGAGCGAGAGCACCAGCACCTGCCGGCCGAACCGGTCGGCGATCTCGGCGAGCAGCTCGGGGCGGGCGATCGCGGCGGTGTTCACCCCGACCTTGTCCGCCCCGGCGCGCAGCAGGGTGTCGACGTCCGCGACCCGCCGGACGCCACCACCCACGGTCAGCGGGATGAAGACCGACTCCGCCGTGCGACGGACCACGTCGAGCATGGTGCCCCGGTCGCTGGACGAGGCGGTGACGTCGAGGAAGGTCAGCTCGTCCGCGCCGGCCCGGTCGTACGCCGCGGCCAGCTGCACCGGGTCGCCGGCGTCGCGCAGGTCGAGGAAGTTAACCCCCTTGACCACCCGACCGGCGTCCACGTCGAGACACGGGATGACCCGTACCGCCACCGTCATGCCGCGAGCCTATCCTTCCCCGGGACGGCGGCGGGCGGCGTGTGAGGCCGACCACCGCCACCGACAGGGGCCCTCGGCGTCGCGAGGGCGCCCCGGACTACACCCGCACGAGCATCTTGCCCAGGTTCTCACCGCGCAGCAGGCCGAGGAACGCCTCGGGGGCGTTCTCGATGCCGTCGACGACCGTCTCGTCGTACGAGAGCTTGCCGTCGCGCAGCCAGCCGGACATCTCCCGCACGAACTCGTCGCGCAGGTGGCCGTGGTCGCCGACGAGGAAGCCGCGCAGGGTGAGCCGCTTGCCGATGAGCAGCGCCAGGTTGCGCGGCGCGGCCGGGGGCTCGGTGTCGTTGTACTGCGCGATCATGCCGCAGATCGCGGCCCGGCCGTGCACCTTCATCGCGGAGATCGCCGCCTCCAGGTGGTCGCCGCCGACGTTGTCGAAGTAGACGTCGACGCCGTCGGGGGCGGCGGCCTTCAGCGAGTCGCGCACCGGCCCGTCGTGGTAGTCGAACGCGGCGTCGAAGCCGAGCGCGCGCAGCCGCTCGACCTTGGCCGCCGAGCCCGCGCTGCCGACCACGTGCGCCGCGCCCCGGAGCTTGGCGATCTGGCCGACCAGGCTGCCCACCGCACCGGCGGCGGCGGAGACGAAGACGGTCTCCCCCGGCTTCATCCCGGCGACCTCGAGCAGCCCGGCGTACGCGGTCAGGCCGGTCATGCCCAGCACGCTCAGGTAGGCGGTGACCGGGGCGAGGTCGGGATCGACCTTCCGGGCGGCCCGCGCGTCGAGCAGCGCGTACTCGCGCCAGCCGAGGCCGTGCAGGACGGTGTCGCCGGGCCGCAGGCCCTCGGCCTCGCTGGCCACGACCTCGCCGACCGCCCCGCCGTCCAGCGGCGCGTCGAGCGCGAACGGCGGCACGTACGACTTGACGTCGTTCATCCGCCCCCGCATGTACGGGTCGACCGACACGTACCGGTTGCGGACCACGATCTGCCCCGGCCCGGGGGTGGGTACCCCGGTCTCGACGAGCCGGAAGTTGTCCGCGGTCGGCCAGCCCTGCGGCCGGGAGGCGAGGTGGATCTCGCGGTTGCGGGTGCTCACAGCGCCTCGCGCACGGTGAGGGCGACCTCGACGTTGCCGCGCGTGGCGTTGGAGTAGGGGCAGACCTGGTGCGCCTGCGCGAGCAGCTCCTCGGCGGCGGCCCGCTCGACGACCGGGAGGTCGACCACGAGGGCGACGGTCAGCCCGAAGCCGCCGGTGCCGTTGGGGCCGATGCCCACCTCCGCCTCGACGACCGAACCGGAGACGTCGGCCCGGGCCTTGCGGGCGACCAGGCGCAGCGCGGAGTGGAAGCAGGCGGCGTAGCCGGCCGCGAAGAGCTGCTCGGGGTTGGCGGCGCCGCCGGCGCCCCCCATCTCCTTCGGGACGGCCAGCGCGAGGTCGACGGTGCCGTCGGAGGTACGGACGTTGCCGTCCCGACCGTCCCCGGTGGCCCGGGCGGACGCGGTGTAGAGCACCTGCATGGTGATCACTGCTCCTTCTGTCGGTGGATCGTCTCCGTGACCCGGGTGAGGGTGTCGCGCAGGGCGACCAGCTCCGCCTCGGTGAGGCCCGTGGCGCGGGCGACCCGCGGGGGCACCTCGCCCATCCGCTGCCGCAGGGCCCGTCCGTCGTCGGTCAGGCCCACCTCCACCCGCCGCTCGTCGCGCGCCGACCGGGTCCGGACGACGAGCCCCGCCCCCTCCAGCCGCTTGAGCAGCGGCGAGAGCGTGCCGGAGTCCAGCCGCAGGGCGGCGCCGAGCTCGGAGACCGTGGGGGCCTCGTCGCGCTCCCAGAGCACCAGCAGCACCAGGTACTGCGGGTAGGTCAGGCCGAACTCGTCGAGGACCGGCCGGTAGACGTCGGTGAGGGCACGCGACGCGGCGTAGAGCGCGAAGCACACCTGCCGGCGCAGCACCAGGTCGTCGGTCACCAGAGTACCGTAGCCCACAATTAGATTGCGCACAACTTATCGGGGCGCGCGGCGGCCGGGTACCACCGCCGCGGCGGCTCAGCGGTCGCCGAGATACGCCTCCAGCTCGACCTCGACGAGATGGTCGGGATCGAGCAGCCCGGCCACCACCACCATGGTGGCCGCCGGACGGACGGCGCCGAACACCGCGTTGTGCGCCCGGCCCACCTCGTCGGCGTACGTCCGGTCGGTGACGTACATCCGGGTCCGCACCACGTCGCCGGGAGCCGCGCCCACCTCGGCGAGCGCGTCCAGCCCGATCCGCAGGGCCTGCGCGGTCTGCGCCGCCGCGTCGCCGACGTGGGTGACCACACCCTGCACGGTGGAGGTGCAGCCGGCGGTCCAGGCCAGGTCCCCGGCGCGGACCACCCGGGAATAGCCGTACAGCGACTCCCACGGGCCGCCCGAGCCGAGCCGGGTGACGGTCACGCCGCCGCCAGCGTTTCCAGCGCCTGCGCCACGGTGAAGGCGCCCGCGTAGAGGGCCTTGCCGGCGATCACGCCCTCCACCCCGATCGACTCCAGGCCGGCCAGCGCCCGCAGGTCGTCCAGGGTGGAGACGCCGCCCGAGGCGATCACCGGGGCGTCGGTGCGGGCACAGACCTCACGCAGCAGGTCCAGGTTCGGCCCACGCATGGTGCCGTCCTTGGTGATGTCGGTGACCACGTACCGCGTCGCACCCGCCTTGTCCAGCCGCTCCAGCACCTCGAAGAGGTCGCCGCCGTCGCGGGTCCAGCCCCGGGCGGAGAGGGTACGACCCCGCACGTCCAGCCCGATCGCCACCCGGTCGCCGTACTCCCCGCACACCCGGTCGCACCAGACCGGGTCCTCCAGGGCGGCGGTGCCGATGTTCACCCGGGCGGCCCCGGTGCCGAGCGCCGCGTGCAACGACTCGTCGTCGCGGATGCCGCCGGAGAGCTCCACCTTCACGTCGAGCTGCCGCACCACCTCGGCCAGCAGGTGTGCGTTGGAGCCCCGGCCGAACGCGGCGTCGAGGTCGACCAGGTGGATCCACTCCGCACCGTCCCGCTGCCAGGCCAGCGCGGCCTCCAGCGGGTCGCCGTACGTCGTCTCGCTGCCGGCGGCGCCCTGCACGAGACGGACGGCCTGGCCGTCGGCGACGTCCACGGCGGGCAACAGGGTGAGGCTCACGGTATTTCTCCTCGAAGTCAGGTGCGACGGTCCAGGGCGATCACCACGATCGCCGGCAGTACGAGCAGCAACAGCACGACCAGCGCGATCCGTAGCGCCAGATCGTCGACGAAGGTCCAGATCAGGGCCATCGCCGCCAGGGTCAGCAGCACGATGGCGGCACGCTCGCCGCGGCTGTGCCGGGGCAGCCGGCCCGTCCGCCCCCGCCGCAGCGACGGCGTCATCCGCCGGAGCAGCGCCCGGCGGCGTGCCCGCCGGGTCGCCCGCCGCTCCCGGACGGCCCGTTCCCGCGCGACCTGGGCCTCGCGGGCCGCCCGGCGCCGGGCCCGCTCCTTGCTCACCGCGTGCCCCTGCGGGCGCACGGGCGCGGACCCGCCGGGCCCCGACGCCGCTCAGTCACCGGTGGAGAACGTGGCGAGCCAGTTGCGCAGCAGCGCGGCGCCGTTGTCGGCGGACTTCTCCGGGTGGAACTGCGCGGCGCGGAGCGGACCGCGCTCCACGGCCGCCACGAAGTCCGTCCCGTGGTGCGCGGTGGTGACCGTGGCACCGGCGGCCGCCAGCGCAGCCGGGTCCCCGACCCCGTACGAGTGCACGAAGTAGAACCGGCTGTCGGCGGGGAGGCCGGCGAAGAGCGCCGACCCCGCCGGCGGGGCGACGGTGTTCCAGCCCATGTGCGGCAGCCGCTCGGCGGCCAGCCGCGTCACCCCGCCGGGCAGCAGCCCGAGGCCCTTCGTCACCACCCCGTGCTCCTCGCCGTGCTCGAAGAGCACCTGCATGCCCACGCAGATGCCCAGCACCGGACGGCCGGCGGCGACCCGCTCCGCGATCACCGGCCCGGCGCCGAGCGCCTCGATCCCCGCCATGCAGGCGGCGTACGCGCCCACGCCCGGCACCACCAGTCCGTCCGCCTCGGCGGCGGCGCCCAGGTCGTCGGTCACCGTCACGTCCGCGCCGACGCGGGCCAGGGCACGCTCCGCCGAGCGCAGGTTGCCCGAGCCGTAGTCGAGCACCACCACCCGGCTCATGCGCCCTCCCCCGGCAGCAGCCAGAGCACCCCGCCCGCCGTGGCCAGCACGGCGAGCAGCGCGGTGACGACCACCGCCCCGCGCGGCGCGCCCTGCTTGTGCAGCGACCACGTCCCGCCGACCAGCACGCCGGCCAGGATCAGCAGCAACGTCGGCAGCACCCCGCCCATCAGATCCGCCTTCCGTTCGCGGCCGCGGGACTCCGCTGCGCTGCGTTCCTCGCGCTCACCGGGCCCACCTTCCGTTCGCGGCCGCGGGACTCCGCTGCGCTGCGTTCCTCGCGCTCACGCTCACAGGGCTCCCTTCGTGCTGGGGATCGCGCCCGCCGCGCGGGGGTCAACGGCCGTGGCCTCGCGCAGCGCGCGGGACACCGCCTTGAACTGTGCCTCCACCACGTGGTGGGCGTCCGGGTGGCCGCCCGGGCGGGCCGCCCGCAGGACGTCCACGTGCAGGGTGATCCGGGCCGCCTGGCCGAAGGACTCCCAGATGTGGCGGGTCATGCTGGTCGGGTAGACCGGCCCGATGTACGGCGCCAGCGCCGGCTCGTCGTGCACCACGTACGGGCGGCCGGAGAGGTCGACCGCGGCCCGGACGAGGACCTCGTCCATCGGCACGGTCGCCGAGCCGTACCGCCGGATGCCGGCCTTGTCCCCCAGCGCCTGGTCGAACGCGGCGCCCAGGGCGAGGGCGGTGTCCTCCATCGTGTGGTGCGCGTCGATCTCCAGGTCACCCACCGTGCGCACGGTCAGGTCGAAGCCGCCGTGCCGGGCGATCTGGTGCAGCATGTGGTCGTAGAAGCCGACCCCGGTGCCGATCTCGGCCCGGCCGGTGCCGTCGAGGTCGATCTCGACGAGGACCTCGGTCTCCTTGGTGATCCGCTCCACGCGGGCGGTCCGGCTCATTGCTCACCTCTCGGTCGCGGCTGCGGGGCTCGCGGTCTCACTCGTGCCCCCGCCGGAGCTTCTCCACGGCGGTCAGGAACGCGTCGGTCTCGGCGGGGGTGCCGGCGGTGACCCGCAGCCAGCCCGGCAGGCCGACGTCGCGCACCAGCACCCCGGCGTCGAGCAGGGTGCGCCAGGCGGCGGCCTGGTCGCCCCCGACCTCGAAGAGCACGAAGTTGGCGTCGCTGTCGGCGACCCGGAACCCGCGCCCGCGCAGCCGGGCCACGATCCGGTCCCGCTGCCCGCTGATCGCGGCCACCGTGCCGAGGAGGGTGTCGCGGTGCGCCAGCGCCGCCCGGGCCGCGGCCTGGGTGAGCGCCGAGAGGTGGTACGGCAGCCGGACCAGCTGCACCGCCGCCACCACCGCCGGGTCGGCGGCCAGGTAGCCCAGCCGGCCGCCGGCGAACCCGAACGCCTTGCTCATCGTCCGGGTCACCACCAGCCGGGGGTGCCCGGGCAGCACCGCCAGGGCGCTGACCGTGCCGGGCCGGGCGAACTCGGCGTACGCCTCGTCGACCACCACCATGCCCGGCGCGGCGTCCAGCACCGCGGCGACCACCGCCGGGTCCAGGGCGGTGCCGGTCGGGTTGTTCGGCGAGCAGAGGAAGACCACGTCGGGGGCGTGCTCGCGGACCTGGGCCACCGCCTCGTCGGCGGTCAGCCCGAAGTCGACGCCGCGCCGGGCCGGCACCCACCGGGTGCCGGTGCCGAGCGCCAGCAGCGGGTGCATCGAGTACGCCGGGGTGAAGCCGAGCGCCGTGCGCCCCGGCCCGCCGAACGCCTGGAGCAGCTGCTGCTGGATCTCGTTGGAGCCGTTGGCCGCCCACACCTGCTCGGCGGTGAGCCCGTGGCCCAGGTAACCGGCCAGCTCGGCGCGGAGCGCCACGGCGTCGCGGTCCGGGTAGCGGTTGAGGTCGCGCAGCTCCGCCGCGAGGGCCTTGCCGATCGCGTCCACCACCGGCTCCGGCAGCGGGTACGAGTTCTCGTTGGTGTTCAGCCGCACCGGCACGTCGAGCTGCGGCGCCCCGTACGGCGACAGTCCCCGCAGGTCGTCGCGGAGCGGCAGGTCGTCCAGCGTGGTCACGCCAGGCCCCCCGGGAAGCGCACCTGGACCGCCCGCCCGTGCGCGGGCAGGTCCTCGACGCCGGCCAGGGTGACCACGTGCGGGGCCACCTCGCGCAGCGCCTGCTCGGAGTAGTCGACCAGGTGGATGCCGCGCAGGAAGGACTGCACCGACAACCCGGAGGAGTGCCGGGCGCAGCCGCCGGTGGGCAGCACGTGGTTGGAGCCGGCGCAGTAGTCGCCGAGCGACACCGGCGACCAGGCGCCGACGAAGATCGCCCCGGCGTTGCGCACCCGCAGCGCCCACTCGCGGGCGTCCCGGGTCTGGATCTCCAGGTGCTCGGCCGCGTACGCGTCGACCACCCGCAGCCCGGCGTCGAGGTCGTCGACCAGCACCACGCCGCTCTGCTCGCCGGTGAGCGCGGTGGTGACCCGCTCGGCGTGCTTGGTGGCCGGCACCTGCCGGGCCAGCTCCCGCTCGACCGCCTCGACCAGTTCGACCGACGGGGTGACCAGCACGCTGGCCGCGAGGGGGTCGTGCTCGGCCTGGCTGACCAGGTCGGCCGCGACGTGCGCCGGGTCCGCGGTGTCGTCGGCCAGGATGGCGATCTCGGTCGGGCCGGCCTCGGCGTCGATGCCGACGACGCCGCGCAGCAGCCGCTTGGCGGCGGTCACCCAGATGTTGCCCGGGCCGGTGATCATGTCGACCGGGTCGCAGCGGACGCTGCCCCGGGCGTCGACCGCCGCGCCGTACGCCAGCATCGCCACCGCCTGGGCGCCGCCGACGGCGTAGACCTCGTCGACGCCGAGCAGGGCGCAGGCCGCGAGCACCCGGGGGTCGGGCAGGCCGCCGTTGTCCTTCTGCGGCGGGCTGGCCACGACCAACGAACGCACCCCGGCCGCCTGGGCGGGCACCACGTTCATCACCACGGTCGACGGGTACATCGCGAGGCCGCCGGGGACGTAGAGGCCGACCCGGTCCACCGGCACCCAGCGCTCGGTCACCGTGCCGCCCGGCACCACCTGGGTGGTGTGGTCGGTGCGCCGCTGGTCGTCGTGGACCCGGCGGGCCCGGGCGATCGACTCCAGCAGCGCGGCGCGCACCTCGGGATCGAGGGACCCCTCCGCCTCGGCGATCGCCTCGACGGGCACCCGCAGCACCTCCGGCGAGACCCCGTCGAAACGCTCGCTGGCCTCCCGGATCGCGGGGTAACCATGCTCCCGGACCGCCTCCACGAGCGGGCGGATCCTCTCGACGGCCACGGAGACGTCGAGCTGGGCACGGGGCAGCAGGCGGCGCGGGTCACGCACGCCGCCGCGCAGGTCGATCCGGTTCAACACCCTTGCGAGTCTAGGCGGCCCGTCCGGAGGCCGGCCGGGCCGCCCGTACGCCGGGACGGTGAGCCGGGACACGCCGCCGCCACGGGATCGGGATACGCTCGACGCGTGACTGCGCGGCTGCCGGTGTTTCCGCTCGGAACGGTCCTCTTCCCCGGCCTGGTGCTGCCGTTGCACATCTTCGAGGAGCGCTACCAGGCCCTCGTCCGGCACCTGGTCGCGCTGCCCGCCGACGCCCCGCGCGAGTTCGGCGTGGTGGCCATCCGGGCCGGCTGGGAGGTCACCCCGACCGGGCCGGACGGCCGGCCGCTGCCCGGCGGTGACGACGTCACCCTGCACGAGGTGGGCTGCACCGCCGAGCTGCGGCAGGTCGCCGAGCGTCCCGACGGCGGCTTCGACATCGTCACGGTGGGCAAGCGCAGGTTCCGCATCGCCGACGTCGACCGCGACACCGAGCCCTACCTCACCGCCGACGTGGAGTGGCTGCCCGAGCCGGCCGGGCCCGACGAGGCCGCCGACCTGCTCGCCGCCCGGGTCATCGCCGTGTTCCGGCAGTACCTGGGCCTGGTCCGCGCCGACCCGGAGGAGCTCTCCGAGCAGTTGCCGGAGGATCCGACGGTGCTGTCGCACCTGGTCGCGGCGACGGCCGTGCTGACCGTGGCCGACCGGCAGCGGCTGCTCGCCATCGACGACACCGCCGCCCGGCTCCGCGCCGAGCTGCGGCTGCTCAACCGCGAGGCGGCGCTGCTGCGCCAGGTGCGGGCGGTTCCGGTGCCGCTGGCGGAGCTGGCGTCCCCGCCGACCCCCAACTGAGCCCCGGGCCGTCCGGCTCCGGCTCCGGGCGCAGCGACGGCCAGCGGGACCAGCCGGCCAGCAGGGTGTACGTCACGGCCGCGCCGAACGCGGCCAGCAGCAGGTTGCCGTGCGGCACCGGCAGCACGCCGAGCCACCAGTCGATCCCACCGGCCCGCAGGTCGGCCGGCTTGCCGAAGGCCCGGCCGGTCGCCGCGGTCTCCAGCAGCCGCTCGTAGCCGGCCAGCCCCACCCGGCGGCCGGCCTGCCAGGCGACCAGCGCCGCGCCGAACCCGCCGAGCACCGCGGCGAGCAGGCCCACGGGCCCGCGCACCCGGCGCAGCAGGAACCACGACGCGAGCGCCACGAGCACCCCGAAGCCCAGCCCGAGCAGGCTGAACCAGCCGTCGGCGGCGATCGGCTGCTCCGGCTGCGGCTCGGCGTAGACGGCGCCGTCGGCGACCTTCAGCACCGGCGTGTCCGGCGCGAGCACGGCCCAGAGCAGCCCGAGCGGCACCCCGAGCACGCTCGCCGCGAGCACCACCAGCAGGGCGAGCCGCACCGCCCGCCCGCGCGGCAGGTCCGGCTCGGCCGGCACCGCCGGGTACCCGGCGGCGTACACCAGGCCGGTGCCGTCGGCGGGGTACCCCGCCGCGCCGCCGTACGCGGGCGCTCCGGTGCCGTCGTACCCGCCGGGCTCCCGGTTGCGGGCGGCGTGGGGGTCCGCCGGGGCGCCGGGGGGCGGCGGGTCGGGTGCCGACCACGTCACCGGTGCCCCCGGCTCGTCGGTCCGGCGACCGGGCCGGTCGGGTTCGGGGGTGTCCGCGCTCACCCGGTGATCCTCTCAGGCCGGTGGGCGGCGTGGGTGGCCGGTGGCGGCACACCCGCTCAGTGGGCGAACGGCTCCAGCATCACGGCCGCGGCCTTCAGCCACGCCTGCCGGGTCTCCTGCTGGAGCTGGTGGTACTCGATCGACGAGCCGGTTTCCAGCGCCGGGTCGTACGGCACCACGGCGACGGCCCGGGTACGGGTGGCGAAGTGCCGCTCCAGGTCGTCCTGCAACGCCGAGCGGCCCGGCGTCGGGCAGGAGATCAGCGTGACCGCGTTGTCGGCCAGCTCGCCCATCCCCACCTCGTGCAGCAGGTCGAGCATCCAGTCGGCGCTGAACGCGGCGTCCTCGCGCGGCACGGTGGTCACCACGAGCTGGTCCGCCGCCTGCATCACGGTGCGCCAGTTGGCGCTCTCCACGTTGTTGCCGGTGTCCACGCAGACCACGTCGTGGGTGCGTCGCAGCAGCTCCAGCACCCGCCGGACCGTGAACTGGTCGAGCCGCTGGGCGAACCGCGGGCTCTCCTCGCCGGCCAGCACGTCGTACGAGCCGTCGGAGGCGTGCCGCAGGTAGTCGTCCAGGTGCTCCAGCAGCTCGGGGCCCTCCTTGATCTCGACGTGCGCGAGATCGCTCACCAGGTGCCGGATGGTCCGGGCGTGCCGGGCGCTGCCGGCGCGCAGCCCCAGGGTGCCGCGCAGCTCGTTGTCGTCCCAGGCCAGCACGCCGCGCCCGCGTACGCTGCCGACGGTCGCCGCGGCCAGCACCGTGGCGGTGGTCTTGTGCACGCCGCCCTTCGGGTTCGCGAAGGCGAGCACCCGGGGGGTGCCCAGGTCGCGGCGGAGCACCCCGGCGGCGCGCTCCAGCTCGCTCTCGGTGCCGCGCGGGCGCCACTCGACGCGGGCCGGGTAGCCCCGCTCGGCGACCACCGGCGCGGCGGGCGGGGCCGGTGGTGGCGGGGGCGGCGCCTGGTGCGCCGGCGGCCGCCGGTAGCCGTTGTCCAGCACCGCGTAGCGGGACTCGATCGGCGGCGGCTCCCGGCGGTAGCCGTTGTCCAGCACCGCGTAGCGGGACTCGATCGGCTCCACCGCCCGGCGCGGCTCGGGCTCGACGCGGGGCGGCGAGGGTTGGCGCGGTACCCGGTACGCCGCCTCGACCGGGTGCTCCGGGGCCGCCCGGTAGGTCGGCTCGACCGGCTGCTCCGGGTACGCCGGCCGGGCCGGGTAGTCCGGGTCCACCCGGTACGCCGGCTCGACCCGGTAGCTGGCCTCGGCCCGGTAGCCCGGGTCCACCGGACGACCGAACTCCGTGCCGTACGCCGGACCCGGCTCCGGCGGGTACGCCGGGCCCGGTTCCGAGGGGTACGCCGGGCCCGGTTCCGAGGGGTACGCCGGGCCCGGTTCCGGCGGGTACGGCGGCGGCTCGGCGACCCGCCCGATGGCCGGCACCCGCGCCGCGTAGCCGTTCCCCGACGAGCGGCGCGGCAGCGGCTCCGGGGGCAGGGGCGGCGGCTCGGCGTGCCGGTCGGCCTCGGCCTGTTCGGCCGTGCGGCCACCGTGCCGGGCCCGGTCGAGCAGCGCCCGCCACCGCGGTGCTGGTTCGGCCGGCCGCCCCCAGCCGGTCTCGCTGCCCTCCACGGCCCGCCCTCCCAGCGCCATCGATGCCCGTCTGACAGGCTACGAACGAAACCCTATTCGGACCACACCCGTCTACGCACCTCCGGTTTCGTCTCGCGTCCCCGCCCGGACGCCGGGCCGCCGACGTCTGTCGAGGTCGACGGCCCCGCCGGCGGGGCACCGCCGGGCGCCGGCCGCGCCGGAGCGCGTGACGATTCCGTCACGTCCGGTGCGGGTTCCGACGTTTCGCCCATCCTCGCGGCGCCGGTCCCGCCCGGGCCACCGCCCGCGGCCCGACCGGGCCGGGGGCCGCCGCGCCGGTCGGGTCGCCGGCTGTCGGTCGGTTGCCGAAGCAGGTCGCCGGGCGCGCACGGTCGGGTCTCCTCGTCGGATCGTCTCGGGCCGGACGACGCTCAGTCGCGCAGGATCTCGAGCGCGCGGTCCAGGTCGTCAGGGTAGTCGCTGACGAAGCGCACCTCGTCGCCCGTCCGCGGGTGCAGGAAGCTCAACGAACGGGCGTGCAGCCACTGCCGGTCGAGACCGAGCCGGGCGGAGAGGGTCGGGTCCGCGCCGTACGTGAGGTCGCCGACGCACGGATGCCGCAGGGTGGAGAAGTGCACCCGGATCTGGTGGGTGCGCCCGGTCTCCAGCCGGACGTCGACCAGGCTCGCCGCCGGGAACGCCTCCATCGTGTCGTAGTGGGTGATGCTCGGCTTGCCGCCGGAGACCACCGCCCACCGGTAGTCGTGGGTGGGGTGCCGGTCGATCGGGGCGTCGACGGTGCCGCGCAGCGGGTCGAGGTGCCCCTGCACCACCGCGTGGTAGCGCTTCTCCACCTCGCGGTACTTGAACGCCCGCTTCAGCGCGGTGTACGCCTGCTCGCTCTTGGCCACCACCATGATCCCCGTGGTCCCCACGTCGAGCCGGTGCACCACGCCCTGCCGCTCGGCGGCGCCGCTGGTCGAGATGCGGTGCCCGATCGCGGCCAGCGCGCCGATCACCGTCGGGCCCGTCCAGCCGGGGCTGGGGTGGGCCGCCACGCCGACCGGCTTGTCCACCACGACGATGTCGTCGTCGGCGTGGACCACCCGCAGGCCCGGCACCGCCTGCGGCACCACGGTGGGGGGCGCGACCGGCGCGGGCAGGGTCACCTCCAGCCAGGAGCCGGCCTTGACCCGGTAGGAGTTGGCCCGGGCCACCCCGTCGACCAGCGCGTCACCGGCGTCGACCAGGGCCGCGGCGGCGGTGCGGGAGAGCCCGAAGAGCCGCGACACGGCCTGGTCGAGGCGGCTGCCGTCGAGGCCGTCGGGCACGGGCAGGGAACGGCTGTCGCCGCCGGCGGCGAAGGCGGCGGTCATGCCCGCTCCCGCTGCCCGGCGTCGGCACGCGCCGCCCCGGTGGCCTCGTCCCGGCCGATCCGGCTGCCGTCGCGCTGGCGGCCGGTCAGCTCCAGCCCGAGGGCGAGCACCACGCCGCAGAACAGGGCGCTGTCGGCCAGGTTGAACACCGGGAAGACCCGGCCGTACGGAGCGAAGACGCTGACCATGTCCACCACGTGCCCCACGAACCAGCCCGGGGCGCGGAAGACCCGGTCGACGAAGTTGCCCAGCGCCCCGCCGAGCACCAGGCCCAGCGAGATCGCCCAGGGCAGCGAGCGCAGCCGCAGTGCCATCCAGACGATCCACCCGACCACCCCGAGGGTGATCAGCGAAAAGATCCAGGTGTGGTCGGATCCGATGCTCCACGCCGCGCCGCTGTTGCGGGTCAGGCTGAGATAGACGGCCCCGCCGAGCAGCCGGACCGGCTCCCGGTCCTCCAGACCACGCAGGGCGAGGTGCTTGGTGGCCGCGTCGGCCAGGAGCAGGATCAGCGCGAGGCCGAACAGGATGGTGACGGCCCGGCCGTGCGGCGTGCCGGCCCTCGGCTCGGCGCTGGCGGCACCCGGCTCGACGCCGCCGGGCCCGGCGGGCGGTGCTTCGGACATCTGCTCCCCATCGACACTCTCGGCGGCGCTCACGCGCCGCCCTTCACGGCCGCCGGGGAGCGGGCCTCAGCGCCGCTCCGCCAGCTGCTTGCACGTCACGCAGAGGGTGGCCGACGGGAAGGCGGCGAGCCGCTCCACCGGGATCGGGTTGCCGCACCGCTCGCACCAGCCGTAGCCACCCTCGTCGAGCCGCTCCAACGCCCGCTCGACCTGCGTGATCCGTTCCAGGATGCTGTTCGCGAGTGAGATCTCCTGCTCACGCTCGAACGTCTTGGTACCCGTGTCGGCCTGGTCGTCGCCGGCCGAGTCGGTCAGCCGGTCGCGCTGCAGCTCGGTGATCTCGCTCAGCGTCTGATCGTACTCGGCGCGCAACTCGTCACGACGCGCCGCCAGGGCCGCCCGGATCTTCTCGGTCTCCGCCGCGCTGCGGGTGGCCTTCGCCACCGGCTTGCGGCCGGCGGTCCTGGTGTCGGCTGGCTTCGCCATCGTCGCTCCCTCGGCCGCGGAACCGCGGCGGACCGCGGCACCTGGACAGGGGCCGCCGGCATCGGCGCCCCAGGTACAAAAGGGGCGCGCGGCAACGGGGCCGCGCACTCCGGAGATTCGCAAGAATACGGAACGTGCAGGCGCACGACAACGTGCCGCCCCGCCGCACCGACGTTCGGCCCCTAGTCATCCCTAACTCGGGCAAAAGGAACGCTAGCAGATCAGGCGTCGGCCCCCCGGCCGTACTCGCCAAACCAGCGGGCCAGCCGGCCGCGCCGGCTGACCGCCCGCAACCGCCGCTCGGCCTCGTCGCGCACCCCGGCGGCCGCCACGATCAACAGGCTGTCGCCGGTCTTGAGCCGGAAGTCCGGACCGGGCACCGTCCCCACGCCGTCGCGCAGCACCAGCGTCACGGAGGCGCCCGGCGGCAGCCGCAGCTCGTCGACGTGCACGCCGGCCAGCCGGGAACCGGGCGGCACCTCCAGCTGGAGCAGATCGGCGCGCATCCGTTCCAACGGCGCCGTCTCCACCCGCAGCTCGGTCGCCTCGGCCGGCGCGGTCACCCGCAGCCAGCGAGCCGCCGGGGCGAGCGTGCCGGCCTGCACCAGCGTGAAGATCACCACCAGCACGAAGACCGAGTCGAAGAGCCGGTCGGCACCGGGCACCCGCTCGGAGAGCGGGATGGTGGCCAGCACGATCGGCACCGCCCCGCGCAGCCCCGCCCAGGACAGGAACGCCTGCTCCCGCAGGTCGAAGCGGAACGGCAGCGCGGACGCCGCCACCGACAGCGGCCGGGCCAGCAGCACCAGCGCCAGCCCGGCGACCACGGCGGGCAGCACCGCCGAACCCAGCCGGTCCGGCGAGACGAGCAGCCCCAGCAGCACGAAGAGCCCGATCTGGGCCAGCCACGCCAGCCCGTCGGCGAAGCCGAGGATCGCCTGCCGGTGCGGGAGCCGGGCGTTGCCGAGGATCACCCCCGCCACGTAGACGGCGAGGAAGCCCGAGGCGTGCAGCGACGCCCCGGCGGCGTAGGCGAACACGGTCAGCCCCACCGCCGCGATCGGGTAGAGCCCCGCCGACGGCAGCGCGGCGCGGCGCAGCGCCCACCGCCCGCCGACGCCGGCCACCACGCCGACCGCCGCGCCGACGCCCAGCTCGTAGCTCACCAGGGCGACCTCGTACCACCACGGATGGGTCGCCCCCTCCCGGGAGAGCAGCACCACCAGCAGCACGACCGGGGCGTCGTTCATCCCCGACTCCGCCTCGAGCGTCGCCACCAGGCGGGGCGGCAACCGCAGCCGGCGCAGCGTGGCGAAGACCGCCGCGGCGTCGGTGGAGGAGAGCACCGCGCCGTAGAGCAGGGCCAACCGCCAGTCCAACCCCAGCAGCAGGTGTACGGCGAGTCCGACGACCCCGATGCTGACCACCACGCCCACGGTGGAGAGCAGGGCCGCCAGCCCCAGCACCGGACGCAGGGCGCTCCACCGGGCGGTCAGCCCGCCCTCGGCGATGATCACGATGAGCGCGCAGAAGCCGAGGGTCCGGGTCAGCTCGACGTCGTCGAAGCGGATGCCCAGCCCGCCCTCCCCGATAGCCACGCCGAGGGCCAGGTAGACCAGGAGACTCGGCAGGCCGAGGCGGGTGGAGAGGCGGACGGCGCCGACCGCGACCAGCAGGACACCCGCGCCGAGCAGGAGCGCGACATCCAGCCCCGGGGTCACCGCCGCCTGGCCCGGGCGTCGGTCACCCGGCGGCCCCGTCGCGCAGCCGGCGCAGCGCCCCGGTCAGCTCCGCGGCGCCGCCCTCGACCAGGAAGAGCTTGTCCCGACCGGCCGCGCCCGCCCGCAGCGACACCACAGCCGGCCGTACGCCCAGCGCGGCGGCCAGCGCCCGCCGGGCCGCCTCGGTGGCCCGCCCGTCGACGGCCGGCGCGTTCACCGCGATCACCAGGGCCGGCCCGAGCGGCCCGTCGAAGCGGCCGCCGACGCGGGCACGGGCGGAGCCGGGCTTCACCCGGACCGCGACGGTCAGCGCGTCTGTCATGGAGGATCGTGCCGCCGCTCAGATCCGGCCGGAGTCGGCGAGCAGGGCGGCGTCCGGCGCGCAACGGGCGCACGGGGTGAAGCCGAGGTCGACGGCCTCGGCGACCGGCAACGGCTCGTGCTCCCGCCCGACGAGGTGCGCGCAGTCGGCGAGGTGGTAGCGGGGCCGGCCGTCGACCACCCACACCTCGGCGTCGAGGCGGGCCACCCGGGCGGCGTCGGCCGGCGCGACCGCCAGCACCGGCGGCTCGTCGTCGTACGGCCCGGTGGCGTCGGACGCGAAGGGGTGCGGGTCCACGTCGTCGGCGACCGGCGGCCCGGGTGGTTGCCGCCACCCGGCGCCGTCGGTCTCGACCGTGGGAGGAACGTGCTGGACGGGGATCCCCGGCTCCGTGGACGCCCGCTGGGCGGAGGCCCCGCCCGTCGCGCGGGCAGCCCGGCCGGGCCGCCACCGCGACCGGCCCGGATCCGCCGTCGCCCGGTCCGCGGCGGCCTGGCGGGCACCCGCGATCAGTGCGACGGCGGCCAGCAGGCTGGCCGCGATGGAGATGGTCAGGAGAACGCTGGAGCCGCCGGCCAGGCCGACCACCAGCAGCACCACCGCGACGAGGATGAGCAGGAGACTGGCGACTATCACGGCTCACCCCCGCCGCGTCGTGCTGATGAGGCCGGGCCGGCGACCGTCACGGTGATGACGGTCGCCGACCGTTGGTTCAGCGACCGGCTTCGAGAGCGCCGGAGCGACCGCCGCCGTAGGAACCGGCGAGACCGGCGGTGGCCAGCCCGTTGCCGCCGCCGGCGGCCCGGGTGCCCTCGCCGCCGCGGGTCATCTCGACCTCCAGGCCCTGGCCGCGGCCGTCGAGGTCGCGCAGCTGGCTCTCCAGGTAGGCCTTGAGCCGGGTCCGGTACTCCCGCTCGAACTGCTTGAGCTCCTCGATGTGCTTCTGCAGGGCGGTGCGCTTGGCGTCCAGGCCGCCCATGGCCTCCTGGTGCCGCTGGCGGGCGTCGCGCTCCAGGGCGTCGGCCTTGGCGCGGGCCTCGCGGGTGACCTCCTCGGCCTTGGAACGGGCCTCGGAGAGCAGCTGGTCGGCCTCGCGACGCGCGTCGGAGACGTGGTCGTCGGCGGTCCGCTGGGCCATCATCAGCACCCGCAGCGCCTGCTGCTCACCGTCACCGCCGGCCGCCGGGCCACCGGCGGAGCGGACCTGCTCCAGCTCGGCCTGCATCGCGCGGGCGGCCTGCTCGGCCGCCGCCTTGTCGCGCTGCACCCGGTCGAGCTGGGTCTTGACGTCGTTGAGCTCCGCCGCGAGACGGGCGTCGCCGCCGGGGCCGGCGGGGGCGCCACCACGGCCGCCGCGCTCCACCTGGGCGCGCAGCTCGTTGTTCTCCTCGATGAGACGGGCCAGCTCACGCTCGACCTCGTCCAGGAAAGCGTCGACCTCCTCCTCGTCGTACCCCCGCTTGCCGATCGGCGGCTTTTTGAAGGCGACGTTGTGGACGTCGGCCGGGGTCAGCGGCATCGAAACTCCTCGGGTCAGTTGCGGCCGCGAAAGCGCGTCGGTCATCAGACGGTGCCGATGATCGACCGCCTCAACACGAACTCCATCAGCACGAACAGGATAACCAGGAGCACAAGTGAGGCCAGGTCGATGCTCACGGTACCAATTCGCAACGGAGGGATCACACGCCTCAACGCGTTGAGAGGGGGATCAGTGACGCTCCACACGATTTCCAGCCCCGCCGATGCCCCGCGGCCCGGCTGCCAGCGGCGGCCGTACTGCAGGACGGCGCTCAGGACGAACCGGGCGAGCAGGACGAGCAGGAAGACGTAGAGCACCAGGTACAACACTTGCAGCACGATCGACAACACGGCAGGCGACGTCCCTCGGGTCGGGCGGGGCTAGCTCAGGCTGAAGAAGCCGCCCTCGGCGATCTTGGCCTTGTCCTCCGCGGTGACCTGGACATTGGCCGGTGAGAGCAGGAACACCCGATTGGTCACGCGCTCGATCGTACCCCGCAGACCGAAGGCCAGACCGGCGGCGAAGTCGACAAGTCGACGCGCGTCCGCCTCGTCCATCTCGGTGAGGTTGATGATCACCGGAACGCCGTCGCGGAAGTGCTCACCGATGGTGCGCGCCTCGCGGTACGTGGTGGGGTGCAGCGTGGTGATCTGGTAGCGCTGCTCCTCCTCGGCGACCACCGCGCGCTCCCGGGGCTGCGACTGCGGCGCCAGGGCCAGGTTGTCGCGGGTGTGGTAGGTCAGCGCCCCCGAGGTCTCGCCGGCCGTCGACCGGGTGATGGAGCGCACGCTGGACCGCTCGACCCGCTCCGGTCGGTCGCTCTCGCCCCGCTCGGCCTCGGCGGCCCGGGCCGCGGCGCGCTCGGAGAGCCGGCCGCGGTCGCCCAGCCGGGACCGGGGCGCCGGCGGCTCCTCGGCGTCGTCCTCGTCCTCGTCGGCGAACTCCTCCGAGTACCGGCTCTGCCGGTAGCGCGAATCGCGGTAGCCGCCCTTGTCGTAGCCACCGTCGTCGTAGGCCCGCTCGTCGTCCTCTTCGACCAGACCGAGCCAGACCCCCGCCTTGCGCAGTGCACCCATCCCGCGCCCTTCCCGTCCGCCGTGCGGCAAGCGCCCCCGTGCCGTGTCGCTTGTCGCGAGTGGACCACTTCTGCCCACCGCGCCGGACCGGCAATCCCCTGACACGCGATTCGCGTCGCGTGCCACGACCCCCGACAACGGGACGCCGCCCCTTCAAACAACACAGATGTAATTTGCTTCTCGCGGTCAGGCTACCGCAGCGTGGGACGCATTCCGAGCAACGCGCTGCCGACGCGGACATGTGTCGCGCCGTACCGGATGGCGATTTCCAGGTCGCCGCTCATCCCGGCGGAGAGCGCGACGGCTCCCGGATGGACCGCCCGGAACGCGGCGGCCACCTCGGCCAGCCGGGCGAACGCCCGCTCCGGCTCCCAGCCCAGCGGCGCCACCGCCATCAGGCCGGTCAGCCGCAGGGCCTCCGCCCCGGCCACGGCCTCGGCCAGCGGGGCGAGGCCGACACCCGGATCGGCCGAGTCCGGCAACGCCCCACCCCGGGCCGCGTCCCCGTCGATGCTGACCTGGAGCAGCACGTCCAGCGGCCGGTCCCGCCCGGCCGCGGACGCCGAGTCCAACGCCCGCGCCAGCCGGACACTGTCGACCGAGTGCACGACGTCGGCGTAGCGGACCACCGAGCGGGCCTTGTTGCGCTGCAACTGCCCGACGAAGTGCCACCGGGGCAGCGCACCGGCAGCGGCCACCTCGGCCGCCTTCGCGGACGCCTCCTGGTCGCGGTTCTCCCCCACGTCGGTGACGCCCAGCCCGGCGAGGGCCAGCACGTCCCCGGCGGGGTGGGTCTTGGTCACCGCGATCATGGTGACCTCGGAGTCGTCGCGGCCGGCGGCGGCACAGGCCCGCGCGATCCGCGACCGTACGCGGGCCAGGCCGGCCTCGAGCTCGGCGCGCCGTTGCGGGCGCACCGTGGCGGGACTGTCGGTCATCGGCGGGCTCAGGAGCCGTTCTTGAGGAAGTCGGGCACGTCGACGTCGTCGAAGAGCACCCGACGGGGCGACTGCTGCTGGGGCGGCAGGGTGCTCGGCGGCGTCACCGGCGGCGCGGGCTGCGTCGGCTGGTTCTGGTTGGGCTTGCGGCCCGAGTCCGACGCCTTGTACGCCGGCGCGCCCCCGTCGAAGCCCGCAGCGATGACGGTGACCCGCACCTCGTCGCCGAGGGCGTCGTCGATGACGGCGCCGAAGATGATGTTGGCGTCCGGGTGGGCCGCGTCGGTGACGAGCTGCGCGGCGTCGTTGATCTCGAAGAGGCCCAGGTCCGACCCGCCGGCGATGGAGAGCAGCACGCCGCGCGCGCCGTCCATGCTCTGCTCCAGCAGCGGGCTGGAGATGGCCGCCTCGGCCGCCTCCACGGCGCGGTTCTCGCCGCGCGCGCTGCCGATGCCCATGAGGGCGCTGCCCGCCCCGCTCATCACGCTCTTGACGTCGGCGAAGTCCAGGTTGATCAGGCCCGGCGTGGTGATCAGGTCGGTGATGCCCTGGACACCGGAGAGGAGCACCTGGTCGGCGGTGCGGAACGCGTCCATCATGCTGATGTTGCGGTCGCCCAGCGCCAGCAGCCGGTCGTTCGGGATGACGATGAGGGTGTCGCACTGGTTGCGCAGCTCGTCTATCCCCGACTCGGCCTGCACCTGGCGGCGCTTGCCCTCGAAGGAGAACGGCCGGGTGACCACGCCGATGGTCAGCGCGCCGAGCTTGCGGGCGATGTTCGCCACCACCGGCGCCCCGCCGGTGCCGGTGCCGCCGCCCTCACCGCAGGTCACGAAGACCATGTCGGCGCCCTTGAGCACCTCCTCGATCTCGTCGCGGTGGTCCTCGGCGGCGTTCTTGCCGACGTCGGGGTTGGCGCCGGCGCCGAGCCCACGGGTCAGCTCACGGCCGACGTCGAGCTTCACGTCGGCGTCACTCATCAGCAGCGCCTGCGCGTCGGTGTTGATCGCGATGAACTCGACGCCCTTGAGCCCAACCTCGATCATCCGGTTGACGGCGTTGACGCCGCCGCCACCGATGCCGACGACCTTGATGACCGCCAGGTAGTTGTGCGGAGGTGTCATCCTCGGTCCTTTCCCTTCGAGATTGGCGTGGGCCGACCGGGTACGGCTTGGCCAGCCAGCGGTAGACGACAGCTGTCACCAGCGAGGATCAGGATCAAACCCTCACCCTCTACTAGAGGCTTACCGTTATGTCAACCACTGATCCCCTTCCGGGCAAGGTAAGCGCCCCCACGCCGGGAACCAAGGACCCGCGCGGCGTGTCGCCGCCGGAGCGGGACGGGTCACGTCACCGTCGGCACCCCCGGTCACCGCAGGGTCACCACATCCGGTGCGCTGACGTCGATGGTGCCGGCCTTCCGGTCGAGCAGGGCGGTGGCCACGCGGGCCTTGTCCACGCCCCGGGTCGCGTCCCCCCAGACCACCTCCCGGCCGCCGCGCAGCCGCAGCGTGATCCGGGCCAGCCCCTCGACGGTCACGTCCGCCAGCTCGGCGCGCAACCGCGGGGTGAGCACGGCGAGCACCTCCAGCGCCGCCCGTGTCGCCCCGTCACCCGGCCCCGGCTCGGCGAGCCGGACCAGCGGCAGCCCGTCCGGCGCCTGCGGCACGCTCCGGAAGACCACGCCCGCCCGGTCGATCACCACGAACTGCTCTCCGCGCGGCACCGCCGCCACGCCGGTGCGCTCGGTCACCCGCACCACCAGGGTGGCCGGCCAGTCCCGGGTGACCACCGCCCGCTCGACCGCCGGCAGCGCACCGACCCGCCGCGCCGTGGCGGCCAGGTCGACCCGGGCCAGCGGGGCGCCGTCGGGCACCGCCGCCGCGTCGCGTACCTGCACGCTGGTGACCAGCTCGGCGCCCTCGACGCGGACCTCACGCACCCCGAACAGGCCGGTGCCGAGCACGGTCCAGGCGACCAGCCCGACCACGCCGAGCACGCCCGCGGCGATCGCCCAGGGCAGCGCCGCGCGCATCCGGCGCTGCCGGGCCCGGGCCATGAACCGGCGGGTCGAGGCCGGGACCGCGTCGCTGCCGGCCCGGACCAGCTGCCATCGCCGCTCCGGCCCGCGACGGCCGCCGCCGTCCGCGCCGGTGGTGCGCCCCCGCGCCGGGCCGGGACTCATCCGGCCGCGGGCGCCGCGCCGTCCGGGACCGCGCCGCCGACGCCGGGCACGGTGCCGCCGATCGTCGTCGCCCCGCCCGCGTCGCCGCCGGGCGTCGTGCCCGCCGGCGCCGCCGGATCGGCGGCACGCGCCGACAGCACGTCGAGCAGCTGGTCCCCCATCAACGAGATCGGCGGCGCGCCCATGGTCACCACCACGTCGCCGGGGCGGGCCCGCCGGGCCACCTCCACCGGCGCGGCCTCCCACGAGTCCACGAAGACCTTCCGCTCCGCCGGCAGCGCCACCGCCTCGATCAACGCCGCCGACCCCTCCCCCGGTTGGCGCAGCTCGCCCGGGCCGAAGACCTCCAGCAGCACCAGCTCGTCGGCGATGGCCAGCGCCTCGGCGATCTCCGCCTGGAGGTCGCGGGTGCGGTAGAGCCGGTAGGGCTGGAAGACCACGATCAGCCGGCCCTCGCCGGCCACCTCGCGCAGCGTCCGCGCCGCCAGCGTCATCGAGGTCGGGTGGTAGGCGTACTCGTCGTAGACCAGCACGTCGTCCGCGACGCCCTTGCGCTCGAAGCGCCGCCGCACGCCGGGGAACGCCGCGAGCGCGCCCTCCGCCGCCTCCAGCGGCAGACCCAGCAGGTACGCGGCCAGCACGGCCGAGGCGCTGTTGAGCCCCATGTGCCGCCCCGGCACCGGCAGCCGGAACTCGCCCAGCGACCGCCCGTCGATGCCCGCCAGGTAGCGCACCCCCCGGGCCGACGAGGCCATGTCGGTCAGCCGCAGGTCGGCGTCGGCGGCCTCGCCGTACGTGTGCACCCGGCGGCCCTCCGCGCGCAGCGTCTCCGCCAGCCGCCGCCCGCCCGGGTCGTCGGCGCAGGTGATGATGAAGCCCTCCGGGTCGGTCAGCCGGGCGAACTCGGCGAACGCCGCCTCCAGCGTGGCGAGGTCGCCGTAGGTGTTCAGGTGGTCGGCCTCGACGTTGGTGATGATCGACACGTACGGGCGGTAGATGAGGAAGGAGCGGTCGCTCTCGTCCGCCTCGACCACGAAGTACTCGCCGGTGCCGTGGTGGGCGCCCGAGCCGACCTCGGAGATCTCGCCGCCGATCACGAAGGACGGATCCTGCCCGGCCTGCTGGAGCACCATGGTGACCATCGAGGTGGTGGTGGTCTTGCCGTGGGTGCCCGCGACCGCCACCGTCCGGCGGCCCGTCATCGCGGCGGCCAGGGCCTCGCTGCGGTGCAGCACGCGCAGGCCCCGCCGGCGCGCCTCCACCATCTCCAGGTGGTCCTGCGGGATCGCCGAGGAGTAGACCACCGTGTCGACGCCGTCGAGGTTGGACGCCTCGTGGCTCATGTGGATCGTGCCGCCGAGGGCCCGCATGCCGGCCAGCGAGGGCCACTCCCGCAGCTCGCTGCCGGAGACCCGGATGCCCCGGGTGAGGAAGAGCCGGGCCAGGCCGCTCATGCCGACCCCGCCGACCCCGATCAGGTGGATCGTGCCCAGGTCCTCGGCGGTGAGCGTGCCCGCCGGGCTGAACTGTGCGGTGTTCATGCCGAGTACCTTCCCGTCACGGTGCCCCTGATCCCGGGGCCACCGTCGTTCGCGACCGCGGGGCCCGCGAGCTCACTCCTCGCGCTCATCGCGCCTGCCTTTCGTTCGCGACCGCGGGGCTCGCAAGCTCACTCCTCGCGCTCATCGCGCCTGCCTTTCGTTCGCGACCGCGGGGCTCGCAAGCTCACTCCTCGCGCTCATCGCGCCTGCCTTTCGTTCGCGACCGCGGGGCTCGCAAGCTCACTCCTCGCGCTCATCGCGCCTGCCTTTCGTTCGCGACCGCGGGGCTCGCAAGCTCACTCCTCGCGCTCACTTGGCCACCGCCTCGTAGACGAAGTTGAGCAGCGCCTCGTCGCCGTCGCGGCGGCCGTAGGCCGACGCCGCGGCGCCCATCGCGTGCAGCCGGTGCGGGTCGCGGATCAGCGGGATGACCGTCCGCTCGACCCAGTCGGGGGTCAGCTCGGCGTCGTCGACGAGCAGCCCGCCGCCGGCCTCCACCACGGGCAGCGCGTTGCGCTTCTGCTCCTGGTTGCTGTGCGGATAGGGGACGTAGATGGTGGGCAGCCCGATCGCGGCCACCTCCGCGCAGGTCATCGCCCCGCCCCGGCCGAGCATCAGGTCCGCCGCGGCGTAGCCGGCCTCCATCTCGGAGAGGTACGGCAGTGTCACGTACGGGACCGGCAGGTCGGTGGGGACGGGCACCGGCTCGTTGCGGGCGCCGATCACGTGCAGCACCTGCACCCCGTTGCGGGCGAGCTCCTTGGCCGCCCCGGCCACGGCGAGGTTGATCGAGCGGGCGCCCTGCGAGCCGCCGGCGACGAAGAGCACCGGCAGGTCGGGACGGAGTCCGAAGTGGGCCCGGGCCGCGTTGCGCATCGCGAACCGGTCCAGCCCGGCGATGCCCCGGCGCAGCGGCACGCCGACCACCCGCGCGTCGCGCAGCGCCTCCGCCTGGGCGGGCTGGTGCGGGAAGCCGACCGCGACGTGCCGGGTGAACCTCATCCCGAGCCGGTTGGCCACCCCCGGCGGCACGTTGACCTCGTGGATCACGATCGGCAGCTCGCGGCGCCAGGCCGCGAGGTAGGCCGGCACGGAGACGTACCCGCCGAAGCCCACCACCACGTCGGCGCGCACCTCGTCGACGACCTTGCCGGCGGCGCGCGCCGCGGTCCACATCCGGCCCGGGGTCTTGACCAGGTTCATGTTGACCGACCGGGGCAGCTGGTAGGCCGGGATCTGCCGCAGGTCGTAGCCCTGCGGCGGGATCAGCTCGTTCTCCAGCCCCTTCGGTGTGCCCAGGCAGGTGATCCGGACGCCGGGGTCGTGTCGGCGCAGGCAGTCGGCGAAGGCGAGCAGCGGGTAGATGTGCCCCCCGGTGCCACCTCCCGCGAGCACCACCGAACGCAGCGGACCCATCAACGTCTCCTCTCGTCCGCCGACTCGCGACGGGTCCGGGCCAGCCGGACCCCGCGCGGTGCGGCCTGGTCGTCGGGCCGCCGCTCCCGCGCCCGGGGCACGGACCCTCGGGCAGCCGGGGGCGCCGCCGGACGGCGGCGCCGCCCGGGAAGCGGCGGCAACGGGGCCCAGAGTAGTCGGACCCATCGGGCCGGCGGACGGGCATGCAGCGCTCTGGCGGCGTCGGGTTCGGCGCGGGCGAAGGAGGCCAGCATCCCGATGGCGGCGAGGGTGACGACCAGGGCGCTCCCGCCGTCGGAGATGAACGGCAGCGGCACGCCGGTCAGCGGCAGCAGGCCGACGACCCCACCGATGTTGATCACCGCCTGGCCGACCAGCCAGGTGGTCGCCGCCGCGGCGGCGAGCCGGCGGAACGGGTCCTCCACCCGGCGGGCGATCCGCAGGCCGGTGTACGCCAGCACGGCGAAGAGCGCCACCACCACGACACACCCGACGACGCCCAGCTCCTCGGCGACCACGGCGAAGATGAAGTCGTTCTCCGCCGCCGGCAGCCACTGCCACTTGAGGCTGCTCTTGCCGAGGCCGACGCCGAACCACCCGCCGTTCTCGATGGCGTAGCGCGCCTGGGCGATCTGGTAGCAGTCCTCCAGCTTGCACTGGTCCGGCGGCGGCGGGTCGATGAAGGCGGTCAGCCGGGCCAGCCGGTAGTTCTTCTCGCCCGTCTCGCCGGAGCCGGCGCCGAGCGAGGCCACCGCGACCAGCAGGCCGATGCCGAGCAGGCCCACCGCGGAGAGCGCGGCGAAGACCCGCATCCGCACCCCGGCGGCCCAGAGCAGCCCCACCACCAGGGCCAGCAGGCAGAGCATGGTGCCCAGGTCGTTGTAGCCGACGAGGACGAAGAGCAGGCCCACCACCGGGAAGAGCGGCGTGGCCAGCTCGCGCCACCAGCCCAGCGCCGCGCCCTTGCGGGCGATCACGTGCGCGCCCCAGAGCACCAGCGCGAACTTCGCGAACTCGGAGGGTTGCACCT
The DNA here is from genome assembly GCF_036906775.1 of Micromonospora sp. CPCC 205561. Taxonomy (NCBI): domain Bacteria; kingdom Bacillati; phylum Actinomycetota; class Actinomycetes; order Micromonosporales; family Micromonosporaceae; genus Micromonospora; species Micromonospora sp. CPCC 205561. The sequence continues at coordinate 6,641 of NZ_JBAKHV010000011.1, read as the reverse complement.
GGATGCCGCCGACGAAGAGCCAGAGCAGCCGGGCCTCGACCGGGCCGAGCCGGGCGGAATCCTGACCCGTCAGCCGGGCGTACGCGAGCAGCAGGTTGAGCACCAGCAGCAGGCCGATGGCGGTGAACAGCAGCGGCCGGCCCAGCGACCGGTAGGTGGTGGCCGGCAGCCGCTGGCACGCCCAGAACGCGACGATGCCGATCACGGCGAAGATCGCCTGCTTGACCAGGGACGTCGAGGCGTTGCCGTTCTCCGCGTAGTCCCGCACGCTCGTCGCCGAGAAGACCATGGTCAGGCCGATCAGCAGCAGCAGACCGGCGCTGGAGAGCAGGAGGTAGTAGGAGGCGAGCGGCCGGTCCAGCAGCCCGCGCAGCGCGGCGAGGCCGCCCACCGCGTCCACCGCGCGCGGCGCCCGGGGACCGGGGTCGTCCGGCCCCCGCGTCGCGGCGGGCGCGTCGCGGGTGCGCGTGCCTCCCCCCGCCCGCCGGGGCGTCCCCTCCGTCGTGACCTCGTTGCCTCGTCCCTCCCCCACCCCGACATCATGGCGGTTCCCCGGGGCCACCACCGGCGCAACGGGCCGGTCGGCGTGTCGGGCTTGCGCCGGGCGGCCGGAGGGCCCCGCCCGTACGCGCCACGGGGCCCGGGCGACACGCGCCCGGGCCCCGTGGCGGGCCGACCGGTCGTGCTCAGGTCATGTTGGCGAGGAACTCGCTGTAGAAGAGGCCCAGCGCGATGGCCACCCCGATGCCGGCGATGATCCAGAACCGGACCACGATGTTGACCTCGCTCCACCCGGCGAGCTCGAAGTGGTGCTGCAACGGCGACATCCGGAAGACCCGCTTGCCGGTGGTGCGGAACGAGATGATCTGGATCACCACGGACATCGTGATGATCACGAAGAGCCCGCCGATGATCGGCAGCAGCAGGATCGTCCGGGTGGACATCGCCATGCCGGCGATCAGGCCGCCGAGGCCCAGCGCGCCGGTGTCGCCCATGAAGATCCGGGCCGGCGAGGTGTTCCACCACAGGAAGCCGACGCAGGCCCCGGCCGCCGCGCCGGCGATCAGCGCGATCTCCAGCGGGTCCCGGACGGAGTAGCAGTAGTCCTGGGTGTAGTTCGGGTCGGCGCACCAGTGCCGGTACTGCCAGAAGGCGATCAGGGCGTACGCGGCGAGGACCATCACCGAGGCGCCGGTGGCCAGGCCGTCGAGGCCGTCGGTGAGGTTGACGCCGTTGGTCGCGGCCATCACCACGAAGATGAAGATGACCACCGCGCCGATCTTGGTGACGTCCAGCGCCGGGATGTCCCGGATGAAGCTGAGCGTCGTGCTGCCCACGGTCTCGGTGTTGGTCTCGGCCCCCGCGGCGTCGGTCATGGTGCTCGGGAAGTAGAGCGCCACCACGCCGAAGACCGCGCCGACCAGGATCTGGCCGAGCAGCTTGCCGCGCTTGTTGAGACCGCCGCTGTGCCGCTTACGCACCTTCAGGAAGTCGTCGATGAAGCCGACGGCACCGGAGAAGACCATCAGTCCCAGCAGCACCAGGGCGGTGATGGTCGGCTCGACCTGGGCGATCTGCGCGTCCGGCAGGGTCGTCAGGGCCAGGTGACCGGCCACGTACGCGATGACCGTGGCGAGGATGAACACCACGCCGCCCATCGTCGGCGTGCCCTTCTTGCCCTCGTTGCTGGCGAGCCCGAGGTTTGATCGGATCGGCTGGCCGGCCTTCAGCCGGGCGAACACCTTGATCGCGATCGGTGTGCAGAACAGCGAGACCAGGAAGGCCACCCCGATGGCGACGATGACCGCCCTCATGCGGCGCCGCCCTCCGTCGCCTGCCCGTTCGCCCCGCCACCGGCGGCCTCCGCGCGCAGCGCGTCGGCCACCTCCCAGGTGCGGTACCGCGAACCCTTCACCAGGACGACGTCACCCGGCCGTAGTTCGCTCCGCAGCACCTCGACGGCCGCCGCCTGATCGGTGAGCAGCACCGACTCTCCTCCCCAGTCACCTACCGATGTCGCGCCCTCATGGATCGGCGCGGCCGGCTCGCCCACCACGAGCAGCCGGTCGACGCCCAGTTCGGCCGCGAGCCGGCCGACCTCGGCGTGCCCGTCGCGTTCGAACGGGCCCAGCTCGGCCATGTAGCCGAGCACCGCGACGGTGCGCCGCTCCCGCCCGATGCCGGCCAGCGCGCGCAGCGCGACCGCCATCGAGGCGGGGTTGGCGTTGTACGAGTCGTCGATCACCGTCACCCCGTCGACGCGTTCGAAGACGTCCATCCGGCGCGTGGAGACCAGGCCCAGCGCGCCGAGCGCGGTGGCCAGCTCGGCCAGCGGCATGCCCAGTTCGCGGGCCACCGCCGCGGCGGCGAGCGAGTTGGACACCTGGTGCCGGCCGGTCAGCCCGAGCCGCACCGGCGCGCTCCCCTCCGGGGTGACCAGGGTGTACGCGGGCCGTCCCCGGTCGTCCAGCGTCACGTCCTCGGCGCGCACGTCGGCGTGCGCCGCCTCGCCGTAGCGGACCACCCGGGCGACCGTACGCGCGGCCATCGCGTCGACCAGCGGGTCGTCGGCGTTCAGCACGGCCAGCCCCTCGGCGGGTAGCGCCTCGACCAGCTCCCCCTTCGCCAGCGCGATCGTCTCCACCGAGCCGAACTCGCCGATGTGCGCCACCCCGACGTTGAGCACCACGGAGATCCGCGGCGGCACCACGTCGCAGAGGTAGCGGACGTGCCCCACCCCGCGCGCGCCCTTCTCCATCACCAGGTAGCGGGTCTCGGGCCCGGCCTGCAACGCCGTGTACGGGTGCCCAAGCTCGTTGTTGAACGACCCGGGCGGGGCGACGGTCGGGCCGAGCCGCGCGGTGAGCTGGGCGATCAGGTCCTTGGTGGTGGTCTTGCCCGACGAGCCGGTCAACCCGACGACGGTGAGCCCGGGCAGCCGGTCGACCACCGCGCGGGCCAGCCGACCCAACGCGGCGAGCGCGTCGTCGACCAGCACCATCGGCACGCCGGGCACCTCCCGGGTGCCGAGCACCGCCACCGCGCCGGCCGCCACCGCGCCGGCGGCGTAGTCGTGCCCGTCCACCTTCTCGCCCGGGAAGGCGACGAAGAGCGCGCCCGGGCGCACCTTGCGCGAGTCGAACTCGACCGGACCGGTGACGCGGGCCCGCGGGTCGGCGCCGGCCAGCCGCCCGTCGACCGCCGAGGCGACCTCGGCCAGGCTGAGCGGGATCACCGCTGACCCGCCGGGTCGGCGAAGCGGGCGCGCAGCGCGTCGGCCAGCTCGGTGCGGTCGTCGAACGGGTGCACCTCGCCGCCGATCTCCTGCCCGCGCTCGTGGCCCTTGCCGAGCACGGCGACCACGTCGCCCGGCTCGGCCAGCCGGACCGCCGCGTCGATGGCCGTCCGGCGGTCGGCCACCTCCTCGATCCGGGCCGTCGTGCCGGCCTCCCGGGCGCCCGCGAGCACCTCGGCCCGGATCGCCGCCGGGTCCTCGGTGCGCGGGTTGTCGTCGGTCACGAGCACCACGTCGGCTCCCTCCGCCGCGGCGGCGCCCATCACCGGCCGCTTGCCCCGGTCCCTGTCCCCGCCGGCACCGATCACGCAGATCAGTCGACCCGCGCCGAACTCCCGCAGTGCGGCCAGCGCCGCCACGATCGCGTCCGCCTTGTGCGCGTAGTCGACCACCCCCCGGACCGGGCCGGGGGCGCCGACGAGTTCGAGCCGGCCGGGGACCCCGCCGCAGGCGGCCACCCCGGCGGCGGCGGTCTCCGGGTCCACGCCGGCGGCGACCAGCGCGGCGATCGCCAGCAGCGCGTTGGCCACGTTGTGCCGGCCCGGCAGCGCCACGCCGGCCGGCAGGGTCAGCCCGTCGGGGCCGTGCGCGGTGAACCGCTGCGCGTACCCCTCGCCGCCGACCTCGCCGGCCCACCAGGTCGCGCTCGGGTCGCCGGCCGCCGAGTAGGTCACCGTCGCCGGGCGGCGGAGCGGCTTCAGCGCCGGGTCGTCGTGGTTGAGCACCTCCACCGCGCAGCGCCCGTCGAACAGCTGGGCCTTCGCGGCGAAGTAGTCCGCCGAGTCGGCGTGGAAGTCCAGGTGGTCGGAGCCGAAGTTGGTGTAGCCGCCGACGGTGAACCGGACGCCGCCGACCCGCCCCATCGCCAGGGCGTGGCTGGAGACCTCCATGACCACGGCGGTGACGCCGCGCTCGCGGGCGGCGGCCAGCATGGCGTGCAGGTCGGTCGCCTCCGGCGTGGTGCGCACGCTGTCGATCACCAGGTCGCCGAGGCGGGTCTCCACCGTGCCGATCAGGCCGGTGGTGTGGCCTGCGGCCCGCAGGCCGGACTCGACCAGGTAGGCCGTCGAGGTCTTGCCGGCCGTGCCGGTCACCCCGATCACCGTCAGCTGATCGGTCGGGTCGCCGTAGACGGCGGCGGCGAGGGTGCCCAGCACCGCGCGGGGGTCGGGCACCACCAGCGCCGGCAGCCCCGCCGCGGCCACCGCCGGGGCACCGGCCGCGTCGGTCAGCGCGGCCACCGCGCCCGCGGCCGCCGCCCCCGCGGCGAACTCCGCGCCGTGGCGGCGGGCGCCCGGCAGGGCCGCGTAGAGGTCGCCGGGGCGGACCTCCTGGCTGGCGTGGGTAACCCCGGTGACCACCATCTCGGCGGCACCCTCCGGGGGGTCGACGGCGAGCCGGGAGGCGAGGTCGCCGAGCCGGACACCGATCACGGTACGGGGACGAGGATTGCCGGGCACGGCGTCAGACCCTACCCGGTCGTCCGGTTCCGGGCGCACAGCCGCCCCGGTGGTTCGTCCGCACTCACCGATGATGTCCCGGCCCGCCCGCTCAGCGCGGATAGACGGTGAACTTGGGGGCTTTCTCCCCGCTCGGCGGCACGCCGTTCTGCCGCAGCGTGAACTGCATCATGTCCCGGAACGCCGGGGCCGCGATGTCCCCGCCCCCGCCGGAGGGCGTGTGCGCGAAGACCGCGATGACGTAACGGGGCTTCTCCGCCGGGGCCATCCCGATGAACGAGGCGACCTCGCCGGGCTGCTTGCGCCCGTCGACCAACCGCCAGCCGGTGCCCGTCTTGCCGGCCACCCGCCACTCGGGGATCGCCGCGGCCTCGCCGGTGGCGCCCTCGACCGTCGTGACCGCCTCCAGGATGGTCCGCAGCGCGGCGGCGTTCTCGGGGCTGAGCACCGACCGGGTGACCGGGGGCGGAGTCGGCGTACGTTTCCCGTCCGGCCCGATCACCTCCTTGACCAGGCGCGGCTGCACGTACGTGCCGTTGTTGGCGATCGCCGCGTAGACGGCGGCCATCTGCAGCGGCGTGGCGTCCACGCTGTGCCCGATCGGCACCGACCCGGCCGACGACCCGCTCCACTCGTCGGCCGGCAGCAGCCGCCCGCTGGCCTCGCCGGGCATGCCCACCCGCGTCGGCTCCCCGAGACCGAAGCGCTTCTGGTAGTCGATGAGGCGTTCCGGGCCGAGCCTGTCGGCGATCTGGATGGTGCCGACGTTCGACGAGTACGCCATCATGCCGGGCAGGCTCATCCGCCGCCCGTCGGCCCGGTGGGTGTCCGAGAACCAGGTGTCGCCCTTCTTGATGCTGTTCGCGATGGGCATCGTGGTGTCCGGGGTGATCACGCGCTCCTGCAACGCGGCGCCGAAGGTGATCGCCTTGTGCACCGAGCCGGGGTCGACCACGAAGCTGGTGGCCGCGTCCTCCCGGTCGCTCGGGTCGCTCGGCACGGGCTTCGCCGCGTTGTAGGTGGGGTGGCTGGCCTGGGCCAGCACCTCGCCGGAGGGAATCTCGATCACCACGGCGGCGCCGGTGCTGCCCTTGCTGCGCGCCATGTGCCGGCTGAGCATCTTCTGCACCATGAACTGGAGGTCGCGTTCGATGGTGAGCTGGACGGAGCTGCCCGGCCTGGCCTTCGTGGTCTCGCTGTAGCCGCCGGGGATCGGGGCGGCCAGGTCGCCGAGGCCGACCTCGTACACCCGCTTGCCGTCCTTGCCCCGCAGCACGTCGTCGTAGCGGGCCTCCAGCCCCTCCAGCCCCACCATGTCCTGGCTGGTGAAGCCGAGCAGGTTGGCCGCGAGGTCGCCGCCGGGCACCTCGCGCCGCTCGTCGCGGTGGGTGTAGATGCCGGGCAGCTCCAGCGCCGTGATCTGCCGGGCCCGGTCGATGTCGACCCCCCGGGCGAGGTACTCGAACTGCGAGTCCTTGCCGTTCTCCCGCTTGCGCTGCTTCATCTTCTCGGCCAGCTCCGAGGCGGGGATGCCGAGCAGGGGCGAGAGCGTCTTGGCGGTGCTCGGCGGGTCCTCGATCTGGGTGGGGTCGGCGTAGACGTAGCGGGCCTCGACGCTGTGTGCCAGCGGGGCGCCGGAGCGGTCGTAGATGGCGCCGCGCGCCGCCGGCAGGGTGACGGTGCGCAGCCGGTCGGTGACGCCGCCGCCGGCGTACGCGGGGGTCTCCACGGCCTGGAGGACGACCAGCCGGATGCCGATGACGGCGAAGAGCGTCAGGGTGAGCACGGTGCCCAGCCGCAGCCGGCGCCGGGGGTCGGCCAGCCGGGGCGGCTTCGCCGGCTTGCGCGACGGCCGCCGGGCGGCCGGGCGGTCCGGCCGGCGCGCG
>NZ_JBAKHV010000010.1:0-116383 GCF_036906775.1 Micromonospora sp. CPCC 205561 | reverse complement strand
GGGGTGGGGGGGTGGGGTTAGTGGGCGGCGAGGGGGTTGGGGGTGGGGGCGCCGGCGGTGCCGGGGGCGGCGGTGGTGGGGTCGTCGTTCAGCTCGACGACCCGGTTGTCGGCGTTTACGTGCACGACGCGCGGCCGGTACGCCCGGGCCTCGGCGTCCTCCATCTGCCCGTACGAGATGAGGATGACCAGGTCACCCGGGTGCACCAGGTGGGCGGCGGCGCCGTTGATGCCGATCACGCCGCTGCCCCGCTCGCCCGGGATCACGTACGTCTCCAGCCGCGCCCCGTTGGTGACGTCCACGATCGCCACCTGCTCGCCGGGGATCAGGTCGGCGGCGTCGAGCAGATCCTCGTCGACGGTCACCGAGCCGACGTAGTGCAGGTCCGCCTGGGTCACGGTGGCCCGGTGAATCTTCGACTTGAGCATGGTGCGGAGCATCGGAACGCCTTTCGCGCGGGGAGGACGGGGGTTCAGGAACGGGGGGCGAGCCGGACCGCCGCGTTGTCGATCAGTCGGGTGGCGCCGACCCAGGCGGCGAGGAGCAGCCGCGCCGGCCCGGCGACCGGCCCCGGCTCCAGGTCCGCGTCGGCGAGCACCAGGTAGTCGAGGCGCGCGCCGGGCGTACCGGCGCCGAAGGCCGCGTGCGCGGCGGCCAGCACCTCCCCGGCGTCGCCGCCCGCCTCGGCGGCCCGGGCACCGGCCCGCAGCGCCGCCGACAGGCTCAGCGCGGCCTCCCGCTCGGCCGGGGAGAGGTAGCGGTTGCGGCTGGAGAGGGCGAGCCCGTCCGGCTCGCGCACGGTGGGCACGCCGACCACCTCGACCGGTACGTCGAGATCCCGGGCCATCCGCCGCACGAGGGTCAGCTGCTGGTAGTCCTTCTCACCGAAGAACGCCAGGTCGGGGCGGGTCAGCTGGAGCAGCTTCAGCACCACGGTGAGCACCCCGTGGAAGAAGCCGGGGCGGCTCTGCCCCTCCAGGTCCTCGCCGAGCGGGCCCGGGTTCACCCGGATCCCGGGCTGACCGTCCGGGTACATGTCCGCCACCGAGGGCGCGAAGACCACGTCCGCGCCCGCCCGACGGCAGATCTCCAGGTCCGCGTCGAGGGTGCGGGGGTAGCGGTCGAAGTCCTCGCTCGGGCCGAACTGCAACGGGTTGACGAAGATCGTGACGAGCACGTGGTCGGCCCGCTCCCGGGCCGCCCGCAGCAGCGCCTCGTGCCCGGAGTGCAGCGCGCCCATGGTCATCACGACGCCGACGGTGCCCTTGAGCCCGCTGCGCGCCTCGGCCAGTTCGGCGCGGGTGTGCACGAGTTCCGGCCCCCGGTTCCCGCCGTCCGCCGTCGGCCCGGTCACGCCGCCACCTCCCGCCGGTCGCCGCCGAGCACGCCGAGCAGCGACTCCGCGTCGACCGGCCGGAGCCGGCCCGCGGCGATGGCCCGGTCGGCCGTACGGCGGGCCAGGGCCAGGTAGGGCGCCACCGACTCGGGGGCGGTGGCGGTGAGCCGGGCCAAATGCCGCTCGACGGTGCCGGCGTCGCCCCGGGAGACCGGTCCGGTCAGCGCGTCGTCGCCGAGGCGCAGCGCGTTCTCCAGGGCGGCCCGCAGCAGCGGGGCGAGCACCTTCTCCGGGTGGGACACCCCGGCGTCGCGCAGCCGGTCGGCCGCCTCGTTGACCAGGGTCACCAGGTGGTTGGCGCCGTGCGCCAGCGCCGCGTGGTAGAGCGGCCGGTCCGCCTCGCCGACCCACTCGGGAACCCCGCCGAGGTCGGCGACGAGCCGGGCGGCCAGGGGGCGCAGCTCGGCCGGGGCGGTCACCCCGTACGAGATCCCGGCCAGCCGGGCGAGGTCGTCCGGCGCGCCGGTGAAGGTCATCGCGGGGTGCAGGGCCAGCGGCCGGGCGCCGACCGCGACGGCGGGGGCGAGCACCGCGAGGCCGTGCGCGCCGGAGGTGTGCGCGACCACCTGGCCGGGGCGCAGCGCGCCCCCGTCGGCCAGGGCGGCGACGACCCCGGCCAGCGCGTCGTCGGGCACGGCGACCAGCAGCAGGTCGACGCCCGCGCGGGCCACGGCGGCGGCGGAGCGGCCGGGCACGCCGGGAAGCAGCAGCGCCATCCGGGCCCGGGAGGCGCCGGAGCCGCCCGAGGCGGCGACGACCCGGTGGCCCGCGGCGGCGAGCGCGGCGCCGAGAACGGCGCCGACCCGGCCGGCGCCGACGACGCCGAGGGAGAGCTGACGGGGGATGGCGGCCGGCGCGGCGGCCCCGCAGGGGGCGGCCGGGTGCGGGCGCAGGGGTGCGCTCATGGCGACGATCCAGTCCTCGAGAAGGGGTACCGGTCGATCGCAAGTATGCGCCGGGGGCCCGGAACCGGGACAAGGATGTGTGAAAACGTTCACCGCCCGCGGTGCCGGGCCGCTCCGGTGGCGCGGAGCGGCCCGGCGTACGGGGTCAGCGGCCGGCGCGCAGGAACCCGGCGTCGAGGAACTTGAAGTTGGTGTCGGGGCGGGCGTCCCCGTCGTCGCCCGCGCTCTCCGGGGTGTTCCGGCCGTCGTGCACCACCAGCAGCCCGCCGGGGAAGCCCGGCAGCGGGGTGGAGACCACGGCCGCGCCGTCGCACTCCTGCGACCCGTCGACCGGGCCGTCCACCACCGCGAACCGGCCCGTGGGGCGGCCGGTACGCCGGTCGTAGGTGTGGAAGGTGTCGTCGCCCTGGCCGGAGACGACGAGGGTGCCGGCGTACCGGCCGGTCCGGTAGACGGTCAGCCCCTCGACGTCCTGGGCGATCCGGCCGCCGAAGCCGGGGTCGGCGGAGTGGTCGGTGACGCAGTCGTCCAGCTCCGGGTCGAAGGCGGCCGGGACGCCGAACTCGCGGACCCGCTCCACGGCCACCGGGACGCCGACGAAGCGGCCACCGGCCAGCCGGGTCCGCCACAGGCCGACCTTCTCCTGGGCCAGGTGCACCACGCCGGTGGCCGGGTCGACCACCGTCCCCTCCACCTGCGGCCCGTCGCCGGGATCGGTGCACGGCGACCAGGAAACGCCGTTCGGCAGGGTGAACCGCGACGGCAGAGCCAGCCGGTCCACGGGGCGGTAGGAGACCCGGCCCGCCCGCTCGACCAGCCGGAACAGGCCCACCTCGGGCGTGCTGCGCCGGCTGACCACCGCGTAGGCGGTGCCGTCGGGGGCGGTCCAGGCGCCCAGTCCGTAGGCGGTGCGCTGCTCGTTGACCTCGGCCTGGTCGCGGCTGAAGGCGTACGGCACGTCGGGCGCGGTGACGTCGGTCAGTCGCCGGGTCGCCGGGTCGATCCGGTAGAAGCGCAGCTGGTCCCGGCCCCGGTCGGTGACCACGGCCAGGTCGACCCGCCGCCGGTCGAGCCGGAAGCCGGTCACCAGGTCGACGTTGTTGAACCGGCCCGCCTCGTCGCCGGGGCCGGGCGCCGGCGGGGTGGCGATCGCCTGCCGCTGCCGGGCGTGCAGGTCGTACACCCGCAGGCCGCCGTTCTTGGCGGTCGCGACGACCAGGCTGCCCGCCCGGTCGGTGGGGTGCACCCAGATCGCCGGGTCGTCGGCGTCCGCGTCGCCACCGGCGGCGTCGTCGAAGAGCGAGGGCGTCTCGACCGCCGCCCGGACCGCCCGCGGCCCGTCGCCGGCTCCGGTCCGGGCCGGTGCGGCGGGCGCGGGCGTGCCGGCCAGCAGCAGCGGTACGACCGCGAGGGCGGGGATGAACAGTCGTCTCATGACCGCTGACCGTAGGGTCGGCACGGTGACGCGGGCTGAACGGAGCATGAACTGATGTCGATCCGCTGGCGGGACGCGATGGAACGGGCCCTCTACGGCCCGGGCGGCTTCTTCGTCGCCGGCCCGGGGCCGGCCGCGCACTTCCGCACCAGCGTGCACGCCTCGCCGGTGTTCGCCTCCTGCGTCCTGCGCCTGCTCGCTGAGCTCGACGAGGCGCTGGGACACCCGGCCCGGCTGGACGTGGTCGACGTCGGCGCCGGGCGGGGCGAACTGCTCCGGTCGCTGCTCGCGCGGATCGCCGCCGGGCCGCCGCAGCCCGCCACCCCCGCCCCGGTGCCACTGGCCCGACGGGTACGGCTCACCGCCGTCGAACGGGCCCCCCGCCCCGGGGAACTGCCGGCCGGGATCCACTGGACCGCGGAGTTCCCCGAGCGGATCACCGGGCTGCTGCTGGCCACCGAGTGGCTGGACAACGTCCCACTCGACCGGGCCGTGCGCACGTCGGACGGCTGGCGCTACCTGACGGTCGATCCCGCGACCCGGGTGGAGTCGGTGGGCGACCCGGTCGACGCCGCCGACGCCGCGTGGCTCGCCGCCTGGTGGCAGGACCCCGGCCCGGTCGACGGGCTCGCCGAGATCGGCAGGACCCGCGACGAGGCCTGGGCGGACGCCGTACGGCACGTCGACCGGGGGCTGGCGTTGGCCGTCGACTACGGGCACCTGCGCGACGACCGGCCCCTGGACGGGACCCTGACCGGGTACCGGGGTGGGCGGCAGGTGCCGCCGGTGACCGACGGGACCACCGACGTCACCGCGCACGTCGCCGTGGACTCGGTCGCCTCCGCCGGCGCGGCGGTCGCCGGCTGCGCGTACGACCTGGTGTCGCAGCGGGAGGCGCTGCGGGCGCTCGGGGCCGACGGCGGGCGACCGCCGCTGAGCCTGGCCGCCGCCGACCCGGCCGGGTACGTGCGGGCGCTCGCCGCCGCGTCGGCGGTTGCCGAGCTGACCGACCCGGCCGGCCTGGGCGGGCACTGGTGGCTGCGGCAACCGGTCGGCGTCGACCCCGAGCGGTTCATGGCACGATGACGGTCATGACCACGGACGCCGGCGACCTCCGCGAGCTGACCGTCGGCACGGGGGCCGGCGGTGAGCAGCTCGGCACCGACATGGTGCTCAACATCGGGCCGCAGCACCCCTCCACGCACGGCGTGCTCCGGCTCAGGCTGGTGCTCGACGGCGAGCGGGTGGTGGCCTGCGAGCCGGTCGTCGGCTACATGCACCGGGGCGCGGAGAAGCTCTTCGAGGTCCGCGACTACCGGCAGATCATCGTGCTGGCCAACCGGCACGACTGGCTCTCGGCCTTCTCCAACGAGCTGGGCGTGGTGCTCGCCGTGGAGCGGCTGATGGGCATGGAGGTGCCGGAGCGGGCCACCTGGCTGCGGATGGCGCTGGCCGAGCTGAACCGGGTGCTCAACCACCTGATGTTCCTCGGCTCCTACCCGCTGGAGATCGGCGCGATCACGCCGATGTTCTACGCGTTCCGCGAGCGGGAGACCATCCAGGCGGTGATGGAGGAGGTCTCCGGCGGCCGGGTGCACTACATGTTCAACCGGGTGGGCGGGCTCAAGGAGGAGGTGCCCGCCGGCTGGACCGGCCGGGCCCGGGCCGCCGTCGCCGAGGTCCGCCGGCGGATGCCGGACCTGGACAACCTCATCCGGCGCAACGACATCTTCCTGGCCCGCACGGTCGGCGTCGGGGTGCTCTCCGCGGCGGACGCCGCCGCGTTCGGCGCGTCCGGGCCGGTCGCCCGGGCCTCCGGCCTCGACCTGGACCTGCGCCGCGACGAGCCCTACCTGGCCTACGACCAGCTGGACGTGCCGGTGGTGACGAAGACCGCCGGGGACTGCCACGCCCGTTTCGAGGTGCTGCTCGACCAGGTGTACGCCTCGCTCGACCTCACCGAGCAGTGCCTGGACCGGGTGGACCGGCTCACCGGGCCGATCAACACCCGGCTGCCGAAGGTGCTCAAGGCGCCCGAGGGGCACACGTACGCCTGGACCGAGAACCCGCTCGGCATCAACGGCTACTACCTCGTCTCGCGGGGCGAGAAGACGCCGTGGCGGCTGAAGCTGCGCACCGCCTCGTACGCGAACGTGCAGGCCCTGGCCACCCTGCTCCCCGGCTGCCTGGTGCCGGACCTGATCGCCATCCTCGGCTCGATGTTCTTCGTGGTCGGCGACATCGACAAGTAGCCCGGGGCCGCCGGCACCGGGTGCCGCCGGGGTCAGCGCCAGCGGTCGACGGAGCGGGTGCCGCCCTGGCGGGGCACCTCGTCCCGTGGGGGGTGACCGTGCTGCTCCTCCTGCCGCCGGCCGTACCGCTCCGGCTCGGGCTCCGCCCGACGGGCGCGGTACGCCCCGGGCCGGCCGGCGTCGGGCCGCTGCTCCCACTCGCGGGCCGGACGCCACTCGTCGGGCACCGGCACCCCGCCGACCGGCAGGGCCGGCGGGCCCTCCGGCTCGGGCCAGCCGCCGTGCCACCCGCCGTCGGCCCGCTCCGGGCCCCCCTCCGGCTCGTCGCGGCGGACCGACGCCCAGCGGTCGGCCACCCGGTACTCGGTGCCGGTGGCGTCCGCGTGCACCTCGGCACGCCGCTCGCCGACCCGCAGCTCCCGGCCCCGCTCGTCGTCCCGTACGGCGGCCCACCGGTCGCCGGCGCGCAGCTGCGACCAGTACTCGCCGCTCTCCGCCCCCGTCTCGTCGGGCCGGTACGACCGGCCGTGGCCCGGCTGCCCGGCCGGCGCGGACCGGGCCGGCCCCTCCGCCTCGCCCCGTCCCGGGTGGTCGTCCCACCGGTCGTCCCGCTGCCCCGACCACTGCCCGCGCCGGGCGGACCACCCGCCGTCCTCGGGGCGGCCCGCCCGGGGCGGCCGGTCGTCCCGGGCGGTCGCGGAGGCCGGCCACGGCCCGTCGTCGCCCCGGCGGGGTCCGGGGTCGTCGTCGCGGCGGGGCCGGTCGTCCGGGTCGCCGTACCCGTGCCCGGGCCAGGGCCCCTCGTCCGCCCCGGCGGGCCACGGCCGCTCCTGCGGCGCCGGCGACCAGCGTGCCGCGTACCCGCCGCCGTACCGGGCGTCCCGCTCGCCGGGAGCGGAGGGGGCGCCGTCCACGATGGTGTGCCGGGTGGTGACGTGCACGGTCTCGGTGTGCCGCACCACCCCGAGCGGGCGGGCCTCGCGCTCGCTCCCGGGCTCCGCCGGCCGGGCCGCGCCGTACACCCCGGCGGCACCGGCGGCGGCCGGTCGCGGCGCGTACGCCCCTGCGCTCCCGCCGGTCGGCCGCTGCGCGCCGTACCCGTCGGCCCGGCCCGGCGTGCCCCGCTCGCCGCGTGGAACCGGCTGCGGTCGGCGGGCCGGCTCCGCGTCCTCCCGCTCGTCGCGCGCCCGGCGGTGGGCCGCGTCGTCCTGGCCCCGGCGGGGCGCCGCGTCGTCGTGGTCCGGCACCCCACCCCGGCCGGCGACCGCGTCGTCGGCGGAGACCCGGGCCCGGCCGGCACCGGCCGGTTCGTCCACCCCGGCCAGCGCGGCGCTGCTGGCGTCAAGCCGCCGACGCAGCGCGCTGACCGCCTCCTGGGCCCGCTGGGCCTCGTCGAGCGCCTGGTTGCCGCGCTGGGCGGCGGCCACGATCTCGCCGCGCAGCTCGCGGCGGAGCCGGTCGATCTCGTCCAGCAGTTCCTCGTTGCGGGCCGGGTCCGCGCCGTCGACACGCAGCGCGATCGACAGGCCGATCAACACCACGGCCACGATGGCGAGCACGGCGGCGAACCGCAGCGGGCCGTTGCCGTCGGCGACGAGCAGGATCAACGCCGCCACCGGCGCCAGGGCGACACCGACCCAGAAGAGCACGGTGAGCAGCTGCGGATTGCGCTTGTCGGCGCGGGCGACCGGGGCTGGCATGGGTCCGCAGCCTACCGATCCCTGCCCCAGCTCGAAAAGGGGCGAAGAGGCCGACCGGCCCCTTCGCCCCGTCGCGTCGCCCGCCCACCCGCGTGGGTCGGGCGCGGGCCCGCGCGGTGGATCAGCCGGTGGCCAGCGCGCCGTCCGAGGAGAAGACCAGGCCCACGCTGGCCGCGCCGGTCTTCAGCGCGTTCTTGGTCTGCGGGCCGCCCTGGTCCAGCGAGCTGAACGAGCCGGCCTTGAAGTCGTAGACCTGGACGAGCCCCGCCTGGCACTTCGGCCGCTGCGGGCACTCCGGCGGCCCGGCCAGCACGGTGGCCTGACCGGAGCACTTGGCGGCCAGCTCGGAGAGCGTGCCGACGCCGTACTTGTCGGCGAACGCCCTGGTCACGGCGAAGGCGTTCTGGTCCTGCGCGGCGGCCGGCGTGCCGAAGACGATGCCCACCTTGTCGCCGCCCGCCTTGAGCGCCGCGACGGTCTTCTCCAGCTCGGGCGAGGAGACCGGCTGGGCGTCCTTGCCGTTGGCCTTCGTGTTGAGGAACTCCGCCATGGTCGCCGCGTACTCCGGCACCACCTGGATCTCGCCCTTCTCCAGGGCCGGCTCGTAGAGCTCGCGGTTGCCGATCTGCTGCACCTTGGCCTCGTAACCGGCGGCGGTCAGGACGATCTTGTAGAGCTCGGCCAGGATCTGGCTCTCGGTGAAGTTGCCGGCGCCGATCACGATCCGGCCGCCGGGCCCCTTGGCGATCCCCGCCGTGACGCCGTTGGCCGCGGCGAACTCCTCGGCCGCCTTCTGCGCCGTCTTGCGGTCCACGTCGACGGCCTTGTTGAGCTGGATCAGCTTCGGCGTGTCCAGCGCGGCGGAGACCTTGTCCAGCGCCGCGATCAGCTGCGGGTTCGCCGCGTCGGCGTTGACGGCCGGGATCACGTTGTCGGTGTTCTGGAGCTTCTTGTCGTCATCGAGGACGACCAGCTGGTCACCGGCGACCGGGGCGCAGCCGGCCCCGGAGGCCGCCTGCTCCGGGGCGTCGGTGCCGGAGGAGCCGGCGTCGCCGCATCCGGTCAGCAACCCCGCCGCCGCGAGGGCTCCCACCGCACCGACCACAAGACCTCTACGTGCGCGCATCAAGGCCCGCCTTCCGTGTCCCGGCGCGACCCTGTCGGGCCGGCCGCGTGTCCGACGGGCACACCGCTCGGCCGCCCGCTGTCTCCGCCGGGCGACCGCTTCCGATCACCCACGGTCTCCCACCCCAACATCTTCCGCGGGGGTGCGACAACCCGAGGCAACGTTTGTCACCGGATCGTCACCGGACGTCAGCCGCGCCAGCGCCGGCACCGCACCCTCCCCCGCCGGCCGCGCGTCCCGGCCGGGTGACTCAGCCGCCGGCCACCGCCTGCGCCGCCCGGCGCCTCGCCCGGCGCCCGCCGGAGCGCAGCGGACGCGGCGTGACCAGCCGTTCGACCATGGCCAGCACCAGCTCCAGCAGTACGGCGAGCCCGGCCACCAGCAGGCCGCCGGCGAGGATCTGGCCGCCGCCCGCGGCGATGTCCAGCCCGAAGCCCGCGCGGATGATCTGACCCAGGCCGCCGCCGTTGACGAAGGACGCCAGCGCGGCGGTCGCCACCACCTGCACCGCCGCCGTGCGGAACCCCGCCGCCAGGTAGGGCACCGCCAGCGGCAGCTCGACCCGGCGCAGCAGCTGCCAACCGGAGAAGCCCATGCCTCGCGCCGCGTCCCGGGCCTCCGGATCGGCCTGTCGCACCCCCGTGTACGCGTTGGCCAGCAGCGGCGGCACCGCGAAGACGGCCAACGCGACCACCACCGACGGCCGGCCGAAACCGAGGAAGGTCAGCGGCAGGATGGTGAGCAGGGCGAGCGTCGGGACGGCGAGCGTGACGTTGGACACCAGCACCACCAGGCCGCCGCCCCGCCCGGTGTGCCCCAGCCAGAGCCCGATCGGCCAGGCGACCAGGCAGCCGAGCGCCACCGCCGCGGCCGACATCGACAGGTGCTCGCCGAGCCGGTCCAGGATTCCGCCCGGGTTCGTCCAGTTCAGCGGGTCGTTGAGCCAGACCAGCGCCGCCTCTACCGGATTCACCGGACCGGCCCTCCGTTCGCGACCGCGGGACTCCGCTGCGCTGCGTTCCTCGCGCTCACCGGGGCTGGCCCTCCGTTCGCGACTGCGGGACTCCGCTGCGCTGCGTTCCTCGCGCTCACCGGGCCCGCCTCAGCCAGGGGGTCAGCAGGCGGCCCGCGCCGGCGAGAGCCAGGTCCAGCACCAGGGCGAGCAGGACGCAGAGCAGCGTCCCGGTCATGATCTGCGCCTTGTAGAAGTTGTTCTGGAAGCCGGCGAAGATGAGCTGCCCCAGACCGCCACGCCCGATCACCACTCCCACGGTCACCAGGGCCACCGTGGAGACGGTGGCCAGCCGCAGTCCGGTGAGGATGCCCGGCAGGGCCAGCGGCAGCTCGACCCGGAACAGCCGGCCCCACCGGCCGTACCCCATCCCCTCCGCCGCCTCGCGGACCTCGGCCGGCACCTGGGTGAGCCCGGCCACGGCGTTGCGGACGATCACCAGCAGCGCGTAGAGGACCACCACGCTGAGCGCGGTCACCGCGCCGATGCCCAGGTAGGGGGCGACGAACGCGAAGAGCGCCAGCGACGGGACCGTGTAGAGCACCCCGGTGAAGGCCAGGACCGGCCCGGCGAGCGAGCGGTACCAGTACGCGACCACCGCCAGCGGCAGCGCGATCAGGGCGGCGATCAGCACCGCGCGACCGGTCAGCGAGGCGTGCTCCCGCACGGCGGCGAGGATCGTGTCAGAGTTGTCCCGCACGTACTGCCAGGAGAACCACGGGTTACCCGGGTCGGCCCGGTAGCTCAGGCGGAAGGACATGTGTGGACGTTACCCCGGAGGGCACGGACCTCGCCGAGCCGCGCGCGGCGTCGATCACGCTGGAGGGCATCCGCAAGCGCTACCCGGACGGCACCGAGGCCGTACGCGAGCTGGACCTGGACATCGCCGCCGGTGAGCTGGTGGTGCTGATCGGGCCCTCCGGATGCGGCAAGTCCACCGTGCTCAGGATGGTGAACCGCCTCATCGAGCCCACTGGCGGGCGGATCCTGCTGGACGGCGAGGACGTCACGCGGGTCGACCCGGTCCGGCTGCGCCGCCGGATCGGCTACGTCATCCAGAACGTCGGGCTCTTCCCGCACCAGACGGTCAGCGCCAACGTCGCCACCGTGCCCCGGCTGCTCGGCTGGGCGCGCCAGCGCAGCCGCCGCCGGGTCGACGAGCTGCTGGAACTGGTCGGGCTCGACCCCGGCACGTTCGGCCGCCGCTACCCGCACGAACTCTCCGGCGGGCAGCGGCAGCGGGTCGGGGTGGCCCGGGCGCTCGCCGCGGACCCGGTGGTGCTGCTGATGGACGAGCCGTTCTCGGCCGTCGACCCGATCGTGCGTACCCGGTTGCAGGAGGAGTTCCTGCGGTTGCAGGCCGAGGTGCGCAAGACCATCGTGCTGGTCACCCACGACCTGGACGAGGCGGTCCGGCTGGGCGACCGGATCGCGGTGCTCTCCGAGGGCGGGCGGCTGGAGCAGTACGACACCCCCGCCGCCGTGCTCGGCTCGCCCGCCACGCCCTTCGTCCGGGAGTTCGTGGGCGTCGACCGGGGCATCCGGCGGCTGGCGGTCACCCCGGTCACCGGCGAGGTCGTCGAGGCGCTGCCGGCGGCCGGGGTGGACGGCCTGCCGACGATGCCGCTGGGCGGCTCCGCGTACGACGCGCTCGCGGTGCTGCTCACCTCGACCGCGCAGCGGGTGGTGGTGACCGAGGACGGGCGGCCGGTCGGCGTGCTCAGCCGGGAGCGGCTGCTCGAACTCGGCCGGTCCGAGGGATAGGGGCCGGCCGGGTCAGGCGCGACCGCCGAGGCTGGCGACGCCGATGATCCAGCCGGAGAGGAAGCCGTACGTGGCGCCGGTGCCGGCCGACTGGATCGCGGTGAGCAGCGACGGTTCCGGGCCGAGGAAGGCGGCGAGCAGCGAGGCGAAGCCGCTGGCCAGTACGTACGCGGCCCAGCCGGAGAAGAACTGCGTCCCCGAGCCCTGCACCCGGGCCACCTGGGACGCGGGCAGCAGGTAGAGGAAGAGCGCCGCGAGGATGACCAGCAGGACGGCCCGCAGGTTCGCCACGAGCAGGCCGCCGGTCGCCCCGTCGCCGTCGAAGTGCCACGCCGGCCAGGAGAGCAGTTGCAGGTACCAGCCGCCGGCGGAGTTCGGGTCGGTGCCCGCGGCCCAGCCGACGTACGCCGGGCTGCCGCACACCGCGACCAGGAGGAGGGCGGCGAGCGCGCCCGTGCCCGCCGCCGTCCCGTAACGACCGCCGGTCCGCGACGAGTTGGTCAGCGCCATGATCCGGTCAGTTCCCGGCCGACCGCGGGGGGCAAACCTCTCCGGGCCCGCCGGTCGTCGTCAGCGCCGCGGGTGCTTCATCAGGTAGTCGATGAAGGCGGCCCGCAGCAGCGGCGCCGACTCCTCGTAGCCGTGGCCGGTCAACTCCCGCCACAGCGCCGCCGCCTCGTCGATCGTCGGTCCGACCGAGTTGGGCGCGCCGTCCAGGGCGGCGGCCTCGTCCGCGTTGGGCAGGTGCCGCAGTACCGACCAGAAGAAGCGCACGTCGTGGCGCTCCCGGGCGACCGCGAACGCCCGCTCCCGCAGCTCCTCGGTGGACAGCGCGTCGAGTTCCTCGAAGGACGGGCCGGCGGAGGTCGGTGGTGTGTCGGTCATGCCGCCGAGCCTAACCGGCGAGATCACTCCCGGCCCGGCGGACGCGGCACCGGCTCACCGGTCGCCCGCGTCCCAGTGGCGGGGGCCGGTCTCCCACCGGGGAGCGTTCCACGGATCCACGGGACTCTCGGGGGACCGGGTCGGCACGGCCGGCGGCCAGTCGCCGACCGGGTCCGCCGGGGGCGCCGACCAGCCCGCGCCGGTCGGGCCGTCCACGGGTCGACGCGGCTCGGCCGGGGCACCGGTCGCCGGCCGCCCGTACGCCTCGACCAGCCGGGTGACCAGCAGCCCGACGCCGAGCGTTCCCGCGCCGACCGCCCACCGGTCCACGGTCCACCCCCGGGCCCGCGCGTACGCCAGGAAGACCGTGACCAGGCAGACCGCCAGCAGGGTGCCGAGGACGCCGCCCCGGCGGCCGTAGGCGCTGGTGCCGGCGAGCAGCGCCACCCCGACCGCCAGCACCGTCCAGTCCAGCCCGACGTCGGGCGCGACCGGCCCGGCGTCCCGGGTGGCGGTGAGCATGCCGGCCAGCGCGGCCAGCACGGTCGAGACGACGAGCGCGCCGGTGGTGACCACGGCCGCCACCACGCCACGGCGGCGGGCCGGGTCGACGACCGGACGGAACCGACCGACCAGCCGGCGGACCGCCCGCACCGCCCCGAAGAGCCCGCCGAGCAGCGCGACGGCCGCGAAGCCGGCGAAGAGGTACGGCGCGTCGCGTCCCGGATCGTAGTCGCCCTGCGGCAGGACCGGCGCGGAGCGCTGCTCGACGTAGACGATCACTCCGGCCGCGCCGGCGAGGGTGGCCGCCCAGCCGGGGACGTGCAGCACCACCACGGCCAACGCCAGGGCGAGCCCGGCGAGCGCGGCGACGGCCAGGCCAGGCCCGACGGCGCCCCCGGCGCCCCGGTCGCCCTGCTCGGCCATGTGCAGCGCGGCGGCGACGGCCACCGGGCCGAGCGCCAGGTTCACCGCGGCGGTCCGCAGGCTCAACGCGGCGGCCAGCGCCAGCAGTCCGAGCACCACCGCGTCGAGGAGCAGGGAACGCAGCCCGTCGCCGCGCAGCGCCGCCGGGTCCTCCCGCCAGAGCAGGTACGTCAGGGTGCCCAGCCCGGCCAGGAGCAGCGATTCCCAGACCAGGTGGACGGCCAGCCGGTCCCGGCCGGGCTCCCCGTGCGCGGGGTCGTCGAAGACGTTCTCCAGCACGGAGGCGGGTATGCCGGACGAGGGCTCGGCGGACGACCCGCGCCCCGATTCGTCGTAGCCCATGGCGCCGCCTCCCATGTGGCCGCCGCCCAGGTCCGACGAGCGGGCGGACCGGGGCGGCGTTGCTCTCCGGTCGCAGGCACCGTACCCGCGCGCGGGGGCGGGCGTAACCCCCTGAATCAGCGCGGACCGGGGCGGCCCTCCCGGCCGTCGGGCTCGCGGTCCTCGTCGTCATCCCGCTCCGGAACCCGGCAGGAGCGCTCCAGCCAGAGCGCCGCCGCCACCAGCGCCAGCCCGGCGAGCAGGCCGGCTCCGGCGATCGGCCGGTCGCCCATCGCGGCGTCCGTACGCTCCACGAGGAGCCAGCCGGTCAGCCCGGCGTAGGCCCCGGCGAAGATGGCGCCGGCCAGCGCGGACGCCTTGGCCAGCACCACGAACCGGGCGACCAGCAGCGGGTTGACCGGCTCGCGGCCCGGCCGGCGCTCGATGCGCCCCCGGGTGTTGACCGCGGCGTACGCCTCCAGCACCGCGAGCGCGGCGAGGGTGACCACCGGCAGCCAGGGCAACTCGGGAAGGTAGTCGTAGTAGAAGCTGCTGATCAGCAGCCAGGCCACCGCGGCGGCGGCGAGACCGGCGACCACCAGGGTGGAGATCCGGGTGGGGCCCATCCGTGAGCGGTCGGGCCCCGCCCCGCCCGGTCGTGGGGACTGCGCCTGCGTCATGCCGGCCGGCTCCACTTGGTCATGGCGTCGACTCTATCGCCAGATCGGGCCGGGGGCGCAGATCCAGCGCGTCGTCGGCCGCCGGAGCCGTGTTGAGCAGGTCGGTCAGCCAGCCGTGCCCGGGCAGCCGGCCGTACGGCTGGATGTCGATCCACGGCCGCAGCACGAACGCCCGCAGGTGGGCCCGGGGGTGCGGCAGGATCAGCTCGGGGTCGTCGCTGAGCACCGGCTCGTCGCCGTCGGTCCACACGGCGATGACGTCCACGTCGAGGGTGCGCGGCCCGAAGCGCCGCCGCGGGTCGCGGGTGCGCCCGGCGGCGCGCTCCGCCGCCCGGGCCCGCTCCAGCCAGTCGTACGGGGCCGCGGCCGGGTCCTCGGCCAGCAGCACGGCGTTCAGGTACGCGGGCTGGTCCGCGTCCCCCCACGGTGGGGTCTCGTAGACGCCGGAGACCAGGAGCACGCCGTCGCCGAACGCCGAGACGGCCGAGCGCAGGTGCGCCAGCCGGTCGCCGAGGTTGCTGCCCAGGGAGAGCAGGGCGCGGGTCACCGGTCCCGCCGCCGGGTCACCGTGACGGCCACGTCGGTGAAGGCGTGCGGGACGGGCGCCTCCGGCTTGTGCACGGTTACCGTGGCGGCGTCGACCCGGGCGTCGGCCAGGCAGACGGTCAGCAGCCGGTCGGCGAGGGTCTCGATCAGGTTCACCGGCTCGCCGGTGACCACCGCGACCAGCCGCTCGGCCAGCTCGCCGTAGTGGACGGTGTCGCCCACCTCGTCGGAGCGGGCCGCCGGGGCGAGGTCGAGTTCCAGGACGGCGTCGACGACGAAGTCCTGGCCCTGGGCGCGCTCGAAGTCGTACACCCCGTGCCGGCCGTGTGCCCGCAGGCCGGTCAGCTGGATCCGGTCGGTCATCGCTCTCCTCCGTGCTCGACGGCGCTCCGCGCCGCGTCGGCCCCCGCCCGGGCCCCGTCGGCCGCGGGCGTCAGGCGGGGCGCGCCCGTGGCCCGCCAGACGGCGAGGGCGTCCACGGTGGCCCGGACGTCGTGCACGCGTACGCCCCAGGCGCCGGCCGCGACCGCGAGCAGGCTGGTGGCGACGGTTGCCACGTCGCGGTCGTCGGTGGCGCGGGGAACGCCGTCGGGACCCGCCAGCAGCCGACCCAGGTAGGACTTGCGGCTGGACGCGAAGAGCAGCGGGAAGCCGAGGTCCAGCAGCTCGGGCAGGCGCGTGCTCAGCTCCCAGTTGTGCGCGGCCGTCTTGGCGAAGCCCAGCCCGGGGTCGATGACGAGGCGGTCGGCCCGCACTCCGGCCCGCAGCGCCTCGTCGACGCGCCGGCCCAGCTCGGCGCGGACGTCGGCCACCACGTCCGTGTAGCGGGCCAGCTCCCCCATCTCGCGGGAGTGGCCCCGCCAGTGCATCAGCACCCACGGGCAGCCGGCGTCGCGGACCACCCGGGCCATGTCGGGGTCGGCGAGGCCGCCGGAGACGTCGTTGACCACGGCCGCGCCGGCGGCGAGGGCCGCCTCGGCGACCCGGGCGCGGGTGGTGTCGATGCTGACCGGCACGCCGGCGGCGGTCAGCTCCCGGACGACGGGGACCACCCGGGCCGTCTCGGTCTCCGCGTCGACCCGGTCGGAGCCGGGCCGGGTCGACTCGCCACCGACGTCCACCAGGTGCGCGCCGTCGGCCCGCAGCCGCACGCCGTGTCCGACTGCGGCGTCGAGGTCGGCGTACCGTCCGCCGTCGGAGAAGGAGTCGGGCGTGACGTTGAGGACGCCCATCACCACCGGGGTCGAGGCCCGCACCAGATCGGTCACGGCTAGACGGTACCGGTCGGCCGGGGTGCGCCGAGCCAGCCGGGTCGAGGGCGGTGACATGCGCATTCGAACAGGTGTACGATCGGTCGCCGAGGTGGTATCGGGCAGACTCCTCGCGGCTTGTCGCAAAGAGTGCCTGCCCGTACCCTTTGGAATTGCCCGGCATCGAGATGGCGAAGCCTGGAGGGAGGGCCGAAGCGGGAAAATCCGCCCAAAGCTCACCACCCTCCGTGGTGGGTAACGAACGTAGCGTCGCCGACGCTACGCACAGGGAGCGTCGTTCCCGCCAGGCATGCCTACTGCACCACCGCGGCGCCGCCGGCCGCGACTTGGGGAGGTTCCAGTGATCGCCATCGAGCTGATGGAGACGGCGACGTCCGCCGCCCACACGCTCTCCGCCCTGGCCTCGACTCCACTCGCCGAGCCCGCTCCCAAGGGCATCGACACCGAGGGTGTCGTCACCTTCTTCGCCAGCAAGATCGCCCCGATCCTGCTGGCCGTCCTGGGGGTCATCTTCATCGGGCGGGCCAGCCGGGGCGAGATCTCCAAGGTGCTCACCAGCTCGGCCATCGCCATCGTCGGGCTCGCCTTCATCGCCGGAGCCGCCACACTGTTCTTCATCGGCGACTACCTGATCGACCTGATCTTCGAATAGGCGCGGGCACGAGATGCGGCTGCGCACCGACGACGACATCTACCGGGCTCGCCTGGTCTACCTCGGGCCGCCCGGCTACACCCTGCCGGTCCACCTGCCGTACGCCCAGTACGGACTGTTCATGCTGCTCGTGCCCCTCTACATGTTCATCCACTGGCTGTTCACGTTCCAGGTCGAGCTCTTCCCCGCCTGGGAGATCGCGCTCGCGATCGTGAGCACCTCGTTCATCTTCCGGCACGTCGATCCGGACCGGCCCGCGCGCATGGTGATCCGCACCGCGCTGACCGACTGGCGACGGACGCGGGAGCCGGCCGCGGAACAGCGGGACCCCCGCCTGGTCGGCAGTCGGATCAGGATCCGGGAGGAACTGGCATGACCGGTCGCACGTCGACCAGGCAGTCGAACGACGCGGGTGAGGCGGTCGCATGAATCGCAGTTCCACGCCGGGTTCCCCGGCAGGGCGCCCGGCCGCACCGCACGGTAACCGTGCGCGGTCGTTCGACTACCCCGACGAGCCGGAGTCCGACGAGGTCACCCTGGATCCGGCCCTCGTGACGACGCCCGGGCAGGGCGGCGTCGGGGTCTTCCAGGCGCCCCGGCCGATGCAGCGCCGGATGCCGCCGCCCGAGCCGCAGGCCGCCGGCGACAGCGCCGACATCGACTCGCCCTTCCTCGACCTGTTCGGTGGGGCCCGCCCCGGCAGCACGCGGTCGACGCCCTCCCAGCGGGGCCCCGGGCGCGAGCAGCCGCACGGCCCGCAGCAGCCGGCCGCCATCGAGTCGGCCCCGCCGCCCTCCGCCGTGCTGCCGCCGACCGCCCGGGCGAAGCCAACGGCCGACGCGGCCGACCTGGCCGTCCCGGGAGCGGCCCCCTACCCCGTGGACGTCCAGCCCCACCGGCCGCCCGCACGCTCCCGTGTGCCGCAGCAGCCCAACGACCGGCTACCCATGCCGCACCCGCCGGCGGAGGCCCCGCCGCCGGGCGCGACGGGAACGCCGTCCCACCAACCGGCGCGGGTCGATCCGCCACCGTCCCACCCGGCGCCGCTCGACCCACCGCCGCACCACCAGGTGCCGGCGTACCCGGCGCAGCTCGACCCGCCGCCGTCGCCCCAGGCACCGGGGCACCCCACGCCGCTCGACCCACCGCCGTCGCACGCGGCGTCGCTCGCGCCGGCACCCGACGCGGCGCCGGCACGGCCGTCCCGCCGCTCGGGCGAGCGACCGCCGGAGCGGGCCGGCCGGGAGGTGGCGGCGCCGCGCCAGCGCTCCGCCGAGAAGCGTGACCGGCCCGTCAAGCCGGCCCGGGTCAAGCCCCCGAAGATCAAGTTCGGCGATCGGGATCCGGCGGTCGAGCTGGCCATCACCGAGATCGCCGGCCACCTCACCTTCACCCCCAACACCGTCACCGCCTGGTACTGGCTGCCCGAGGTCCGCTGGGCGTTCCGGCCGGACGCGGAACGGGAGGCGCTGCTCTCGGCTATCTCCGAGCAGTACGCCGGGCTGGCCGGTTTCCGGCTGCACCTGCGGCGCACCACCCGGCCGTTTCCGGCCGACGAGTGGGCCCGCACCATCGACGCGCACACCCCCGCCCCGCTGCCCGACGTTGCCGGCACCGCCGGCTGGGGCGACCACCTGGTGGCCGCGCAGCGGCACCTGCTCTCGGTCAACCACGCCGAGGGGCAGACCTACCTCGGCGTCACCTTCGCCCGGCGGTCCCTGGGCGACTCGCTCACCGAGCGGCTGCTGCGCGCCTTCGGGCGGGGCGTCGCCGAGGGCGAACGCCGCAAGCTCGGCCGCACCGTCGAGCAGTTCGACGAGGTGCTGGGCGCGTTCGGCATGCGCGGGCGGCAGGTCACCGCGCAGGAGCTGGAGTGGCTGCTCTACCGCTCGGTGGCGCTCTGCATGGCGCCCCCCGGCCAGCTCTCCCCGCTCACCGACGGGCGGTGGGAACGCGGCGACCTGCTCGCCCTCACCGAGCAGGTCGAGCGCTACCGCAGCCCGTACGGCTCCACGGTGAAGCTCGTCAACCGGATGACCGGCGAGGAGCGGCACGTCGCCGTCCTGGCCGTCGGCCGGATGGAGCCGCTGGAGATCCCCGAGCGGCACGAGCCCTGGCTGCACTTCCACGAGCGGCTGCCCTGGCCCATGGAGCTCTCCACCCGGGTCGACATCCTCGGCTCGGGCGACTCCTTCCGCAACCTCGAACACCGGTTGCGGATGATCCGCTCCCAGCAGCTCGACTACGCGGAGCACGGCATCGACGCCCCGCCCGAGCTCGAGCGGCTGGCCAAGCGGGCCCTCGTGATCGGCGACGAGATGACCACCGGGCTCCCGGTCGACTCCGCCCGCGCGCACGGCTGGCACCGCCTGGCCGTCGGCGGCCGCACCCGCGAGGAGTGCCTGGAGCGGGCCCGCCGCCTGATCCAGCTCTACTCGCGCGAGCTGCGGATCTCGCTGCAACACCCCAAGAACCAGGACTGGCTGGCCCGCGAGTTCATCCCCGGCGAGCCGATCGCCAACACAGGCTACGTCCGGCGGATGCCGGTCAACCTGCTCGCCGCCGCGCTGCCGCAGGCCGCCTCCACCGTCGGCGACCGGCGCGGCGACCTCATCGGGCGCACCGCCGGCACCTGCCGCCGGCCCGTCTTCCTCGACCTGCACTTCCCGATGGAGGTACGCGAACGCTCCGGGCTCGCCGTCTTCGTCGCCGAACCGGGCGGTGGCAAGTCCACCCTGCTCGGCGCCCTCGGCTACCTGGCGGCCCGGCGCGGGGTCCAGGTGACGCTGCTCGACCCGTCCGGCCCGCTGGCCCGACTCTGCGCCATGCCGGAGCTGCGCCCCTACGCGCGGGTGCTGAACCTGACCGGCTCCGAGCACGGCACACTGGCCCCGTACTCGCTGATCCCGACGCCGCTGCGCAGCGAGTTCGGCAGCGGGGCGGCAGGCGACCGGGAGTTCGAGATCGCGGTCTCCAACGCCCGCGCCGAGCGGCGGATGCTGGTGCAGGACATCTGCATGATGCTGGTGCCCCCGCAGGTCGCCCGCGAGGCGTCCACCGCGACTCTCTTCCGGCACGCCGTACGCCAGGTGCCGGCCGAGGAGACGTCCACGTTGGACGACGTGGTCGCCTGCCTCAGCCAGCTCGACGACGACGCCGGCAAGGAACTGGCCAACCTGCTGCTGGACACGGCCGAGATGCCGCTCGCCATGCTCTTCTTCGGCCGGCCGCCGGAGGGGCTGCTCGGCGCGGACGCCGCGCTCACCGTGATCACCATGGCCGGGCTGCGGCTGCCCGACCTGAAGATCGAGCGGGAGTACTGGTCCGCCGAGGAAGCGCTGGCCCTGCCGATGCTGCACACCGCGCACCGGCTCGCGGTACGCCGCTGCTACGGCGGCTCGATGTCGTCGCGCAAGCTCGTCGGCCTGGACGAGGCGCACTTCATGGAGGGCTGGCGCTCCGGACGGTCGTTCCTGGTCCGGCTCGCCCGCGACTCCCGCAAGTGGAACCTGGCCGCGTTGGTGGCCTCGCAGAACCCGCGCGACATCCTCGGCCTCGACGTGCAGAACCTGGTCTCCACCGTCTTCGTCGGCCGGATCGCCGAGGACGCGGAGATCGCCTCCGAGGCGCTACGGCTGCTGCGGGTACCCGTCAACGACGGCTACGAGGCCACCCTGGCCTCCCTCTCCACCGCCGACGCCACCAGCGCCGCCCGGCTGGGCTTCCGCGAGTTCGTGATGCGGGACGTCGACGGGCGGGTGCAGAAGGTCCGGGTCGACGTCTCGTACGTCGACGGCCTGCTGAACCACCTCGACACCACCCCCGCCGCGATCGCCGCGGCGGCCGGTGTACTGCCGGCAATCCTGCCGAACATGGAGGCGTGACATGGCGCGGGCCCGGGCACGGTTGGCGGCGTTCCTGCTCGCGCTCGGCGTACTCGCCGGGGCCACCATCGGCTGGCCGGCCGTAGGCGCCGCCGCGGCCGCCCCGGCGCCGTTGCCGGCCCAGGCCCGGGCCGACCTCTGCACCACCCAGGAGTGGCAGGCCGACTTCCGCACCTGCGTCGGCAAACTCAAGGAAGTCTCGGAAACGGAAGTCAAGTGCCGCAACGCGCCGACCCCCGGTGCACCCGACTCCGGGCTCGCCGGATGGTTCGCCTCCCGCCCGGAGTCGGCCAAGCTGCCGGGCCCCAAGGGGTTCTACAGCGACTACGGCTACGCCGGATACAGCTACACCACGTACGACGTGGAGAGCGGTTGCGCCACCCCCGTGCTGCATCCCGACTACAAGTTCACCAACACGGTCGCCAACGGCGAATTCATGATCGCTACGGCGATCGTGGGCGCGTCGAACGCGCTGCGGGAGCGCGCCTGGGACCCGCGTTCCATGTGGGGTTGGGCGGACCCGCTGGTCGACCAGGCGACCAAGGCCGTCTACCAGAAGGTGTTCAGCGTCTTCGGCATCGTCACGCTCTGCGTGGTCGGGCTCTACCTGCTCTGGCGCTCCCGTCAGTCGGACATGAGCAACGCGATGACCACCGCGGGCTGGGCCCTGCTGGTGATGGTGGCGGTGACCGCCCTGGCCGCCTGGCCGGTCAAGTCGGCCAACATCGCCGACGGCACCCTCGTCAGCACCCTGGGCGTGGTCCACGACGCCGTCGGCCCCGCGACGAAGGACATCCCAGCCGATAAATGCGCTCTACCAAATCCCGATGCTTGCGTCGACAAGCGACCGCCCGCCGTTCGCGCCAGTGACACGGCTACGGAGGCAATGCTCTACCGCAACTGGTTGCGGGGAGTGCTCGGTTCCGCCGACAGCGAGACCGCGAAGAAGTACGGCGCAGCCCTCTACGACGCCAAGTCGCTCTCGTGGGAGGAGGCGGCGAAGCTCCGGTCGAACCCGGCCACGCGAGGCGCCACCATCAAGGCGAAGCAGCAACAGTGGGCGCGGGTAGCGCAGCAGATCAAGGAGGAGGACCCGGAAGCGTACGAGTACCTCCAGGGCGTCCGGGACATGGACCGGGTGGGGGCGGGCTTCATCGCGGTGCTCGCCGCCGTGCTCTTCGCGATGTTCGACCTGACCGCGTCGCTGCTGGTGCTGCTGGGCTTCCTGATCTTCCGCTGGGCGGTGATCGCCGCGCCGATCCTGGGCACGGTGGGCCTGATGCGCCCGGCCAGCGCCGGGCTGCGGCGGTTGGCGAACGCGGTGGTGGCCGCCGTCTTCAACATCGCCATCTTCGGCACCGGTGCCGCCATCTACCTATTCGCGGTCGACCTCATCATGAGCACGCCCACCCTGCCCGGCTGGCTCCAGGTGGTGCTGGTCTGGCTCTGCGGGGTCGTCGGCTGGCTGCTGCTGCGGCCCTACCGGCGGATCACCCAGCTCGGCGGCAAGGACAGCAGCGAGGCGGTCAGCTCGGCCGGCTCCTGGCACCGGCGCTTCTTCCGGGACATGCGTGCGGCCGCGCGGCTCGACGTGGCGGAGCCCGGTGGCACGGTCGAGCCGGCGACGGGGCGGCGGCGTGCCGTCGTGGCGGAACAGACGGTCCTGCGGCCCGAGGCCCGGCGGGAGGATCCGGCACACGCCGCCCCCCGCGCCGGTGGGGAGCGGCAGCGGCCCGACGGTCGCGAGCAGGCCACCGAGGCGGAGCCGCCGGCCAAGGAGCAGGGCGCCTCCCGCCCGGTCGCGCCCCGACCCCGACGCCGGCAACCCGCCAGTTGGACGGAGCCCGACGTGCCGGAGGAGAACCCGTCGTTCGTCATCTACCGTCCCGGATCGGCGGAACGTGAGCCGGAGCGGCCCACTCCGCGGATCCGCTCCGAGGCGCGGTGAGTGCGGTGCGTCGGGCGGTCGAATTCCTGTTCACCCGGGTGCTCCGGTCCCGGCTCGGCGTCGCGATCGGCATCGCCGTCGTCGTGTTCGGGATCATCGGGGCGGCGCGGCTGGTCTCGGGCCCCGGTGACCCGACGGCCGGCCTGAGCAACCGCCCGAGCCAGCCGATCACCACGGTCGCCCCGACCGCCGGTGACGACGGGGCGTTCTCGACGGGTGCGCCCCCCTCGCCGGTCACCCGGCCCGGCGACCTGACGCCGGAGAAGACCGCCGAACGCTTCGTCGCCGCCTGGCTAGGCGGGCCCGGCTTCACGGCGGACCGGTGGCAGGAGGGCATGCGCCCCCTGTCGACGCCGGCCCTGACCGAGAAGCTGGCCGGCGCCGACCCGTCGGACGTACCAGCCCGGCAGGTGGCCGGGCAGGTCACGCTCCGGGCCCGGGCCGAGAACTTCGTCGAGGTGCTCGTCCCGCTCGACTCGGGACGGCTCCGTCTCGAACTGGTGGCGCCCGACGGGCGGTGGCTGGTGGACGCGGTGGACTGGGAGCAGCAATGAGCGACGAGACCCGACCCCGCCGACAGGTCCGGCTCGGCGCCCTGGCCGCCGCGCTGACGGCGGTCTTCGCCCTGCTCTGCTGCACCGGCGGTGCCGGCGCCTTCTTCCTCACCGAACTGGGCGGAGACCCGGGTGACCGGGTGACCCCGGCGAGCATGGAGTGCAGGGAGAACCAGCGCGTCGACGTCCGGGGAAACATGCCTCGGATGTCCCAGTACGGCGATCGGCAGCTTCGAAACGCCGCGCGGATCATCAAGGTCGGGCAGGACATGAAGGTGCCGCCCCGCGGCTGGGTGGTCGCGGTGGCGACCGCCATGCAGGAGTCCCGACTTCTCAATCTGGCGAACCGGACCGTCGGCCAGTCCGAGAACCTGCCCAACGAGGGCATCGGCGCCGACCACGACTCCGTCGGCCTCTTCCAACAGCGGGCGGGCTGGGGCAGCGTCGCACAGCGGATGACGCCCGAGTACGCGGCCCGGAAGTTCTACGAGAAGCTCGTCAAGGTGCCCGGCTGGGAGCGGATGTCGCTGACCCGGGCGGCGCAGGCCGTACAGATCAGCGCCTTCCCGGACGCGTACGCCAAGCACGAGGAACTCGCCTCCCGGATCGTCAACGCGCTGGCCGGCGGGGCCGCCCGGGTCGTGCTGGTCGAGGGGAAGCAGGCCTGCGACCGCGCCGCCGGCGGGCGGATCGCCTCCTCCGGCTGGACGGCGCCCATTCCGGGCGGCGTCGGCTCGGGTTTCCGTACGGCGAGCCGACCCGGGCACAACGGGGTCGACATCGGCGCCCCGAAGGGCACCCTGATCCGGGTCGCGGCCACCGGCCGCGTGCTGGTGTCCCGGTGCGACCCGGACAACCGCGGACGGCTCAGCTGCAACGTGGACGGTTGGCCCAACAAGGGCGGCTGCGGCTGGTTCGTCGACGTTCTGCACGCCGGCGGGTTCGTGACCCGCTACTGCCACATGGCGAGCAAGCCCCGGGTCTCCGTCGGTCAGCTCGTGGAGGCCGGTCAGGTCATCGGCGAGGTGGGCAGCAGCGGCAACTCCTCCGGCCCGCACCTGCACTACGAGGTGCACGAGGACGGGGACCGGAGCAGCCGGGGCGCCATCGACCCGGTGCCGTTCATGCGCTCGCGAGGCGCGCCGCTCAAGCGCGCGGGATGAGACGCACGCCGTCATGAACGATCCGCTTCCCGACCCGTTCGCCGACCATCCCGACTGGGCGCCCCAGCCCCCCCGACCGATCGAGATCGTGCCGGCCACCGCCCGGGTCGAGCTGCGGGGGCAACGTGTCCTGGTCGGGCTGCCCGGCCTGGGCTGGCGCGGCGACCTGCGCGCCGACGAACGGGTGGTGCAGGGCAGCCGGACCTATGTGCCGGTCATCCCCGAGCACGAGTGGTACCGCGCGGAGTCCGACCAGGTGGAGGTCTTCGCGCCCCTCGTGCCGGTGGAGCGCGTCTGGGTGGAGACGGTCGGGGTCCGGCAGCTCGTCGTCCCGGCAGACCGCGACGCGGGCGTCCGCCTGGTCTCCCTGGACGCTCCCGCGCACCGCGCGCCGACTCCGGTCTTCGAGGCGGACGCCGTCACGGGTCGCCGGGTGGTGCACGTGGTCGATTCCGTCGAGCATCGGGACCTGCGGGCCGTCACCGAGACCTACTCCGGTGCGGAAGGCGACATCTGCGTCCGGGTGACCCCGGAGGTGGAGTGGTACCGCTGGGCCTGGCGGGGTCAATCCCCGAGCACGCTGGAAATTCCGGTACACCTGCTCTGGATCGAATAGCGGTTCAGGCAGCCCTATCTCCCGAGCAGACACGCCACTCGTCTTCGAGACGGGTCGTGAATCGCCACGACTGCCGGTCACTCTGGGAAATCCCATCCACATGAGCAGAAACGATCAGGTCAACCCGAACCTCCGCACTTTCGCCCTGTTTCTGCACCTGGAGGCTGCCCCAGCTGATCATGAAGGCAGTCGAGAATCGCCGTTCACGTACAACCAGGTCATCGCGTAACGCCCGTAGAGGGCTGTTTCCCTCTCTCTTGGCGCAGGTGAAGAGGTCGGCGCGGGTGTCGTTGCGGTCCACGAGGAAGGCGCGGAGGTAGTTGTCCACCACCACGTCGGGTGCACTCCGATCGGGCGCGGCGGCTCGCTGGTAGAGCACGTATCCGGCGGCCACCCCGCCGAGGCAGAGCGCCACGACGACGCTCACGACCACGGTGACCACGGTGCGCAGCCGCCGTCGGGGCCGCTCCGGCGCCGGGGCCGTCGAGGGCGGGGCCAGGTGGTCGGAGGGGGGCCGTTGCGCCGGTACGCGGGAGACCTGGGAACCGGCGGGGGGCTGCACTGATTCCACCCTCTGAGGCTAGCGGCTGGGCGCGGTAGACCCAATGCCCCAGATCCAGCGGATCGTGACGGACCGCTCCCCATTGGTGAGTTCCGCGACAACACCGGCGCAGTGCCGTGGCGCATCCCGGACGAGTCGTCCCGCCTGGGATACCGTCTCTGCGCGGGGAGGGGTTGCCGACCTCGGGCAGAGGGGGTGGACGCGGTGGCCGGTCCGAAGGCAGGCACGAACCGCGCCGCCGCACTGCACCGGCGGGCCGCCGCCGCGGTGACCGCTGCCGCCGGCGTCCTCGACGACACCCGTCCCGCCCCCGCCGACCAGCGCCGCCAGTACGAGCTGGCGGACCGCCTCCGGGTCGCGGCGGCGGTACTCGCGCCGGACTGGGCGGGCGCTCCCCTGGAGACGATGGCGCCGACCGTCCCGGCCGGCGAGGGGCCGCCGCCCTTCGTCCGGGTCGGCACCGCGGCGCCGCTGGACGACGCGCGGTTCCCCGCACTGGTGCCGTTGCTCGGCACGGGCCATCTCTCGGTGGACGCCGACGCGCGGGACTCCCGGGTGGCGGGGCTGCTCCGGGCCGTACTGCTGCGGGTTCTGGCGGCGACCCCCGCCGGGGCGCTGCTGGTCCGGGCGGTGGACGCGACCGGCGCCGTCCTCGCGCCGTTCGCGCCGCTCGCGGACGCGGGTCTGCTGCCACCCCCCGCGGTGGACGTCGCCGGCCTGCGGGCGGTGCTCACCGAGGCGGAGCAGTGGGTGGCTCCGGGGACGAGCGGGCGGCGCCGGCACGACCGTACGCTGCTGCTGGTGATCGCCGCGCTGCCCGAGTCGACGGGGGCCACCGACCTGGCCCGGATCGAGGCGTTGGCCGCGCCGGGCCCGGCCGCCGGGCTGCACCTCGTCGTCGCCGGTTGGCCCGCGCCGGGCCCGCACGGCGACCGGGAGCCGCTGCCACTGACCACGACGCTGGCGGTCCGTACCGCGTACGCGCTGCTGGGCGATCCGCCGGGTGGGTCGTACGCCGCCCCCGCCGCCGGTCCTCCGGGCGGGCTCAACTCGCCGGTCTTCGTCGAGGCCGAGCCGCCGGCCGAACTCGTCGACGCGATCTGCCGGCGGCTCGGCGCGCAGGTGGAGGCCGGTTCCCGGCTGGCGCTGACCGACCTGCTGCCCGGGGCCGACGAGGAACCGTGGACGGCGAGCGGGGTGGACGGGCTGACCACGACCGTCGGCGACGCCGGCGGCCGTGCCGTCTCGCTCGGCTTCGCGGAGTTGACGCCGCACTGGCTCGTCAGCGGCCGTTCGGGGGCGGGCAGGTCCACCTTCCTCACCACCGCACTGCTCGGGCTGGTGGCCCGGTACGGTCCTGACGAGCTCGCCCTCTACCTGGTGGATCTCGCCGACGGCGAGTCCTTCGTGGAGTTCCTCCAGACCGAGCGCGACCGGTCGTGGATCCCGCAGGTGCGGGCCGCCGCGATGGCCGCGGACCGGGAGTACGTGCTGAGCCTGCTCGACGAGCTGACCGCGGAGGTGCGACGGCGCGAGGAGGCGGGCGGCCGGGCCGGCGGGCAGCGCTTCGCGGAGCTGCGGCAGCACCGCGCCATGCCCCGGATCGTCTGCGTGCTCGACAGCCTGCCGATGCTCTTCGCCGAGCGGGACCGGCTGGCCGCGGACGCCGCCGCCCGGCTGGACGCGCTGGCCCGCACCGGGCGCGCGTACGGCGTGCACCTGGTCCTGGCCGGCGAGGGCGACCTGGGGCTGGGCTCGCGTACGGACCGGGACTCGGTGCTGGGGCAGTTCCCGGTGCGGGTGGCGCTGCCGGGCGGGGGCGCGGTGCTGGAGCCGACGAACGACTCGGCGGCCGGGCTACCGGTGGGCAGCGCCGTGGTGAACACCGCCGGCGGGCTCGGCGGGCCCCGGGGCGCCATCCGGGGGCACGAGCGGATGGTCCACTTCCCGGACCCGCAGGACCATCCCGACACGGTGGAGGAGCTGCGGCGCCGGCTCTGGTCGGCCCGCCCGGAGGGCGTCGGCCCGCCGGTGGTCTTCGCCGGCTACGCCCGCCCCCTGCTGCGCAACGACCCCCGGCACCGGGCCGCGCTGGCCGGGCAGGCGCCCGGTCCCGCCGCCCTGCTGGGCCGGGCGCTGGACGTACCCCGGAGCACCGTCGCGGTGCCGCTCGGGCCGGCTCCGGGTCGCAACCTGGCGGTGCTCGGTCCGGGGTCGGGCGCGGCCCGACTACTGGCGACGGCGGCGCGCTCCACCGCGGCCCACCACGCGCCGGGCACGGCCCGCTTCGTGATCGCCGCACCGGACGAGGAGTGCCGCCCCCTGGCCGAGGCGTTGGCGGCCGAGCTGGCCGGGCGGCATCCGGTGGAGACGGTGGACCTCGCCGGCCTGCTCGCCGCCCTGGACGACACCGAGCCGGCCTACCTGGTGGTCTTCGGCGTGGACGTGCCGACGCCGGCGCAGCTGCCCGTGGAGCGGCTGCGCGCGCTGCTGCGCGAGGGTCCGCCGGCTGGCCGGCACCTGCTCGGCCGGTGGCGCACTGCCCCGCCGTTCGCGGCGCTGCTCGAGCCCGAGGGCGAGGTGGAGAAGCTCGCCGCCGTGGCGGTGGTGGACCTGCCGGGCGCCCAGCTCACGTCGGTCTTCGGCCGGCCGGTGCAGTGGCGGCCCCGACCCGGCCGGGCGGTGCTCTGGGACGGCCCGGGTGAGCAGGGCACCGTGCTGGTGCCGTTCGCCGAGGAGGGGGAGGCGGCATGACTCGCGGCGGGGCGCGGACCAGGGGGGCGCACGCCGGACCGGGGCGCCAGCGTTCCGGCGCCGACCCGTCGACGGGGCGCGCCGAGGGTGGCGGGCCCGCCGGGGTCGACGGGGACACGGACCCGGTCTCCGCGGCGTGGATCGAGTACCTCGCCGCCGCCCGTCAGCTCGACGGGGTACGCCGCGAGGCGACCACCGCCGCCGGCGAGCAGGCCCGGTCGGTGCAGGCCGCCCGGGAGGAGCTGACGGCCGTACGCACGCGGCTGGCGTCGCAGGAGGGGCGGCTGCGCGAGCGGGGCGTACCGGCGATCTCGTTGGTTCCCACCCCGCCGGAGCTGACCGAGGCGACCCGGTCGATGGCGGCTGGGCCGGCGGCGGTGCTGGCCGCGCTCCGGGCCGCCCGGGGCCAGGCGGACGCCGCGGACGCCGCGCTGGCCGCGCGCGGGCTGCCCCGCCTGGCCGCCTGGCCGTCGCGCCCACGCAACCTGCTGGTGTACGCGCCGCTGGCGCTGCTGGTGCCGGTCCTCCAGGTGGCCCTCTTCGTGGCGACCGGCACGGGGGTGGCGAGCGTGGCCGCGCTGATCTGCGGGCTGCCGATGCCGGCGGTGGCGTTCGTGGCGGGCTGGGTCGGCGTCGGGCGGCTGTTCCCGCCGCCGGACGGTCGCCGGGTGGACCGCACCGCCCGGCTCGGGGCGCTGGTGTGCCTGGTCCCGGCGGTGCTGGTCAGCGCGGGCCTGCTGCTCGCGATGCTGGCCGGCTGAGCGGTGCCGGCGGGGCTGAGCGGTGCCGGCGGGGCTGAGCGGTGCCGGGGCCCAGCGGTGCCGGCGGGACGGTGCGGTGCCGGGGCCCGGCGGTGCCGGCGGGGTGGTGCGGGTCTGGTCGGCGCGGGTCTGCTGACGCGCGACGGCCGGCCGGCCCGGGTGCGGGACGGCCGGCCGGTGCCGGTCAGCGGTGGATCAGCGCCATCGCCTCGGCGCGCGACTTGGCGTCGCGCTTAAGACTGCCCCGTACGGCGGAGGTGATGGTCTGGGCGCCGGACTTCTGGATGCCCCGCATCGCCATGCACATGTGCTCGCACTCGAGCACCACCAGCACGCCGCGCGGCGCGAGCCGCTCCATCAGGAGGTCGGCGATCTGCGAGGTGAGCCGCTCCTGGACCTGCGGCCGGCGGGCGAAGACCTCGACCAGCCGGGCCAGCTTGGACAGGCCGGTGATCCGGCCGTCCGGCCCCGGGATGTAGCCGATGTGGGCACTGCCCCGGAACGGCAGCAGGTGGTGCTCGCAGAGGCTCATCACGTCGATGTCCCGGACGAGCACCAGTTCCTCGTGGTTGGCCTCGAACGTGGTGCTCAGCACCTGGGACGGGTCGACCCGGAGCCCGGCGAAGAGCTCGGCGTACGCGCGGGCGACCCGGGCCGGCGTCTGCTGGAGCCCGTCGCGGTCCGGGTCCTCCCCGACCGCGATGAGGATCTCGCGGACCGCCTTCTCGATCCGCCCGAGGTCCACGGTCTCCTCGACGGGTCGACCGGTGAGCTTTCCGCTGATCAGGCGCGCGGCGACGTAATCGAGGGCGTCGTCGCCGTCCGGTTCGGTCGCGGAGACGGCCAGTCCCCGGTCCTCCCGGGAACTGGCCGTCGGGTCGGTGCTCAGTGCGTACCGTCCGAGTTGTTGCTGTTCGGGCTGCTGCCGCCCACCGTGGCCTCCGCGCCGTCGGTCTGGGCCTGCACCTTGAGCGCCTCCTTCTCCGTCGGCGTGAGCACCGGCGGTTCGGTGGAGGGCTGGCGCTTGCCGAAGCCGTGGTACGGCGCCATCGGCGGACGCTTGGCGACCCGGGCACAGATCCGGGCCATGTCGGCGGTGGAGAGGGTCTCCTTCTCCATCAGCTCCAGCACGATGTTGTCCAGGACGTCCCGGTATTCCACCAGGATCTCCCAGGCCTCGTCGTGGGCCAGCTCGATCAGCGCCCGCATCTCGCCGTCGATCTCCGCGGCGACGACGTCGGAGTAGTCCCGTTCGTGGCCCATGTTCCGGCCGAGGAACGGCTCGTCTCCGCTGGTGCCGTACTTGATCGCGCCGAGCTTCGAGCTCATGCCGTACTGGGTGATCATCGCGCGGGCCAGCTGGGTGGCCTTCTCGATGTCATTGCCGGCGCCGGTGGTCGGCTCGTGGAAGACCAGCTCCTCGGCGGCCCGGCCACCCAGCGCGTACGCCAGGGTGTCGACCATCTCGGCGCGGGTCTGGGTGTACTTGTCCTCCGTGGGGAGGACCAGGGTGTGCCCGAGCGACCGGCCGCGGGACAGGATCGTCACCTTGTGCACCGGCGCGGCGTGCGGCAGCGCCCAGGCGACCAGCGCGTGCCCACCCTCGTGGTACGCGGTGATCTTCTTCTCCTGGTCGCTCATCACCCGGGTGCGGCGCTGCGGACCGGCGATCACCCGGTCGATCGACTCCTCCAGGGAGTCGTTGGTGATCGCCCGCTGGTCCTTGCGGGCGGTGAGCAGCGCGGACTCGTTGATCACGTTGGCCAGGTCGGCACCGCTGAAGCCCGGGGTGCGCCGCGCCACCGCGTCGAGGTCGACGTCGGGGGTGAACGGCTTGCCCTTGGCGTGCACCCGCAGGATCGCCTTGCGGCCCTCCATGTCGGGGGCGTCGACCGGGATCTGCCGGTCGAAGCGGCCCGGGCGCAGCAGCGCCGGGTCGAGGATGTCCGGCCGGTTGGTGGCGGCGATCAGGATGACCCCGCCCTTGGTGTCGAAGCCGTCCATCTCGACGAGCAGCTGGTTGAGGGTCTGCTCGCGCTCGTCGTGACCGCCGCCCATGCCGGCGCCGCGGTGGCGGCCGACGGCGTCGATCTCGTCGACGAAGACGATCGCCGGGGCGTTCGCCTTGGCCTGCTCGAAGAGGTCGCGGACCCGGCTGGCGCCGACACCGACGAACATCTCCACGAAGTCCGAGCCGGAGATCGAGTAGAACGGCACCCCGGCCTCGCCGGCGACCGCGCGGGCCAGCAGCGTCTTACCGGTGCCGGGCGGGCCGAAGAGCAGCACGCCCTTCGGGATCTTGGCGCCCAGGGCCTGGTACTTCGCCGGGTTCTGCAGGAAGTCCTTGATCTCGTGCAGCTCCTCGACGGCCTCCTCGGCCCCGGCCACGTCCGCGAACGTGGTCTTCGGCGTGTCCTTGGTGATCATCTTCGCCTTGGACTTGCCGAAGTTGAGCACCCGGGAGCCGCCGCCCTGCATCTGCGACATGAAGAAGAGCAGCAGGAGCACCAGCAGGGCGATCGGGAGCAGGTTGACCAGCAGGCTCACCCAGATGCTGTCGGACGACACCTTGGCGTCGGCCGGGCCGGTGACCCGGTTGTTCGCCTTGGCCTCAAGCACCTCGTTCCAGACCTCGGCGCCGACCTCGTACGGGAACTGCGCCTCGATCCGGTCGGTGTTCGTGTCACCGAACTTGGCCTTCTGTTCCAGGTCGAGCTGGATCGTCTGTTCCTTGTCCTGGAAGACGACCTTCTTGATCTTGCCGGTGTTGAGCTGGTCGAGCGCAACGGAAGTGTCCACCCGGTGGTAGCTGGGACCAGCGGTGAACAGTTGACTGAGCACAACGGCGCCGAGGATGACCAGGATGATCCAGACCACCGGTCGGCGGAAGAAACGCGTACGTTCCATGCTGTTGTCGAGCGCCGAGGCGCCCGCATCCTCCTGATCGACGTCCTGACCGTCTGATGGTGTCGCCGCCCGGGGCGGCGGCCGGAGCCGCCTTGCGGGCCGGCTCGACCCCGAGGCGCGAAACTACCGCGCCGCGGTCATTCGACGGTACACCGTGCGCGCGAGGAGTGAGCTTGCGAGCCCCGCAGTCGCGCACAAAGGGAACATGTGCGCGCGGGGAGCAAGCCCGCGAGCCCCGCAGTCACGCACAAAGCGAACATGTGCGCGCGGGGAACAAGCCCGCGAGCCCCGCAGTCACGCACGAAGCGAACATCGTGCGCGCGGGGAGCGCGCCTGCGAGCCCAGACCAACGCGTCGGCGAACCGGGTCCAGCCGGCGTGACGGGGACTCCGCGCCCGCCTCCGACCGCCCGGTTCCGCGGTTCGAGGGTCGGGCATGGAGGGTGCCTCCACGCCACCGGCCTCTACCGTAGTCCGATTCGCTGAGAGCCCGCTGAACGTCCGCTCGATGGACGCCGATGCGAGCGGGGCTCGGGCGCCGGCCGGGGGCGGGGGCGGGGGCGGGGGCGGGGCTCAGGTCCGGGCGTAGACCTCGGGCTTGAGCACCCCGACGTAGGGCAGCTCGCGGTAGCGCTCGCCGAAGTCGAGGCCGTAACCGACGACGAACTCCGTCGGGATGTCGAAGCCGACGTACTTCACCGGGACCGGCACCTTGACCGCGTCCGGCTTGCGGAACAGCGCGACCACCTCGACGCTCGCGGCCGAGCGGGACTCCAGGTAGCGCAGCAGCCAGGAGAGGGTCAGGCCGGAGTCGACGATGTCCTCGACCACGACCACGTGCCGACCGGCGATGTCCCGGTCGAGGTCCTTGAGGATGCGGACCACCCCGGAGGAGGTGGTGCCCTGACCGTAGGAGGAGATGGCCATGAAGTCCAGCTCGGCCGGCGGCCCGTTACGGCCCAGTGCCCGGGCGAAGTCGGCCATGAACATCACCGCGCCCTTGAGGACGCAGACCAGCAGGAGCCCGTCATCGACGTCGGCGTAGTCCGCCGAGACCTGCTTGGCGAGTTCCGCTGTCTTCTCGCGGATCTGGGCCTCGGAGATGATCACGTGGTCGATGTCGGCGTCGTACCAGGAGCCGTCAGCCATGGCTCCTAGCCTGCCGTACGCCGGATGGCCTCCGTCGGCGGGGCCGCCCCTTTTGGCGCGGTCCCGCCCCGGATGAACCTCACATCGAGGACCAATCACCTCAGCAGGCCCGCGACCGCCAGCGGCGGCCGTCGTCGGACGGCTTCCAGTCGGCCGAGTCCCGGCTGTCGGCGGTGAGGCCGGCGACCGAGGCCACGGCGAGGAGGACGAAGAAGAAGAGGAAGAGCAGGATCTCCATGGCGGCGCTCGCTTTCGCGTGGTTGCTGTCGGTTTCGCCGCCGGTGCGCACCGGACTGGAACCAGTCTCCACCGCCGCTTGAGGCCGGGACAGTGGCAGGAATGCCACTCCCCCTCGATTTCCTGCCAGCCGCGCGGTTACCCTCGTCACATGCTCAGATCGGTCGCCGTCCTCGCCCTGGACCGGGTCGCCACGTTCGAGCTCGGGGTCCTCGCCGAGGTCTTCGGGACCGACCGCACGGACGACGGCTTCCCCGGCTACGACTTTCGCGTGTGCAGCCCGGAGGGGGCCCCGGTCCGCACGTCGTCGGGATTCCACCTCACCCCGCACGCCGACCTCGGCCCGGTCGACGAGGCCGACCTGGTCGCCGTGCCGGCCCACCACGGCGGCGCCACCGTTCCGGCCCCGGTGCTCGCCGCGCTGCGCCGGGCCGCCGACCGGGGGGCGTACATGTTCAGCGTCTGCTCCGGGGCGTTCGTGCTGGGCCAGGCCGGCCTGCTCGACGGCCGGGAGTGCACCACCCACTGGCGGTACGTCGACGAGTTGCAGCGCCGCCACCCGACCGCCCGGGTCCGGTGCAACTCGCTCTACGTGCAGGACGACCGGCTGCTCACCAGTGCCGGCACCGCGGCCGGCATCGACGCCTGCCTGCACCTGGTGCGCCAGGAGCACGGCTCCGCGACGGCCACCCGGCTGGCCCGCCGGATGGTGGTGCCCCCGCACCGCGACGGCGGGCAGGCCCAGTACGTCGAGGCGCCCATCCCCAAGACCCCCGAGGCGCCGACCCTGGAGCCGGTGCTGGAGTGGCTGATGGGGCACCTCGACCGGCCGGTGACCGTCGACGAGCTGGCCGCCCGGGCGGAGATGTCGCCGCGCACGTTCGCCCGGCGGTTCCGCGCCGAGACGGGCACCACGCCGCACGACTGGCTGACCAACCAGCGGGTGCTGCTGGCCCGACGCCTGCTGGAGGAGACCGGGCTCAGCGTCGAGGCCGTCGCGGACCGGGCCGGCTTCGGCGACTCGGCGGCGCTGCGGCACCACTTCGCCCGCCGGGTCGGCGCCAGCCCGCACACGTACCGGGCCACCTTCCGCGACCGGGTGGGAGCCTGAGCGGCTGACGGCGGCGGGTCACCAGCCGAGCACGCCGCCGCCCACCCGGGGCTCCGAACCGGCCACGTAGCCGCCGTCCGGCAGCCGCCAGATCGCCTGCCCGTGCCCGAAGACCGCCGGCTCCTCCGCGACGGTGATCTCGTGGCCCCGGGCCCGCAGCTCGGCGACCGCGGCCCGCCCCTCGGCGGTGGCGACCAGCTCCGGCTCGACCAGCACCGACCGGCCGGCGTGCCAGTACCAGCGCGGCGCGTCCAGCGCCGCCTGCGGATCGAGCCCGCCGTCCAGCGTCGCCGAGACCAGCTGCACGTGCCCCTGCGGCTGCATGTGCCCGCCCATCACCCCGAAGGGGCCGACGGGCCGCCCGTCGCGGGTGAGGAATCCGGGGATGATGGTGTGGTAGGGCCGCTTCTCCGGCCCCACCGCGTTCGGGTGCGCGGGGTCCAGGCGGAACCCGAGCCCCCGGTTCTGCAGGGCGAAGCCGTGCCCGGGCAGCACCACGCGTGAGCCGAAGGCCAGGTAGGTCGACTGGATCAGGCTCACCATCATGCCGCCCGCGTCGGCGGTGCAGAGGTAGACCGTGCCGCCGCGCTCCGGGTCGCCGGCGGTCGGCTCCCCGGCCCGATCGGTTATCAGCGCGCGCCGGGCCGCCGCGTACTCCGCGGAGAGCAGCGCCGCCGTGGGCACCGGCACCCGCTCGGGGTCGGCGACGTGGGCGTGGGCGTCGGCGTAGCCGAGCTTCATCGCCTCGATCTGCCGGTGCAGCCGCTCGGCGAGGGGCAGCCCGGCGAGCTCCGCCCCGTCCAGGATGTGCAGGGCGAGCAGCGCGGCCAGGCCCTGCCCGTTCGGCGGCAGCTCCCAGACCTCGTGCCCCCGGTAGCCGGCGGAGATCGGGGTCACCCAGGTCGAGGTGTGCCGGGCCAGGTCGTCGGCGGTGAGCAGGCCGCCGGTGCGGGCCGCGTGCCCGGCCAGCGCCTCCGCGATCCGGCCCCGGTAGAAGTCCTCCGCGCCGCTGGCCGCGATCAGCCGCAGGGTGTGCGCCGCGTCCGGGTTGCGCCACCGCTCCCCGGCCCGGGGCGCCCGGCCGCCGGGCGCGAACAGCCGCCCGAACTCCGCGAGCTCGGCCCCGGTGGCGTCGACGCGGGCGGCGAGCGCGCGGGACCAGATCGTCGCGACGCCCGCGGAGACCGGATGGCCGTGCTCGGCGTAGCCGATCGCGTCGGCGAAGAGCTCGGCGAAGGGCAGCGAGCCGAACCTGTCGTGCAGATCGCGCCAGCCGGCCGGCGCGCCGGGCACGGTCACCGGCAGCCAGCCCCGGGCGGGCATCGCCGGCCCGGACCCCTGCGTGCCGCCCAGGGCGTCGACCGGCGCCGCGCCCCGCCCGCCGGTCGCGTCGAGCACCAGCTCGCGGGTCAGGGCGGCCGGGGACCGGCCGGAGGCGTTGAGGCCGTGCAGCCGCTCGCCGTCCCAGACGATCGCGAACAGGTCGCCGCCGATGTCGTTGGAGGGGGGCTGGACCACGGTCAGCGTGATCGCGGTCGCCAGCGCCGCGTCGACGGCGTTGCCGCCGCGTCGCAGCACCGCCAGGCCTGCCGCCGCGGCCAGCGGCTGGCTCGTCGCCACCGCGCCGTGCGGCGCCAGGAGCGGCTGTCGGGGGTACACCATGCGCCATGTCTACCGTCTCGCGGCGAATCCCGCGGCCCCGCGACCGGGCCCCGGTCGCCGGACGGATCAGCGGGCACCGATGGCGGTGAGCCGGCCGTCGCGGCGCGACACCCTCAGCCCGCCCGGAAGGTGCGCCGCCCCCTGCCCTCGCCAGCGGGTGACCAGCGCGTCCAGGGCGGTCACGTGCCGGTGCGACAGGGCGGCCGGCGGTGCGCCCAGCTCCCGGGCCCAGGCGTGCAGCACCCGGCCGCGTAGCGCGGGTGGGAGGTCGGCCAGGGCCGGTACCGCCAATCCGCCGTCGGGGTGCCGGGCGTCGGCCAGCGCGGCGCCGGCCAGCTCGTCGAGGAGGGCGTTGTCGGCCGCCGCCAGGCGGGCCGTCCGGGCCAGGTTCTCCAGCACCCCCGGCCCGAGCGCGTGGGCCAGGGCGGGCAGCACGTCGGCCCGGACGCGGGCCCGGGCGTACGACGGGTCGGCGTTGTGCGGGTCCTCCCACGGGGTCAGCCCGAGCAGCGCGCACGCCGAGCGGGTCTGCTCCCGGCCGATCTCCAGCAGCGGGCGCAGCAGCGGCACCCCGTCGAGGTCCCGCCGGGCGGGCATCCCGGCCAGGCCGCGCGGGCCGGCGCCCCGGGCGAGCGCGAGCAGCACGGTCTCGGCCTGGTCGTCGCGGGTGTGCCCGGTGAGCAGGGCCGCCGCCCCGAGCCGGTGGGCCGCCTGGGCCAGTGCCTGGTAGCGGGCCTCGCGGGCCGCCGCCTCGGGGCCGCCCGGCCGCCCGGCCACCTCGACCCGCACCGACTCGACCGGCGTCAGGCCGGCCTCGTGGGCCCAGCTCACCACCGCCTCGGCCCGGCGGGCCGACCCCTCCTGGAGGCCGTGGTCGACCGTCACCAGGCCGGCGGCGCGGCCCAGTCGGGGTGCCACGAACGCGGTGGCGACGGCCAGCGCGAGCGAGTCCGCGCCGCCCGAACAGGCGACCAGCACCGGGCCGCCGGGCGGCAGGTCGGCCAGGGCACGGCGGACCGCCACCCGGATCGCGGCCACCGGCGGGGCGAGCGCGGCCACGGGCGTACGGTCAGGTGGTGGTCGGGGCCGGGCCGACCGGCCCGTGCACCCGCGCCACCCAGGCGTCCGGGTCGCCGAGCTCCTCCAGCCGGGGCAGGGTGAGCGGCGAGCTGAAGATCTTGTTGAAGCCGTCCATGCCGACCCGGTCGACCACGCCGTGCACGAACTTGCGGCCCTCGGCGTACTGGCGCATCTTGACCTCGATGCCGAGCAGCCGGCGGATGGCCTTCTCCAGCGGGTTGCCGGCCTCCCGGCGCCGGTTGAACGCCGCCCGGATCCGGTCGACGCTCGGCACCACCTGCGGGCCGACGCCGTCCATGACGAACTCGGCGTGCCCCTCCAGCAGGGTCATCAGCGCGGTGAGCCGGTCCAGCACGGCCCGCT
Source organism: Micromonospora sp. CPCC 205561 (assembly GCF_036906775.1). Classification (NCBI taxonomy): domain Bacteria; kingdom Bacillati; phylum Actinomycetota; class Actinomycetes; order Micromonosporales; family Micromonosporaceae; genus Micromonospora; species Micromonospora sp. CPCC 205561. Next base: position 78,761 of record NZ_JBAKHV010000010.1, on the reverse strand, counting down.
GCGCCGGGGTCTGCACGATGTCCAGCACGCTGGTGCGGCTCTCCGGGTCCTTCACCGCGTCGGAGAGGGTGGCCACGCCCCGGCGCAGCCGCTCCAGCACGTGCTCGCCGCCGCTCGACGACGCGTCCACGAAGGCCTGCACCTCGCTGAGGAAGTACGCCCGCATCCACGGCACGGCGGTGAACTGGGTGCGGTGGGTCACCTCGTGCAGGCAGACCCAGAGCCGGAAGTCCCGCGGGTCGGCCCCCAGCTTCCGCTCGACCTCGACGATGTTCGGCGCGACCAGCAGCAGCTGGCCCGGGTCGGCGGAGAAGACCTCGTACTGGCCGAGGACCCGGCCCGAGAGGTACGCCAGCACGGTGCCGGCCTGCACGCCGGTGACCCGGGAACCGATCGCCTCCGTCAGCGCCCCGGGCTGCTTGTCCTTGGTGAGCCGCCCGACCAGCGGGGTGATCACCTCGCGCAGCCCGGCGATGTTGGTGGCCGCCCAGTCCCGCCGGTCCACCACCCGCACCGGCGGATGGGACACCTGCGAACGCAGCCCCGTGTAGTCGGCGACGTGCCCGGCCGCCTCGTCGGTCAACCGCCGCAGGTCACCGACGACGTCGGTGGCCTCGGTGTAGGACACCCGGGGGCCCGACTTGCTCAGCGCCCCCGCGGTCGCGGCGGCCAGATCCCAGTCCACGAACTGCGCCATGCACCCCACCGTACCCGCGCCGCGACACCCCGGCCCGGGCTCGCGCAGAGCGATCGACGCCGGTCGCACCCCGGGCTCCAGTTCAGCGGCAGCCGCAGCCGGCCAGGGCGGCGCCGATCCGGTCGAGCGCCACCCGGGCGGCAGCCAGCCCGTCCGGGGGCACCTCGTCGGTGAGCACGGCGAAGGTGAGCAACCGGCCGTCGGCCGTGCTGACCAGGCCGGCGACGGCGTGCACCTTGGTCAGCGTCCCGGTCTTGGCCCGGACCACCCCGGCGCCGGCCTTCGTCGCCGCCGTCCCGTACCGCCCGGCGAGGGTGCCGGACCAGTCGGCGACGGGCAGGCCGCCGAAGATCGCGGCCAGCTCGGGGCGACTGCCGTCGCCGGCGAGCGCGATCAGGTCGGTGAGCAGCGAGGGGCTGATCCGGTTGGTACGCGACAGGCCGCTGCCGTCGGCCAGGGACAGCTCGTCGGCCGGCAGACCCAACTCGCCCGCCACCGCGTCCATCGCCGCGCCCGCGCCGACGAAGGAGGCGGGCTGGTTGCGGGCCAGCGCGACCTGGCGGGCCAGCGCCTCGGCGACGATGTTGTCGCTGTCTCTGATCATGATGTCGACCAGCCGGACCATCGGCAGCGACTCGACCCTGCCCAGCTCCGCTCCCGGGCCGGGGGTCGCGGCACCGGCGGCGGGGGCGGTGCCGCGCCGGACCGCGTCGGCCGGTACGCCGAGCAGCCGGGCGAAGGCCCGACCGGCGGCGAGGTCGGGCTGGGCCACCCGCTCGGCCCAGTGGTTGCCGGCCGCCTCGTCCTTCTTCGCGCGCGGCACGTCGCTGCGGGCACCGTCGGTCATCAGCGCCGTGATCGCGCCGCCGTAGCCGCCGGTGGGAATGTCGGCGTCCCACCCCGGCTCGAAGACCGGGCCGGAGTAGAGCGACGAATCGACCGTCACCTTCGTCGGCTCCGTGCCGCCGAGCGCCTGTCGTACCTGGGCGGCCAGGTCGTCGAGGCGGGCCGCCCCGGGGTAGAAGCCCTTCCGGTCGACCGCCAGCGTGGGGTCGCCGCCACCGACGATCACCACCTCGCCGGGGGCCGCGCCGGCGACCGCCCGGGTCGGCACGCGGTACGCGGGACCCCGCGCGGCGAGCACCGTCACCCCGGTCACCAGCTTGGTCACCGAGGCCGGCACGGTGCCGTCGTCCTCGCCCCGGCCGAAGAGCGGCTGGCCGGTCGCGACGTCGGCGACCGAGACGTGCACCCGGTCACCGAGGGCGGGCACGCCCACGAGCGGGGCGAGCGCCGCGCGTACGCCCTCGGCGGTGGGCAGCGGAGCGTTCGCGTCCGCGCCGGCCAGCACCGCCGCCGGGGCAGGTTCGGCCGCCCGCGCGGCGGCGCCGCTGTCGACGGGCTCGTCACCCAGCCAGTCCGCGACCGGGCCCGGCCGGACGACGGCGAGCCCGACGGCGGCCAGCACCAGCGCGAGCACCGCGGCCAGCGCGACGGGCAGGGCCCGGCGGCGGGGGGCCGGCGCGGGCGCGGACGACCCGCCAGCGCCCGGGGCGTCCGGGTCGGTCGCCCCGCCGGCGGGGCGGGTCGCGGCGGCGGCCCAGAGGTCGGGCGACGGGGGGCCGGGGTCTTGGCCGGCCTCGCCGGCGCCGGACACCGGAGCGGCCGGGACGTCGTTCCCGGGGGCCGGGTCGGGGCCGGCCGGTGATCCGGCCGTGCGGGGCAGGTGCGCGTCGGGCACCGGGAACCGCCCGCTGACCCCGCCGGAAGCAGATCGTCCGGTACCCCGCCCAGCGCCGACATCCGGGCGGTAGTGTGAATCTTCCCTCCCCACGACCCCCTCCTCCCCCCGCGAAAATCTGCTTGGGTGACACTACTTCGGTCCGAACACTATGCGGCGGCCGGAGCGGGCGGATGGGCATTCATCCGTACGGGGAGCGGCGGCCGCTGGTTTCCGTTGGCCAGCGTGGGCAGACGAGGGAGCGTGCAGATGGATTTCGACGTTACGGTTGAGATCCCCAAGGGTCACCGCAACAAGTACGAGGTCGACCACGCGACCGGCCGGATCCGGCTGGACCGCACCCTCTTCACCTCCACGCAGTACCCGGCCGACTACGGCTTCATCGAGGGCACGCTGGGCGAGGACGGCGACCCGCTGGACGCGCTCGTGCTGGTCCCCGAGCCCACCTTCCCGGGCTGCCTGATCCGGTGCCGCACCATCGGCATGTTCCGGATGACGGACGAGAAGGGCGGCGACGACAAGGTCCTCTGCGTCCCCTACGAGGACCCGCGCCAGGAGCACCTGCGCGACATCCACCACCTCGGCGAGTTCGACCGGCTGGAGATCCAGCACTTCTTCGAGGTCTACAAGGACCTCGAACCCGGCAAGTCGGTCGAGGGCGCCACCTGGGTGGGGCGGATCGAGGCCGAGGCGGAGATCGTGGCGTCGTACCGGCGCGCCCGGGAGGCCGAGGAGCGCGGCGAGTCCGCGCACTGACCCGGCACCGACCACCGACGGGCCCGGGGGCCGCTCAGCCGAGCAGCCCCCGGGCCCGCTCGTACAGGCCGAGCACCGCACAGGCGACGGGCACCACCGACACCACCAGGGCGGTGTCGGTCAGGTCCGCGATCCGGCCGACGTACGGGGAGACCGGCCGGCGGGCGTACGTGGTGCCGGCGGCCACCGCCACCAGGGCCAGCGCCAGCCCGGCGACGACCAGGGCGAGCCGGCCGGCCGGGCCCGAGCGGTCGACGAGCACGGCGCCGAGCACGGCGTACTTGGCGAGGCCGGCGGCGACGGTCGGCGTCCGGTGGCGCAGCGACACGAACAACCGCGAGCGCAGCAGCAGCACGGCCGCGGCGACCGCCACCAGCAACCGGCCGGCCACCCCGCCGGAGAGGGCGAGCACCACGGCGGCGGCGGTGGCCAGCAGGGCGTGGCCGAGCAGCATCCCGGTGAGCATCTCCTCCGTCCGGGCCACGGCCGCGTAGACCCGGTCCCGGTCGGGCAGGTCGCGAGCCCGGTCGGCGCCGCCCTGCTCGCCGGTGGGCAGGGTGATCGGGGGCAGCGGCACCTTGCCGAGCCGGATGGCCAGCAGCGGGATCGCCCCGACCGCGAAGACCAGCACGCAGAGCAGGACCGCCGCGGTGCCGGCGGGGCTGAGCAGCAGCCCGCCGAGCGCGGCCAGGGCGCCGACGGACCCGACGGTGGCGCCCGCCACGAAGACCCGCAGCCGGGTCGCCACGCCGACCAGGCCGAGCACCGACACCAGCAGCAGCGCCACCGACCCGGCCAGCAGCTCGGGCGCGCCGACCCAGCGCAGCCCCGGGACCGGCCCCACCGGGTCGCCGGAGCCGACCGCGAGGGCTCCCGCCACGGCCGCGTAGGGCAGGGCGTAGCCGCCCAGGGTCGCGCCGGTCGGCCCGTCCCCGTGGGCCCGGGACGCCACCACGCCGGCGAGGGTGAGCAGCAGCGCCACCACGGCGGCGGCCGACGGGGCCGCCTCGTGTGCCGGGCCGCCGGCCGCCACGGCGAGCAGCCCGACGCTCAGCGGAACGGCCGCGCCGGCCAGGGCGGCGGCCCGGGTGGCGGCGGGCGACCACGCCCCGCCGCGGCGCCGGGCGCCGTCGGCGATCGCCTCGACGACGTCGTCGTACTCCAGCTCGGGCCACTGCGCGCGGGCCGGCACCAGGTGCAGCACCTCGCCGTCGCGGACCCCCTGCGGCAGCAGCGCCTGCGCGGTGGCCAGCACCGCGCCGTCGGTCCGCCGCAGCACCCAGCCGCCGTGCCGTTCGCCGTCGTCGGCGAGCCCCTCGCCGGCGTGCCGCAGCACCTCCGGCAGCAGCTCGGCCAGGGGCACCTGCTCGGGCAGCGCGACGTCCACCCGCCGCTGCGGGGCGCTGATGGTGACCCGGGCCAGCCCGATCGTCATCGACTGATCTCCATCTCCGGCGGGGATTGGCGGCTGCGCGGACGAGAGGACTTTACCTACCATGAGCCAGGCTCGGGTTACCGAGCGCTGTCAGGAGGTCGAGTGTCCACTGTCGTCATCAAGCGGCCACCCCGCCGACCGGCGCCGGAGATCCCGGTCGGCGAGCTGCCGGTGGACGCGCCGCCGGAGATCCCCGCCGTCCCCGGCGGACGCTGGCAGCAGCTGCTCATGGTGCTGCCGATGCTCGGCGGCACGGTGGCGATGGCGATGATGTTCGGCCGCGGCGGCGGGGCGTACTCCTACGTGGTCGGCGGCATGTTCGGGCTCTCCTCCCTGGCCATGCTGGTGACGTCGTGGGGCAGCGCCTCCGGCACCCCGAAGAAGTCGGAGATGATGGCCGCCCGGCGCGACTACCTGCGGCACCTGAGCGCGCTTCGGCGCCGGGTCCGGCAGAACGCCGGGCAGCAGCGCGCGGGGCTCTACTACCGGCACCCGGACCCGGGTCGGCTCTGGTCGACCGTCGACAGTCACCGGGTCTGGGAACGCCGCCCCACCGATCCGGACTTCGCGGTGGTGCGGGTCGCCGTGGGCCCGCAGACCCTCGCCACCCCGCTGGTCCCCCCGGTCACCCGGCCGCTGGAGGAACTGGAACCGATGACCGCCGGCGCGCTGCGCAGGTTCCTGGACGCCTACTCCGTGGTGCCCGACCTGCCGGTGGCGCTCTCGCTGCGCAGCTTCGCCCGGGTCTTCGTGCGCGACACCGCCGCGGGCGCCGGAACGGACGGCGGGCCGGCCGCCCAGGCGCTGGCCCGGGCCATGCTCGTCCAGCTCGCGGTCTTCCACGCCCCGGACGAGCTGCTCGTCGCCGTCTGCGCCGGGCCGGAACGGCGGGCCGTCTGGGAGTGGGTCAAGTGGCTGCCGCACGCCCACCACCCCACCCGCACCGACGCGCTCGGCCCCGTCCGGCTGGTCACCACCGCCGCGGCCGAGCTGGAGAGGCTGCTGGACGAGGTGCTGGCCAGCCGGTCCCGGTTCAGCCCCGCCGGGCCGGCCACGGACGGCCCGCACGTCGTCGTGGTGCTCGACGGGGGCGACCTGACCGGCGCCACCGACCTGACCGGCGACGGTGGCATCGACGCCGTGACGGTCATCGACCTGGACACCCCGCCGCCACGCCTGCTGGACCGCTTCGCGCTGCTGCTGGAGCTGCGCGGCGGCCGGCTGCACTCCCACTCGGCCGAGGGGCACGCCGAGGTGGGCACGGCGGACCGGCTCGATCCGGTCGACGCGGAGGCCGTCGCCCGGCGGCTGGCCCCGCTGCGGCTGGCCACGGCCGCGCGTGGCCCGGACGCCGCGCCGGGCGCCGAGCCGGGGCTGCCCGAGCTGCTCGGCCTCGGCGACCCGGAGAGCTTCACCGCCGAGCAGGGGTGGGCGCCCCGCTCCGCCCGGGACCGGCTGCGGGTGCCGATCGGGGTGGGCACCGACGGCGGCGCCATCGAGCTGGACCTGAAGGAGTCGGCGCAGGACGGGATGGGGCCGCACGGCCTGCTGATCGGGGCGACCGGCTCCGGCAAGTCCGAGCTGCTGCGCACACTGGTGCTCGGGCTGGCCGCCACGCACAGCTCGGAGCAGCTCAACTTCGTACTGGTCGACTTCAAGGGCGGCGCCACCTTCGCCTCGTTCGACCGGCTGCCGCACACCGCCGCCGTGATCACCAACCTGGCCGACGCGCTGCCGCTGGTCGACCGGATGGTCGACGCCATCAACGGTGAGCTGGTCCGCCGCCAGGAGCTGCTGCGCCGGGCGGGCAACTTCGCCAGCCTGCGCGACTACGAGCGGGCCAGGGCCGCCGGCACCCCGCTCGCCCCGCTGCCGTCACTGCTGCTGGTCTGCGACGAGTTCTCCGAGCTGCTCTCCGCCAAGCCGGACTTCATCGACCTGTTCGTGCAGATCGGCCGGCTGGGCCGGTCGCTCGGCGTGCACCTGCTGCTGGCCTCGCAGCGACTGGAGGAGGGGCGGCTGCGCGGGCTGGACACCCACCTGTCGTACCGGATCGGGCTGCGGACCTTCTCCGCGCTGGAGTCCCGCACCGTACTCGGGGTGCCGGACGCGCACGAGCTGCCTCGCTCCCCCGGCCACGGCTACCTCCGCTTCGGCACGGAGCCGCTGGTGCGGTTCAAGGCCACGTACGTCTCGGGGGCACTGCGCCGGCGCGACGCGGCCACCGGCGCGGGCGGCGCCGGGCCCCCGCGCCTGCTCGCCTTCTCCACCCACCTCGTGCCCGAGCCGGAGCCCGTCGGGCCGCCCGCCCTGCCGGCCAGGGCCGACGAGGCCGGCACCGAGAGCCTGCTGGAGCTGATGGTCGGCCGGCTGGCCGGGCAGGGCCCGCCCGCCCACCAGGTCTGGCTCCCCCCGCTCGGCGGGGCGCCGACGCTGGACGAGCTGCTCGGCCCGGTCGGCGTCGACCCGTCGCGTGGGCTCACCTTCGGCAACCCGGAGCTGCACGGCGCGCTCCAGGTGCCGGTCGCGGTGGTCGACAAGCCCTTCGAGCAGCGCCGCGACCTGCACTGGCTGGCTCTGGAGGGCTCCGCCGGGCACGTCGCCGTCGTCGGCGGGCCGCAGAGCGGCAAGTCGACCGCGCTGCGCACGCTGATCTGCGCCCTGGCACTCACCCACACCCCCGCCGAGGTGCAGGTCTACTGCCTCGACTTCGGCGGCGGCGGGCTGGCCGCGTTGCGCGACCTGCCGCACGTCGGCGGGGTCACCGGCCGCGCCGACCCGACCGCCGTGCGGCGTACGGTCGGCGAGATCGCCACGCTGCTCGTCGACCGGGAGCGGCGCTTCGCCGAGCTGGGCGTGGAGTCGATGGCCGCCTGGCGGCAGCGCCGCGCCGCGCTCGCCGGCACCGACCAGCCCGGCGCGGACCCGTTCGGCGACGTGTTCCTGGTGGTCGACGGCTGGGCCACCCTGCGCGGCGAGTACGACGACCTGGAGCCGCTCGTCACCGACCTGGCGACCCGCGGCCTGTCGTACGGGGTGCACGTGGTGGCGACCGCGGTGCGCTGGCTGGACTTCCGGCCGGCGATCCGGGACCTCTTCGGGTCCCGGCTGGAGCTGCGCCTCGGCGATCCGTCCGACTCGCTGGTGGCCCGCCGGGCGGCGGCGAACGTGCCGGAGAAGAGCGCCGGCCGGGGCATCACGGCGGAGAGCCTGCACTTCCTCACCGCGCTTCCGCGGCTGACCGCGGCCGACGCCGACACGACCGATCTGGTCGAGCGGGTAGCCGGGAGCTGGGGCGGGCCGGCCGCGCCCCCGGTGCGGCTGCTCCCGCCGGTGCTGCCGTACGCCGAGCTGGACCTGACCGCGACCACCGGCCTGCGCATCCCGGTCGGGATCGCCGAGGCGGACCTGCGACCCGTGGCGCTGGACTTCGGGACCGAGCCGCACTTCGTGGTCTTCGGCGACGCCGAGTGCGGCAAGTCGTCGTTCCTGCGCGCGCTGACCACCTCGATCATGACCCGGTTCACCCCGGAGCAGGCCCGGATCATCCTGGTCGACTACCGCCGCAGCCTGGTGGACCTCACCGAGTCGGCGCCGCCGCACCTGATCGGCTACGGCTCCGCGGCCGCGTTCACCACCGACCTGATCGAGTCGGCCGCCGGCTACATGGCGGCCCGGGCGCCGGGGCCCGACGTGACTCCCGTCCAGCTGCGGCAGCGGTCGTGGTGGTCGGGGCCGGAGCTGTTCGTGCTGGTCGACGACTACGACCTGGTCGCCAGCGGCCCGGCCAACCCGCTGCGGGCGCTGGAGGAGCACCTGCCGCACGCCCGCGACGTCGGGCTGCACCTGGTGCTCGTCCGCCGCTCGGGCGGTGCCGGACGCGCCCAGTACGAGCCGCTCGTGCAGCGCCTGCGCGAGCTCTCCACGGCGGGGCTGGTGATGGCGGGCAGCCCGGAGGAGGGGGCGCTGGTCGGCCCCGTCAGACCCGGCCCGCTGCCGCCCGGGCGCGGCCGGCTGGTCACCCGCCGCGAGGGCGTACGCCTGGTCCAGCTGGCCCATCTGCCGCCGCCGTGACCGGTGTCCCCGGAACGCCCCTCCGGGCGGCGGGGAACCGGTAATCTCCGATCGTCATGTTTGCGTCCCGATGAATGTCCTTGAGGATGTGACCACCGTGCGGCACAGCTGTCCGCCAGCGGCCAGGCGGATCGCCGGAGGCGCGTGGCTCGGCGTGGCGGCGGTCGTCGTGTCGGTCGCCGGGCCTGCCGCCGCGGCCGCCGCCCCGCCCCCCGCCAGCCGGCCGGTCGCCGCGGTCCCGGCGGCGCTCGCGGTCCCCGACAGCCAGAGCCGCCCCGACCAGGTCCGCGACGAGCAGTGGCAGCTCGACGTGCTGCGGGCGAAGACCGCGTGGCGCAGCTCGACCGGGCGGGGCGTCACCGTCGCGGTGGTCGACTCCGGGGTGGACGCCGCCCACCCCGATCTGGCCGGGCAGGTGCTGCCCGGCCTCGACCTGGTCGCCGCCCCCGGCTCGCCCGGCGGCCCCGACCCGGTCGGTCACGGCACCACCGTGGCGGCGCTGATCGCCGGCCGGGACGACGACAAGCGGGGCGCCGTCGGCCTGGCGCCGGACGCCCGGATCCTGCCGGTGCGCGTCCTCGACGCCGAGAACCGCTACGACGACGCGCTGATCGTCGCCAAGGGCGTCCGCTGGGCCGTCGACAACGGCGCCCGCGTGATCAACCTGTCTCTCGGCGGTAGCGGCGACAGCCCCGCGCTGGCGGCCGCGCTCGACTACGCCTTCGTCCGGGACGTCGTCGTGGTGGCCTGCACCGGCAACCTGGGCAGCTCGGCCAACGCCAAGGTCTGGTACCCGGCCCGCGAGCCCGGCGTCATCGCGGTCGCCGGGTCCGAGCGCGACAGCGACAACCTCTGGTCCGGGTCGATCACCGGGCGGGCCACCGCGCTCACCGCGCCGGCGACGGGGCTGGTGGGGGCCCGGCCGGGCGGCTACTGGCGGGTGCAGGGCACCAGCTTCGCGGCGCCCCTGGTCGCCGCCACCGCCGCGCTGGTGCGGGCGCGCTACCCGGAGATGTCCGCCGGCGACGTGGTCAACCGGCTGCTCAACACCGCCCGCGACATCGGCCCGACCGGTCGGGACGACCGCTTCGGGTACGGCATGGTCGACCCGGTCGCCGCGTTGGACGCCGAGGTCTCCCCGGTGGGGCGCAACCCGCTGGACGACCAGTCCTCCCCGGGGGTGGTCGGGTTCGGCCCGGCCCCGGGGTCGACGCGGCCCGAGGTCGCGGGGATCGGCGACCAGCTCGGTTTCGGCGCGCCGCGCCAGCAGACCCGGTGGAGCGCGCAGCCCGCCGGCGCGCACGAGGACGCCACGCCGGAACGGCTCTGGACCGGGGCCGTGCTCCTCGTCGCCCTGCTGACCGGGGCGGCGCTCGTGGTGCGCCGGTTCCGGCGGTGGACTCCGCTGGCCCACCCCCGGCGTCCCGCCCCGACGTGGCGACGGCCGCCCGGGCACTGAGCGGGCGGCCGGGGCCGTCTGGGCCCCGGGCGGGGCGGGAAGGACCCGGCCGGCGCGTACCGGGTCTGACGGAGCCGCCTCGTGGGTAGGACGATTCCCATGAGCAGCACCGGCCCGCACAGCCTCGCCGCACCGCCGTCGTGGCGCGGCCGTCGCCTGCACCGGGAGCACCCGCGGGGGCTGCGACTGACCCTCGCCGCCGGGGCCGCGTTCCTGGTGGCGGTGCCGTTCGCCCTGCTGGCGGCCCTGGTCCTGGGGGACTGGTCCCCGCTGCGGCGGCTGGACACGGCGGTCACCGACGCGCTGGTCGGCTACGCCGCCGAGCATCCCGGGTGGGTACGCCTGCTGGCGCTCTGGACCGACGTGTTCGCCCCGATGCCGCTGCGCGCCGCGGCCCTGGTCCTGGTCGTCTGGCTGGTCCGGCGGGGCGCCCGGCGGCTGGCGGTCTGGGTGGCCGTCACCATGGCCGTCGGCGGCCTGCTCGGTCCGCTGCTCAAGCTGCTCGTCGGCCGGCCCCGGCCGGATCTGCCCGACGCGGTGGCCGAGGCGCCCGGCCTGGCCTTCCCGTCCGGGCACGCGCTCAACGCCGCCCTCGCCGCCGGGGTGCTGCTGGTGGTGTTCCTCCCGCTGGTGGGGCCGGCCGCCCGTCGGGCGGTGTGGACGGCCGCGCTGCTGCTCGCCCTGGTCACCGGGTTCAGCCGGGTGGCCCTCGGCGTGCACTGGACCAGCGACGTGCTGGCCGGCTGGCTGCTGGGCGCGGCCGTGGTGGCCGCGACCGCCGCCGCCCTCACTGTCTGGCAGGCGACCCCTTCCGCCCGGCGCTGACCGACGCCGATCAGGCGGACGGCCCGTTGCCGGCGCCGGCCGGTCAGGGCGGACGGCACCTTGCCGGCGCCCGCCGGTCAGGCCTGGGGCCCGCCGCCGGCGCCCGGGGCCGCCGGGTCGACGGGCGGTGCGCGCCGCCGAGGCGGCTCAGGTGCACTCGCCGGTGCCGACGGCACGGGTGCGTTCGGCGCCGGCCAGGGCGACCGGGCGGGCCTCGGCGGCGGTGACCGCGAAGCCGGTGTTGGGGTCGTCGGCCGCCGCCGCGAAGATCACCCCGAGCACCAGGCCGTTCGACGAGACCAGCGGGCCGCCGGAGTTGCCGCTCTGCACGAGCGCCCGGATCGTGTAGACCTCCCGCGTCACGTTGCCGGCCGAGTAGATGTCGGGCCCGGTGATCCGGTCGACGTCCCGCACCCGCGCCGACTGCGCGTTGTAGGGGCCGTCGAGCGGGAAGCCCAGCACGATGGCGTCCGCGCCGCTGCCCGCGTTGCCGGCGGCGAAGCGCATCGACGGGCCGGGCAGCCCGGGCGCGTGCAGCACGGCCAGGTCCCGGTCGGGGTCGTAGACGACCACCTTGGCGTCGTACCGGTCGCCGTTCAGCTCGACGACGGTGGAGCGGGTGCCGGCCACGACGTGGGCGTTGGTCATCACCCGGTCGTCGGCGTAGACGAAGCCGGAGCCCTCGATCCGGCGCGAGCAGCTCGGGGCGGAGCCGAGCACCTTGACCACCGAACGCTGGCTGTTCACCACCACCTGCGAGCCGGCGAGCGCCGGGTCGGGCGGGGACACCTGGCGGGCCCGGGTGGGCGCCAGGTCGCCGAAGACGTCCGGGAATCCGTTGGTGTCGACGGTCTCCCGCAGCGCCGTGGAGAGCTGCTGCGCCTGGTCCGGCAGGACCCGGTCGACCACGGTGAGCAGCGCGCTGTTGCGCACCGAGGAGGCCAGCCAGGGCAGCGACGACGAGCCGAGGGGCACCGCGACGAGCCAGGCGACCAGCAGCACGGCGAAGAGCGACACGAAGGCCCCGCCGACGTCGTCGACCCGCCGCCCGACCTCGCTGGTGATCGTCTTGCGCACGTGCGAGCCGAGCCAGCCGGCGACCGCCTGGCCGACCACCGCCAGCCCGAAGACCGCCACCAGGGAGATCAGCACCCGGGTGCCGCTGTCGACGAACTGCTGTGCCAGCAGCGGCCCGAGCTGGAGGCCCACCAGCGCGCCCAGGAAGAAGCCGGAGAACGACAACACGCCGATGACGAAGCCCTGGCGGTATCCGCTGATCGCGAACACGAGCATGAGCAGCAGCAGTACGAGATCCACGGCGGACACCCGTCAAGCGTACGGGCAGCGGGCTCACCGATGACCTTCGCTTGCGAAGGCGGGCCGTCGGGTCAGCGCACCGGGGTCTCGTCGACGGTGTCGGTGCCGGCCGAGGGCGCCGGCGTGGCCCGGGTCGGCGGCAGGTCGACCACCCGGTCGCGCGGCCAGGGCCGGGCCCAGCCGCCCATCTCCAGCAACGTGGCCAGTACGCCGGCGGTGAAGCCCCAGACCAGCATGCCGCGTGCGGAGAAGGCCGGGCCGATCCACCCGCTCGGGTGCCGCACCCGCATCCGGTTGGCCGGGTCGACCAGCTCGGCGACCGGCAGCCGGGCCACGTGCGCCACCTCGGCCGGCTCCCGGGGGTGCACGGGGTGCGGCGCGTGCCACCAGGCGAGCACCGGAGTGACCACGAAGTCGCTGACCGGGATCCAGAGCTTCGGCAGCTCGGCCAGGACGGTGACGCTGGCCGGGTCGAGGCCGACCTCCTCGTTCGCCTCGCGCAGCGCGGTCGCCCGGACGTCGGCGTCCTCCGGGTCGGCCGCGCCACCCGGGAAGGCGGGCTGGCCGGCGTGGTTGCGCAGGGTCGCCGCCCGCTGGAGGATCAGCACGTCCGGGCCGGCGCCCGGCTCCTCGCCGAGCAGCACCAGCACGGCGCTCTCCCTGCCCCCGCTCTCCGGGGTGACCAGCTGGGTGAAGTCCTCGCTGCGCGCGCTGCCGAGCCGGGCCAGCAGCGGATCGAACCAGCCCGGCGGTCGCCGGCTCACGCCGGCACCCCCGCGCCCCACCGCGCCCACCGGCGGCTCACGCGGGCACCGTCACGCCGAGGTGCCGCCGGACCAGCTCGGCGAGGCGGGCGTCGTCGAGCGCCCCGGAGGAGTCGACGTGCCGGACGCGGCCCTGCCCGTCCACGAAGACGGTCAAGGGCACGGCCTTGCGGTTGAGCGCCCGCTTGAACGACTCGCCCTGGTCGACGAGGACGGGGAAGCGGATGCCGAAGTCCTCGCCGATGGCCTGCGCGGACTCGCGGCCGTCCTGGTTGTTGACGCCGATCACCTGGAGCCGGCCGGCGGCTCGCTCGCTGAGCCGCTGGAACGCCGGCAGCTCCTCGCGGCAGGGCGGGCACCAGGAGGCCCAGACGTTGACCACCGCGGGGCCGCGCAGGTCCCGCAGGGCGACCGGGGCGCCACCGGTGAAGCAGTTCAGCGTCAGCGCGGGCAGCGCCTGGCCGCCGCCCCCGGGCGGGGTGGCCGGGGCGGACGCGGGCGGCGTGCCGAGCGCCGAGCAGTCCTGGAAGGGCGAGGGCCGGCTGGCGGCCGCCCCCTGCCGACCGGACGGGCCGGGCTCCTGCTGTTCCTCGGCGCCGGCGGTGCAGCCGCCGACGGCCAGCAGCACGGGCACGAGCAGGGCGGCGAGCCGACGGTTCATCGGTTCACCGTGGTTCGCGACCGGGGGGCCCGGGACACCGGCTCTCTCCTCGCGCTCACGGGGCCTCCGCCGCGACGGCCTGGACCGGCACCAGCTCCGGGTCGACGCCCACGGCCACCGCCAGCTCCCGGGCCCGGGGCCCCTTGAGCAGCTTCGCCGCCGCCGGCGGCTCGGTCGGGCCGGTGCCGTACGACGGGCAGAGCCTCGCCAGCGTGCAGGCCCCGCAGGCCGGCTTGCGGGCGTGGCAGACCCGCCGGCCGTGGAAGATGATCCGGTGCGACAGCATGGTCCAGTCGCGCCGGGGGAAGAGCGCCCCGATCGCGTGCTCGATCTTGACCGGGTCGGTCTCGGCGGTCAGCCGCCAGCGCTGGACGAGCCGCTGGAAGTGGGTGTCGACGGTGATCCCCGGGACCTCGAAGGCGTTGCCGAGGATGACGTTGGCGGTCTTGCGGCCGATGCCGGGCAGGGTCACCAGGTCGGCGAGCCTGCCGGGGACCCGGCCGTCGTACCGCTCCACGAGGCTCTGGCCGAGCCGGATCAGCGAGTCGGTCTTGTTGCGGTAGAAGCCGGTGGGCCGGATCAGCTCCTCCAGCTCCGCCCGGTCCGCCCCCGCGTAGTCGGCGGCGGTCGGATAGCGGGCGAAGAGCTTCGGGGTGACCTCGTTGACCTTCTTGTCCGTGCACTGCGCGGAGAGGATCGTCGCGACGGCCAGCTCCAGGGGATTGGAGTGGTCCAGTTCACAGTGCGCGTCGGGGTGGGTCTCGGTCAGCACCCGGCCGATCCGCCGGGCGCGACGGGTGCGCCCGAGGTCGGTCTCGGTGGAGCGGGAGGAACTCGTGGTCACGCCGGCCAGCCTACGTCGCCCGGCCGACGGTCGGCCGGGTCCACGCGCCGTGCCGTCCCGGTCAGCCGCCCTGCGGCGCGCCGATCGCGCCGGAGTCGTCGAACCGGGCGCCGGTCTGCGGGAAGTCGCTCCTGGTCAGCTGCTTCACCAGGCCCAGCCCGCGGTCGTCGCGGTCCATGGTCGGTCTGCCGATGGAGTTCATGTACGTCGAGACGAACGAGCCGCCGGCCCAGCTGCCGTCCGGCTTCAGCGACACCTTGAGCACCCCGCCCCAGCCGAGCCGGCCGGCGTTGCTCAGCGAGTTGCCCCCGCCGGCGAAGTTGCCCAGGCTGTACGCGATCAGCCGGCCCTTGTAGAACTCCATGCCGCGCAGCACGTGCGGGCCGTGCCCGACGATGAGGTCCGCCCCGGCGTCGATCATCGCCTTGGAGAACCTCACCGGGTCGCCCCGGTTCTCGCCGAGGAACATCTCGGTGCCCGGCCGCACCCGGGTCTTCTCCGCCCCCTCGCCGCCCATGTGCACCTGCACGACGACCACGTCGGCCATGCCGGCCGCCTTGGTGATCACCTTCTTCGCGGCGGCGATGTCGGTGAGGCTGTTGGACCAGACGTACGAGGAGAAGCCGGCCACCGCGACCTTGACCCCCTTGACGTCGACCACGGTGATCTGGTCGGGTGCCCCGGTGTGCGCGAGGTCGTACTTCTCCAGCGCCTTCTGGGTGTTCTCGTAGCCCTTCGGGCCGAAGTCGTAGCCGTGGTTGTTGGCCTGGTTGAGCAGGTCGAAGCCGGCGTCGCGCAGGTGCGCGGCGTACTCGGGCGGGGCGCGGAACTGGAAGCAGCGGGTCGAGTTCGGGCCGCACTTGCCGGTGCCGGTGTCGACCGTCAGCGGCTCCTCCAGGTTGCCCATCACCAGGTCGGCGGCGAGCGCCTTCTCGACGGAGTCGAAGAAGCCCTTCCCGCCGCCGGGGGGCAGCCGGTTCGGCGCGTTGCCCATGATGATGTCGCCGGTCGCCGAGAGCGAGATCGCCTGCTCGGCGGAGGGGGCGGGCGCGCCCGAGCGGGTCGGGGCGGTGGTGCCGTCACCCGTGCCCGGTCGCCAGGCCGCGTCGGCCCCGGAGTCGGTGTCGCCGCAGCCGGCGGCGAACAGGGCGGCGAGCAGCGCACCGAGGGCGAGCGCGGCTCGGCGACGCGGAGAGGAGGCGGCAGCGTACATCGATCGCGACCCTAGCGGCTGGACAACGCCGGGACGAGAGCCGATCGGACGGAGATTCAGCCCGCCGGTCGGTCCGACCACGGGACCACGGTGCCCGCACCGCCGGCCGTCACCGCGGCGTGCACGGCGCGGGCCAGCGGAGCGCCCCAGGCGGAGCGCGGCCCGCCGTACGCCGACTCGGGGCCGTCGGGCGGGCAGAGCACGGTGACCGCGTCCGTCGGGGTACCCGTGCCCGGTACGCCGAGGCCCGCGATCGCCTGCGCCTTCGCCTCGGTGGCGGTGGCCACCGCGTTGACCAGGGCGGCGTCGCCGAGCCGGGCCGGGACGTAGGCGACGAGGTTGACGGTGCCGACCCGCTGGACGCCGCCGGCCCGTCGGGCGAGCGCCGCCGGGGCGGGTTCCGCCGCCCAGACCGGGGTGCCCAGGCCGACGGTCGCCCAGACCCGCACGCCCGCGTCCGTCCGGGCCACCACCTCGGCGACGTCCACCCCGGTCAGCAGACCCACCCCCGGCCCGTCGAGGCCGAGCCGGTCGGCCAGCTCCGCCAGGTGGGCGGCGGGGTCGTCCCGGTCGTACGACATGGGCACGGTCGCGTTGACGACCCACCGCCGGACGCCGATCCCGCCGCCCAGCGGCGCGGAACTGACCGCGCGCAGCGGACGCTCGGCGCGCCAGACGAGCAGCGGGACGTCCCGGCCGTCCTCCCGCCGGGCGGTCAGCACGGGTTCGCTCAGCACGTGGTGACCCTACGGCCCGGTCCCGGCGCGGCGGCCGGCACCCGCGCCGGGCGCGCGATCATACTGCTTGATCAGGTCGGTCGGGTTGCGCCCAACGATCAAGATTCCAGGGGTGCGCCTCTGACAGGTGCTCACATGCGCCTAGACTGGCGACGCGCGAGGGATCAGCGGACGGCGGACCCGGCCGACGGACGGCACGCGCAGGCGGAGGTGCGCGATGGACGAGGTACTGGCCCGCAGCGGGATCTTCCAGGGCGTCGACCCGGAGGCTGCCGAGGCGCTCGCCAAGGAGATGGAGACGCTCGAGGTCCGCAAGGGCGAGATCGTCTTCAACGAGGGCGAGCCCGGCGACAGTCTCTACATCCTGCTGTCCGGCAAGATCAAGGTGGGTCGACGGGCCGCCGACGGCCGGCAGAACCTGATCGCCGTGATGGGCCCGTCGGACATGGTCGGTGAGCTGTCGCTCTTCGATCCCGGCCCGCGTACGGCGACCGCCACCGCGGTCACCGACACCCGACTCGTACGGCTGCGCAAGCAGGCCCTGCGGCCCTGGCTGAACAACCGGCCGGAGATCGCCGAACAGCTGCTCCGGGTGCTCGCCCGCCGGCTGCGGCGGACCAACGACTCGCTGGCCGACCTGATCTTCACCGACGTGCCCGGACGCGTCGCGAAGAACCTGCTCCAGATGGCCGGCCGCTTCGGCACCCGCGACGGCGGCGTGCTGCGGGTGACCCACGACCTGACCCAGGAGGAGATCGCCCAGCTGGTGGGCGCCTCCCGGGAGACCGTCAACAAGGCGCTGGCCGATTTCGCCTCGCGCGGCTGGCTGCGCCTCGACGGCAAGAGCATCATCATCCTCGACCCGGAGCGCCTGGCCCGCCGCGCCCGCGTCTGACCGGCACCCGGCCGGTTCCGCCCCGGGCCCCGTCTGCCCGGGGCAGAATCGCTGGACAACCGCGCGATCCGACAGGCACCGTGTGGCGATGCCACCACCGCAGCGGGTCGCCGTCCTCTCCGACATCCACGGGGCGCTCCCGGCACTGGAGGCCGTACTGGCCGAGCCGGACGTCGCCGCCGCGGACCTGATCGTGCTCACCGGCGACATCGCCGCCGGCCCGCAGCCGGTCGAGGTGCTGGACCTGCTCGCCGGACTCGGCGACCGCGCCCGCTGGGTGCGGGGCAACGCCGACCGCGAGCTGGTGGAGGCCAGGGCCGGCCGGCCCTCCCCGGTCGAGGTCTCCAACTGGGCGGCGGAGCAGCTCCGCGACGACCAGTTGGCCCGACTGGCGGCGCTGCCGCTGACGCTCACCCTGGACGTCGCCGGCCTCGGTCCGGTGCTCTTCTGCCACGCCACTGCCCGGGACGACGAGGAGGTCGTGCTGGTCGACTCCCGGATGGAGCGCTGGGCGGAGGTGCTGGCCGACGTGCCGGCCGAGGTGCGCACCGTGGTCTGCGGCCACACCCACATGCCGTTCACCCGGCTGGCCGACCGTCGGCTGATCGTCAACCCGGGCAGCGTCGGCATGCCCTACGGCGGTCCCGGTGCCTTCTGGGCGCTCCTCGGGCCCGGGGTGCAGCTCCGGCGCACAGACTTCGACGTCGAGGCGGCGTGCGCCCGGGTCGCCGCCGAGTCGGGCTTCCCCGACGCCGCCGAGTGGGGCGACGAGTACCTGCGCTCCCGGCACAGCGACGCCACGGCCCTCGCGGTGTTCGCCCCGCGCGACGGCCGCTGAGGGCGACCGCCCCGGGGCAAGGAATCGCGCCGCCGAGCCGCGGGGGACGCCCCGGCCGGTCACGACCGTGCCCCCTCGCGGCCTGTCGGGTGAATCGGCCACGACATCAGCTCCACAGGGACCGGGGGAGTCGTCCCGGCGGCCAGGCACGACACCGCCGACACGCTCCGGTGCCCCAGCGACGCGAGGGTCGGCAAAAAAGTCAGTCTTGACTGTTTGTTTCCGCGACGGCACGCTGTCCCCGTGCCCGCGTCGACCCGCGTCCCCCAGCAGGAGCGCAGCCGCGCCACCCAGGCCCGGCTGCTGGAGGCGACCGTCGAATGCCTGGTCGAACACGGCTGGTCCGGCACCACCACCACGGTCGTCGCGGCCCGGGCCGGCGTCTCGCGGGGCGCCCAGCTGCACCACTACCCCACCAAGGCCGCGCTGGTCACCGCCGCCGTCGCCCACCTCGCCGACCGGCGTGCCGACGAGCTGCGCGCCGAGGCCGAGGCGCTGCCGCCCGGCCCGCAACGGCTCGACCGGGTGATCGACCTGCTCGGCGCGGCCTTCACCGGCCCGCTCTTCGTCGCCGCCCTCGAACTGTGGGTCGCCGCGCGCACCGACCGGGAGCTGCGCGAGGCCCTGGTGCCGCTGGAGGCCCGGGTCGGGCGCGAGATGCACCGGCTGACCGTCGCGCTGCTCGACGTGGACGAACGCCGCCCGGGCGTACGCGAGGCGGTGCAGGTGACCTTCGACCTGCTCCGCGGTCTCGGGGTGGCCAACCTGCTCAACGACGACTCGACCCGCCGCACCGCCCTGCTCACCACCTGGAAGCGCCAGCTCGCCGCGCTGCTCACGCCCGCCTGACCGCCACCCGCCCGGCCGCCCGGCCTGACCGGGCCCGTCCCGCACCGGAGGCACCATGGTCGACCTCAAGGACCTGCTCGCGGACCTGGCCGCCGAGTCCGAGCAGCTGGACGGCCTGGTGAGCGACCTGCCGCCGGCGGGCTGGGCGCGTCCGACGCCGGCACCGGGCTGGAGCGTCGGGCACCAGATCGCGCACCTCGCCTGGACCGACGAGATCGCGGCGCTCGCCGCCACCGACGCCGAGGAGTTCCTCGCCGCCGTGGTCGCCGCCCCCGATCCGGCCCGGCTCGTCGACGCCGGAGCCGAGGAGTTCCTCGCCCCGCCGGCCGAGCTGCTGCCCCGCTGGCGTGCCGGCCGGGCGGCACTCGCCGCCGCGCTGGCGCGCGTGCCGCCCGGCGGAAAGCTGCCCTGGTTCGGCACCCGGATGTCGCCCGCCTCGATGGCCACCGCCCGGATCATGGAGACCTGGGCGCACGGCACGGACGTCGCGGACGCGCTGGGCGTCACCCGCCCCGCCACGGCACGGCTGCGGCACGTCGCGCACCTCGGCTTCCGTACCCTCGGCCACAGCTTCGCCGCCCACGGCCGGCCGGTGCCGACGGTGCCGGTGCGGGTCGAGCTGGCGGGGCCGCACGGCGAGGGCTGGGCCTACGGCCCGGCGGACGCCGCCGACCGGGTCACCGGCCCGGCGCTCGACTTCTGCCTGCTGGTCACCCAGCGGCGGCACCGCGCCGACCTCGCCCTGGCCGCGACCGGCCCGGTGGCCGACGCGTGGCTGGACGTCGCGCAGGCCTTCGCCGGCCCGCCGGGCCCGGGCCGCGCGCCGACGGCCGCCGCGACCGACGTCGCGCGCGGGGTGCCGGCGTGACCGGCACGGGTGGCGTGGGCGGCATCGGTGGCGTGCTGCGGGTGGGCAACGCCTCCGGCTTCTACGGCGACCGGTTCAGCGCCTGGCGCGAGATGCTCGACGGCGGCGAGCTGGACGTGCTCACCGGCGACTACCTGGCCGAGCTGACCATGCTGATCCTCGGCCGGGACCGGCTGCGCGACCCCGGCCTGGGCTACGCGAAGACCTTCCTCCGCCAGCTGGAGGGCTGCCTCGGCACCGCGCTGGACCGGGGCGTGCTGATCGTGACGAACGCCGGTGGGCTGAACCCGGCGGGCCTGGCCGCCGCCATCGGCTCCCTCGCCGACCGGCTCGGCCTGGCCGTCCGGGTAGGGCACGTCGAGGGTGACGCCCTCGCGCGCCCGGACGCGCTGACGGCGAACGCCTACCTGGGGGCGTACGGCATCGCGGCCTGTCTGGACGGCGGTGCCGACGTGGTGGTCACCGGCCGGGTCACCGACGCGTCCCTGGTGGTCGGGCCGGCGATCGCCCGCTTCGGCTGGGGCCGCGACGACCTGGACGCGCTGGCCGGAGCCTCGGTCGCCGGCCACCTGGTCGAGTGCGGGGCGCAGGTGACCGGGGGCAACTTCAGCTTCTTCACCGAGCTGCCCGACGGCGGGCACCGCCCCGGCTTCCCGGTCGCCGAGCTGCACCCGGACGGCTCCTGCGTGATCACCAAGCACCCCGGCACCGGCGGCGCGGTGACGGTGGAGACGGTCACCGCGCAACTGCTCTACGAGGTCGGCGGGCCGGCCTACCTCGGGCCGGACGTGGTGACCCGGCTGGACACGGTCACGTTGAGCGCCGACGGGCCGGACCGGGTACGGGTGAGCGGCGCCCGGGGCACGCCGCCGCCCGACACGCTCAAGGTGGGCGTCAACAATCTCGGCGGCTTCCGCAACTCGATGACCTTCGTGCTGTGCGGGCTGCACATCCCCGCGAAGGCGGCCCTGCTCCGGAGCCAGGTCGAGGCGGCCGTCGGCCCGGAGGGGCTGGAGTTCACGCTGGCCCGCACCGACCACGCGGACGCGGCCGACACCGAGACGGCGAGCGCGCTGCTGCACGTACACCTGCGCGACGGCGACAAGGCGCGGGCCGGGCGGGCGTTCTCGGCCGCCGCGGTGGAGCTGGCCCTGGCCTCGTACCCCGGCTGCACCCTGACCACGCTGCCCGGCGACGCGACGCCCTACGGGGTGTTCACCGCCGACGCGGCGCCGCAGGACGCGGTGCCGCACGTCGCGGTGCTCCCCTCCGGCGAGCGGGTGCCGATCCCGCCGCCGGCCCGCACCGCCGCCCCGCCGCACGAGTCGGCCCCCGACGGACCGGTGCCCGCCGTCGACCCACCCGACGGACCGGCACCGGAGACCGGCCACCCCCCGGTCCCGCCCGCCGCCCGCCCCACCCGGCGCGCGCCGCTGGGTGAGCTGGTCGGGGCCCGCTCCGGCGACAAGGGCGGCGACGCGAACCTCGGGGTCTGGGCCCGCACCGACGCCGCCTGGTCGTGGCTGCGCGGCTGGCTCACCACGGCCCGGCTGCGCGAGCTGCTGCCGGAGACCGCCGCGCTGACCGTGGAGCGGTACGAGCTGCCGAACCTGCGGGCCGTCAACTTCGTCGTCCGGGGGCTGCTCGGGCAGGGGGTGGCCGCCTCCACCCGGTTCGACCCGCAGGCCAAGGCGCTCGGCGAGCTGCTCCGCTCCCGGCTCGTGGACCTGCCGGCGGAGCTGCCGCCCGGCCCGGCCGGCGGCACGACGCCCGGGGAGGGCCGATGACCATCGTGGACACGCCCGAACGGCGGCAACTGCGTGAGCTCACCCGCGCCTTCGTCACCCGGGAGGTGCTGCCGCACCTGGACGACTGGGAGCGGGCCGGCGAGCTGCCCCGCCGCCTGCACGCCACCGCCGCCGAGATCGGCCTGCTCGGCGTCGGTTTCCCGGAGGCGGTCGGCGGCAGCGGGGGCGACCTGCTCGACTCGATCATCGTCACCGAGGAGATCATCCGCTCCGGCGGCTCGTCGGGGCTGGTCGCCGCGCTCTTCACCCACGGCATCGCGCTCCCGCACATCGTCGCCTCCGGCGACGCGGAGCTGATCGACCGGTACGTGCGGCCGACGCTGGCCGGCACGATGATCGGCGCGCTGGCCATCACGGAGCCGGACGGCGGTTCGGACGTGGCGAGCATCCGCACCCGCGCGGACCGCGACGGCGACCACTACGTGGTCAACGGGTCGAAGACCTACATCACCAGTGGGGTCCGGGCGGACTTCGTGACCACCGCGCTCTGCACCCTGCCCCCGGGCGCCGGCGCCCTGACCCTGCTGGTGATCGACAAGGGTACGCCGGGCTTCACGGTGGGGCGCCGGCTGGAGAAGCTCGGCTGGCACTGCTCGGACACCGCGGAGCTGTCGTTCGCCGACGTACGGGTGCCGGTCGCCAACCGGGTCGGCGAGGAGAACACGGCCTTCCTGGCCATCATGCAGAACTTCGCCGCGGAGCGGCTCTCCCTCGCCACACAGGCGTACGCCATCGCGCAGCGCTCGGTGGAGCTGGCGGTGCGCTGGTGCCGGGACCGGTCCACGTTCGGCCGCCCGCTGGCGAGCCGGCAACTGATCCGGCACCGGCTGGCCGAGATGCACACCCGCGCCGAGGCGGCCCGCGCGTACGTGCACCAGGTGGCGGCGCGGGTGGCGGCGGGCGAGCCGGTGGTGACGGAGGTGGCGATGGCGAAGAACGTCGCGGTGGCCGCCTGCTCCGAGGTCGTCGACCAGGCGCTCCAGCTGCACGGCGGCTACGGCTACCTGCGCGACGCCGAGGTGGAGCGGCACTACCGCGACGCCCGGATCCTCGGCATCGGCGGCGGCACCACCGAGATCATGAACGAGATCATCGCGAAGGGCATGGGCCTGTGAGTGCGAGGAGTGAGCCGGGTCTGCGAGCCCCGCAGTCACGAACGAAGGAGGCCCCGTGAGTGCGAGGAGTGAGCCGGGTCTGCGAGCCCCGCAGTCACGAACGAAGGAGGGCCTGTGACCACTCTGCGCAGCGCGGTCGACCCGTCCGCGCCGACACACCGGGCCAACCGGGAGGCCCTGCTGGAGCGCCTAGCCGAGTTGGACGCCGAACTCGACCGGGCCCGCGCCGGGGGCGGCGAGAAGTACGTGACCCGGCACCACCGACGCGGCAAGCTGCTCCCCCGGGAGCGCATCGAGCTGCTGCTGGACCGGGACAGCCCGTTCCTGGAGCTGTCCCCGGTGGCGGCGTACGGCACCGACTTCCCCGTCGGCGCCAGCGTGGTGACCGGCATCGGCGTGGTCGAGGGCGTCGAGTGCCTGGTCGTCGCCAACGACCCGACGGTACGCGGCGGCGCGGTGAACCCGTGGTCGCTCGCGAAGACGCGGCGGGCCGGCGAGATCGCCCTGGCCAACCGGCTGCCGATGGTGAACCTGGTGGAGTCGGCCGGCGCCGACCTGCCCACCCAGGCGGAGATCTTCATCCCGGGCGGCCGGGTGTTCCGCGACCTGACCCGGCTCTCGGCCGCGAAGATCCCCACGGTCAGCGTGGTCTTCGGCAACGCCACGGCCGGGGGCGCGTACGTGCCGGGGATGTCCGACCACGTGATCATGATCCGGGACCGGTCGCAGGTCTACCTGGCCGGGCCGCCGCTGGTGAGGATGGCCACCGGCGAGGTCACCGACGACGAGTCCCTCGGCGGGGCGGCCATGCACGCCGCGACGTCCGGGCTCGCGGACTTCCTCGCCGCCGACGAGCGCGACGGCATCCGGCTGGCGCGGCGGTGCGTACGCCGGCTGAACTGGCGCAAGCAGGGCCCGGCGCCGCGCAACCCGTGCCCGGCCCCGCCGAGGTACGACCCCGAGGAGCTGCTCGGCATCGCCAGCGCCGACCTGAAGGTGCCGTTCGACCCGCGCGAGGTGCTGGCCCGGGTGCTCGACGGCAGCGAGTTCGACGAGTTCAAGCCGGCCTACGGCACCGCCCTGGTGACCGGCTGGGGCGAGCTGCACGGCTACCCGGTCGGGGTGCTGGCGAACGCGCGCGGCGTGCTGTTCAGCGAGGAGGCGCAGAAGGCGACCCAGTTCATCCAGCTCGCCAACGCCGCCGACACCCCGCTGGTCTTCCTCCAGAACACCACCGGCTACATGGTCGGCACCGAGTACGAGCAGCGCGGCATCATCAAGCACGGCGCCCTGATGATCAACGCGGTGTCGAACTCGACGGTGCCGCACCTGACCGTCAACCTCGGCGCCTCCTACGGCGCCGGCAACTACGGCATGTGCGGACGGGCGTACGAGCCGAGGTTCCTCTTCACCTGGCCGAACGCCAGGTCGGCCGTGATGGGCCCGGCGCAGCTCGCGGGCGTGCTCTCCATCGTGGCCCGGCAGGCCGCCGCCGCCCGGGGCCGGGACTACGACGAGGACTCCGACGCCGCGATGCGGATGATGGTCGAGCAGCAGATCGAGTCCCAGTCGGGGGCGCTCTTCCTCTCCGGCCGGCTCTACGACGACGGGGTGATCGACCCCCGCGACACCCGTACCGTCCTCGGGCTCTGCCTGTCGGCGATCCACAACGCACCGGTCAGGGGCGCCGACACCTTCGGCGTCTTCCGGATGTGAGGCGGCGGTGCGTCCGATGAATGCGGATCGAGAGGCAGGCTCAGTGATCAGGAGACTTCTGGTGGCGAACCGGGGCGAGATCGCCCGCCGGGTCTTCGCCACCTGCCGGGCGCTGGGCGTCGAGACGGTGGCCGTGCACTCCGACGCCGACGCCGACGCGCCGTTCGTCGACGAGGCCGACCACGCCGTGCGGCTGCCCGGGAACACGCCCGCCGAGACGTACCTACGGATCGACCTGATCCTCGACGCGGCCCGCAGGACCGGGGCGGACGCCGTGCACCCCGGCTACGGATTCCTCGCCGAGAACGCCGGGTTCGCCGCCGCGGTGACCGAAGCCGGGCTGACCTGGGTCGGCCCGCCGGCGGAGGTGATCGCCGCGATGGGCGACAAGATCGCGGCGAAGGCCCTGCTCGCCGAGGCGGGCGTGCCGATGCTGCCCACCTGGACCGACGCCGCCGAGATCACCGGCTTCCCGGTGCTGGTGAAGGCGTCCGCCGGGGGCGGTGGGCGCGGCATGCGGATCGTCCGGGACGCCGCCGGGCTCGCCGAGGCCGTCGCCTCCGCGCGTCGCGAGGCGGCCGGCGCGTTCGGCGACGGCACGGTCTTCGTCGAGCGGTACGTCGAGCGGGGCCGGCACGTCGAGGTGCAGATCTTCGGCGACACCCACGGGACGGTGGCCGCCCTCGGCGTGCGGGACTGCTCGATCCAGCGCCGCCACCAGAAGATCGTCGAGGAGGCGCCCGGCGTACTCCCGGAGGGGGTGCGCGCGGCGCTGCACGAGGCGGCGGTGGCCGCCGGCCGGGCGGTCGACTACGTCGGCGCCGGCACGGTCGAGTTCCTGCTCGCGCCCGACGGGGAGATCTACTTCCTGGAGATGAACACCCGCCTCCAGGTCGAGCACCCGGTCACCGAGCTGACCACCGGCCTGGACCTGGTCCGGCTGCAACTGCTCGTCGCCGAGGGCGGGTCGCTGCCGGTGGCGGCGACCCCGCCGGCACAGGGCCACGCGATCGAGGTACGCCTCTGCGCCGAGGAGCCCGCACAGGGATACCTCCCGGCGACCGGCACCCTGCACCGGTTCGCGGTGCCCGGGGTGGCGGCCGAGTTCGGCCCGCTGGCCGGGCCGGGCCTGCGGCTGGACTCGGGCGTGGTCGACGGCTCGACCGTCGGGGTGCACTACGACTCGATGCTCGCCAAGGTGATCGCCTGGGCGCCCGCCCGGGTCGAGGCGGCCCGCGCCCTGGCCGGCGCGCTGGCCCGCGCCGAGCTGCACGGGGTGGCCACCAACCGGGACCTGCTGGTCCGCGTCCTGCGCAGCCCGGAGTTCGCGGCCGTCGACCTCGACACCGGTTTCCTGGACGGGCACCCCGAGGTCGTCACCCCGCTGCTGCCGGACGACCAGCTCCCCCTGGTCGCGTTGGCGGCGGCCCTCGCCTCGGCCGCCGCCCGCCGCGCCTCGGCGACGGTGCTGGCCGGGCTCCCCTCGGGCTGGCGCAACGTGCCGGCGTTCCCGCAGGTCACCCGCTTCACGGGCCCGGACGGCGAGATCGAGGTCCGCTACCGCCTGGACCGCTCGGGCGGTCTAGCCGAGTGGTCGGTCTCGCCGGGCGCCGGCGCCGACGGGCCGACCCCGGCCGGAGCGGTCCCGGCAGCCCGGCCCTCGCCGGTGGTGAGCCTGGCCGGAGCCGCGCCGGACCGGGTGGTGCTCGACGTCGACGGGGTGCGGCGGGCGTACCGCGTACACCGGGCGGGGTCGGACGTCTTCGTGGACGGCCCGGACGGGGCGGCGGCCCTGGCCGAGCTGCCGCGCTTCCCCGAGCCCACCGCGGAGCTCGCGGCCGGGTCGCTGGTCGCGCCGCTGCCCGGCGCGGTGACCCGGGTGCACGTCGGGGTCGGGCAGCGGGTGGCCGCCGGGGACCTGCTGCTGACCCTGGAAGCGATGAAGCTGGAACATCCCGTGCTCGCCCCGGCCGCCGGCGTGGTCGCCGAGCTTCCGGTCGCGGCCGGCGGGCAGGTCGACACGGGCGCCGTGCTGGCCGTGGTCAACCCCGAGTGATCCTGGAGGCACCCCGATGAACTTCGACCTCACCCCCGAGCAGGACCAGCTCCGCGACGCCGTCCGCGCCCTGGGCCGGCGGTACGGCCACGACTACTTCGTCGCCCGGGCGAAGGCCGGCGAGCACACCACCGAGCTGTGGGAGGAGGCCGGCCGGCTGGGCTACCTCGGGGTCAACGTCCCCACCGAGTACGGCGGCGGCGGGGGCGGGATCACCGAGCTGGCCATCGTCTGCGAGGAACTGGCGGCGGCCGGCTGCCCGCTGCTGCTGCTGGTGGTCTCCCCGGCCATCGCGGCCACGGTGATCGCCCGGCACGGCACCGAGGAGCAGCGCAAACGCTTCCTGCCCGGCTTCGCCGACGGCTCGCTGAAGGTGGTCTTCGCGATCACCGAGCCGGAGGCCGGCTCCAACTTCCACCGGCTCGGCACGGTGGCCCGCCGCGACGGCGACGACTGGCTGCTCTCCGGCCGCAAGTGCTACATCTCCGGCGTCGACGAGGCGTCGTACGTGCTGGTGGTGGCAAGGACCGAGGATGCGGTCTCCGGCAGGCTCAAGCCGGCGCTCTTCGTGGTGCCGACCGACGCGCCGGGGCTGACCCGGTCCAAGCTGGACATGGAGATCGTCTCTCCGGAGAACCAGTTCCTGCTCTACCTCGACGACGTGCGGCTGCCCGCCGACGCGCTGGTCGGCGAGTCGCTGGACGCCGGTCTGCCGGCGCTCTTCGCCGGGCTCAACCCGGAGCGGATCACGGTCGCCGCGATGGGCGCCGGCACCGGCCGGTACGCCATCGAGCGGGCCTCGGCGTACACCTCCACCCGCAAGGTCTGGGGCGGCCGGACCATCGGCTCCCACCAGGGCGTGGCCCACCCGCTCGCGCACGCGGCCGTGCAGGTCGAGCTGGCCCGGCTGATGATCCTCAAGGCGGCCACCCTCTACGACGCCGGCCGCGACCTGGAGGCCGGGGTGGCCGGCAACATGGCCAAGTACGCCGCCGGGGAGGCCGCGGCGCTGGCCGTCGACACCGCCGTCCAGGTGCTGGGCGGGGCGGGCATGACCACCGAGTACGGCGTGGCCACGCTGCTCGGCGCGGTGCGCGCCGGCCGGATCGCCCCGGTCAGCCGGGAGATGATCCTCAACTTCGTCGCCCAGCACGTCCTCGGCCAGGACAGGTCCTACTGACCCCGCCGTTCCCCGACGGTCGTCCGGACGAGACGCGGGACGGGCCGGGGTGCGGCGGGTGTCCGACCGCCCGCCGCACCCCGACTCCTCAGCGGACGGTCAGCGTGCCGACCGCCGGCAGCGGCGCGACCACCGGCGGAAGCCGCTTCGGCTCGCCCCGGCCCGGCGCGCCCTCGGCGGCCAGCGCGTCCTTGGACGACTCCGCCCGCCGGGTCGACGCCGGGTCGGCCGCCGGCGCGGCGAACGGCTGGACGTCGCCCACGCAGACCTTGCCGTTGGCCGGCAGCGCCCCACGGAGCAGGTAGGCGTCGACCGCCCCGGTCACGCAGGCCGACGTCCCGTACGCGGTGTGCCCCCAGCTGTCGCTGCTGAGCAGGCGGCTGTTCGGCAGCAGCCGGGCGGAGCTCACCGCACCCCGGTAGTTGGTCGCCGGGTCCCAGTAGTTGCCCACCACCAGCACCGGCGCGGCGGTCCGCCGGTTGAACGGCCCGGTGTGGGCGTCGGAGTCCCGCACCGTCCAGGTCTTGCGGGCGCACGGCGCGGTGCCCCACGTCCAGAGTCGGCCGAAGTACGGGTCGCGCCGGTCGGCCCTGTCGGCCAGCGCCGGGAACGAGCCCGCGTCCCTCGGGTGGTACCCGTCGGTGCAGTCCACGCCGAGGAAGGTCTCCAGCCCGTTGTCGTACGGGAAGTCGTACCGTCGGGCCTGCTCGCGCGCCTTGGCGGCCTGCCGCGTCACGTCGGCGGCGGCCGGGCGGCGGGCGGTCGGGGACGACGCCGGATCGGTGAGCACCAGCAGGGCGGCCGTCAGCTCGACGACCTGGGTGTAGCCCTCCGGACCGTAGAGCGCGCCCAGGTTGGCGGCGACGAAGTCGGCGTACGTGACGGTGACGGGGCCGAGGTCGGGGTCCTCGATCACCACCGGCTCGGCCCGCAGCCGCCTCGCGACCAGGTCGAACGACGCCACCGGGTCGCCCTCGGCCAGCGGGCAGGCCGCCGCGCCGGCACGGTCGCATCGCACCAGGATCTCCCGCAGCGCCCGGTACGCGCCCTGCGCGCTGCGCATCCGGTCCTCCTGGGAGAGCTTGCGCGCCCCGCCCTGACCGACCCACTCGTTCGGGTTCAGCACGCCGTCGACGGCCAGGGCGCGGACCCGGTCCGGGAACATGTTGGCGTAGTACTGGCCGAGGATGCTGCCGTAGCTGAAGCCGAGGAAGGTGAGCTTCGGGTCGCCCACGGCGCGGCGCAGCACGTCCATGTCCCGGGCGACCTCGGCGGTCGACATCGCGCCGGCCAGCGGCCTGCCCGTGGTGGAGCAGCCCCGCCCGACGGCCTCCGAGGAGGCGACGTACGCCTTCTCCTCGGCCTTCGTCCACGGGAACGCCACGTTCAGGCCGGCGTACGCCCGGGTCTGCTCCTTCACCGACGGGAAGCAGCGGACCTGCTGGCTCGCGGCGACGCCGCGCGGGTCCACGCCGACGATGTCGAAGCGGTCGAGCACCTCGTCGCCGAGGAAGTACGGCGCGGCGAGCGCGACGTCGGTGCCGGAGCCGCCGGGGCCGCCCGGGTTGAGGAACAGGCTACCGATCCGGCGCTGCTGGTCGCGGGCCTTGACCCGGAGCACGGCGATCTCGGTCGTCGGGCCGTTCGGCCGGTCGTAGTCGAGCGGCAGCCGGACGGTGGCGCACTCGGCGTAGTCGTAGCAGGCGTACCAGTCCAGGTGGGGCGTGGGCACCCGGTCGACCCGACGGGCCTCCAGCGGGCTGGTGCGGTCGGCGGTGACCGGGCGGCCCCAGCCGAGAGGGGACGGTGCGGCGGCGGCGGGTACGACCGCGGCGCCGGCGAGGAGGACGCCGGCGATTCCCGCGGCGGCGAGGGACCGGGTTCGTCGTGGCATGTGGACGCCTTCCGTTGGGCGACAGGACGGTCGAGCGGGCTCGACCCTGGTCACTCTAGGGACGGCGGGCCAGGGATCGCCGGGCGACGAGCGGCCGAGTATCCGACAGTCCGGAGGACGCGGACCACCGGCACTCCTCTGCCCGGAGGGGCGATCTCCGGCGGAAGATCATCGCATCCGGTGCCGGCGTCCCCGTTGACAGCGCCCCCCGCTCGGACATCCTGGACGGGTGAGACTTGCGAGGCCCGATGCGCGGGCGAAGGCGGTGGTCGCCGCGCTGGTGACGGCCGCCCTGCTGGCGACGCTGCTCGGGTGGGGACGGCAGGATCTCGTGGGGGTGGTCCTGGCGCTGCTCTGCGTCCTCTCCGGGACGATCACGGCGGTGTCGGTGGCGGCGGCCCGGCAGGACGAGGGGGAGCCGACGGTCACGCCCGGCGCCCCGGAGCAGCCGGTGGGCGGGCTGTACGGCATCGACGCCGACACTCTGGAGACGCTGGACCACCGGGAGGCGGTCCGCGTCATGCGGGAGCGTCACCGCGGACGCGGCGGCTCAGCGGCCGGTGAGCGTGGGTGAGGCGAGCGCGTCGAGCCCGCGACCGGCCAGGCAGCGGTACGTCCGGTCGGCGTCGGTCGGGGGCAGCACCTCCAGGTTCCACCCGTCGGAGTAGGCGATCCCGCTGGTGAGCCGGAAGGTGGTCTCGTTGCAGACGCGGCGCACCGCCACCGCCGCGCTGACCTCGTCGTGGTCGGCGCCGACCAGGGTGTCGGGGAGCCTGCCCTCGGCGTAGCTCTCCCAGGTGTGCTGACCGTCGCAGGGCACCCGGGCCGCCCGGGCCGAGGCGCCGCGCACCTCCATCGGCCCGAAGCACTCCAGCTCGTCGGCGCAGCCGGCGCCGGCGGGCAGCCCGCTCGTCAGCGCGCAGGCGGGCAGCACCGCGCTCGTCGCCGCCACGTCGGCCGTCGGTGAGGGGGCGGGGACGGACGTCGCGCCGGCCAGCCACGCACCGCCGCTCGCCGAGGCGGCCAGCGCGACCATCCCGGCGCCGCCGAGGAACCAGCGCCGCCGCCAGCGGCGGGGCGACGTGGCCACCGTCGGGTGCAGGTCCTCCACCGGCGGCCGCTGGCCCGGGCGGCCCGTCCGGTCGAAGCCGTGCGGGCCGGTGGGGCCGCCGCTGACGGGGGCCCCCAGCACGCCCGCGCCGCTCACCGGGTGGCCGGGCGGGTCGAGCGGCAGGCCGGCCAGCAGGTTGCGCAGCTCGACGGCCGACGGGCGCTCCGCCGGGTCGTTGGACATCCCCAACCGGAGCACGTCGATCATCTCGTCGGGCACGCCGGGCAGGCCGGGGATCGGCTGGTGGAACATCTCCAGCACGGTGACGAGGCTGGGATTGCGCACGGACTGCCAGCGCGGGGGCCGGCCTTGCATGACCGCGTAGAGGGTGGCGCAGAGGGCGTAGACGTCGACGGCGGGCGACGGCGGGCTGTGGTTGAACATCTCCGGCGGCGCGTAGGCGGGGGTGAGCACCTCCAGGGCGACCGAGGCGTCCCGCATCTCGGCCACCACGGCCAGCCCGAAGTCGGCCAGCACCGCCGGATTGAAGTGCGAGTGGAGGATGTTCGCCGGCTTCACGTCGCGGTGCAGCACGCCGGCGGCGTGCGAGTGGGCGATGGCGTCGGCGATCTTGACCCCGAGGTCGCGCGCCTCGGCCGGCCCGAGCGGCGAGGTCCGCATCCGCTCGGCGTACGAGCCGTCGCAGAGTTCCATGATCAGATAGGGGTGCTGGTCGACCGTGACCCCGACGTCGAAGAGGTCGACCACGTGCGGGTGCGACGACATCCGCCCCGCGGCCCGCGCCTCACGCAGGAAGCGGGCCTGGTCGTGCTCGCTGTCGAGCGTGCGGTTCTCGACCTTGACCGCGACCTCGCGCCCGACCGAGATCTGGGTCGCCTTGTAGATCGTCGCGTAGCCACCTCGGGCGAACACCTGCAAGTCGGTCAGACCGGGCACGGTGGGCGTCGGCAGGGCGCCGGGCGGGGTCTCGGTCACAGCTCTGAAAATACCCAACCGGACCGGCGGCTCAGCGAACCGCGTCAGCGGCCGGGACGGCGGCGGTGACGGCAGCGCTTCCGCCGCCCGCCGTCGCGGCCGCGCGACGGTCCCACCACAGCCCGACGGCGGTCGCCACCGCGCCCACGCCCTCCCAGGCGGCGACTCCGAAGAACCGGCCCGGCGCGACGTCGGCCAGCACCGCGATGCTGAAGACGGCGAACGTGACCAGCCGGAACACCACCGTGAAGCGGTAGAACGGGCGCCACTCGGTGGCGGTGGCGAGCAGGTAGTAGACCCCCATGTTGAACGAGGCCATCGAGGAGGCCATCAGGAAGGTGCCGGTGTGGTCACCCACGGTGCGCGTCGCCGGCACCTCGAAACCGAGCAGGCGCAGCAGCGTCTCCGGCCAGACCAGCCCGACCGCGCCCATGAGCAGGGCCAGCACGCCGAAGACCGCGATCGTCCACCCCGCGGCGGAACGCGGCAACCTCATCACGGCCTCCCAGAACCGACGCGGTCGCACCACCGACCGCCCCTCGGAACTGACACGCTATCGGCCACCCCCGACACACCGCATCCCCAGAACCGGCAGACCTCTCCGGTCGTGGCCCCGGGGACTAGGGGGTGGCGAGGCGGGCGCGCAGGGCGTCGGCGGCGGGGCGCTCGCTGCGCTGCTCGGTCGCGTACGCCAGGCGGACCGCCTCCTCGGCGCTGGCCAGCGCCTCGGTGGGCCGGCCGCAGGCCGCGAGCGCCTCGGCGAGCACGCTCGCCGCGACCACCTGGCTGCGTACGTCCTCCGACGGGGCGGCACCGGCCCGGCGGGCCCAGTCCAGCGCCTGCTCGTGCTGCCCGTGGGCGAGCAGCGCGGAGGCGTACCGGGCCATGGTCTGGCGGCGGGAGAAGAGCAGCGAGGGGGCGGTCGCCGCGGCGGTGGCCACCGGGGCGAGCAGCCCCACGGCGGTCGCCGGGTCGCCGGCGGCCAGCCGGGCGGTGGCCAGCAGCACCCGGGGGCCCACCTGCGCGGGCGCCTGCGGGTTGTGCGGCTCGACGGCGGTCAGCACCGACCGGGCGTCCCGCTCGGCGGTCTCGCAGTCGCCCAGGTCCAGCGCGACGAAGCCGCGCAGCGTGCCGGCCATCCCGGTGAGCAGCGGGTGCGACGTCCGGCCGGCGTACGACAGCGCGTCGGTCAGCAGGTCGGCGGCGTGCTCCGACTCCCCCAGCCCGCGCGCCACGACCCCCCGGACGACCAGCGCGAACCCGCGTCCCCAGTCGTCCGAGGCGGCGGCGAACTCCCGGTACGCCCGGCGGGCCCCCCGGTCGGCCTCGGCCAGCTCGCCCAGCTCGGCGGTGGCGAACGCCTCGACCGCGCGCAGCGTGCCCACCGCCCACGCCTCGCCGACCCGCTCGCCGAACGGCAGGAAGACCTGCGCCATCCGGCACGCCTCCCGCAGCCGGCCGGCCAGCAGCCGGGCGAAGGCGGTGGTGCCACGCAGCCAGGCCCGCCCGTACGGGTCCTTCAGCTCCGCGAAGAGCCGGGCGGCCCGGCCGAGCACGGCGTCCGTGCCGGCGAAGTCGCCCCGGGTCGTGGTCACCCAGGCCAGGTTCTGCAAGGACCACGCCTGCCCCCGGCGGTCCTGCGCCTGGAGGCTCACCTGGTAGGACGCGGCGAGCCGGCTGCTGGCCTGGCCCAGCCGCCCGGCGACGAAGTCGGCCATGCCCAGGCGGCGCATCGCCGAGGCGCGCAGCGTCGGCAACCCCCCGGCCGTGGCGACCTGCAACGCCTCCTGCCAGCAGGCCACCGCCCGCGCCTGGTCGCCCATCGTCTGGTGGGCCTGCCCGGCCAGCAGCAGCGCGCTGGTCCGCACGGCCGACTCGTCACCGGCGTTGGCGGCGATCTTCTCGGCGAAGGCGAGGGCGTCGGCGGGGCGGCCGACCTGGAGCAGCGCCCGGGCGTGCACCACCCGGTCGGCCGCCGGAACCCCGTCGCGGGCCAGCTCGGCGGCGCGGTCGGCGTACTCCACGGCCAGCGCGGGCTCGCCCGCCTGCAACGACCGGCGGGCGGCCCCGCCGAGCGCGGCGACGCCCAGCGGGAGCACGGCCCGCGCCGGCGCGTCCGGCCGCAGCCCGACCGCGTCGGCCAGCGCGGCGGCCCGCTCCACGTGCTGGGCCACGAAGACGTCCCGGGCCGCCTCGGAGAAGCCGCCCGGCGGGCCCGCTCCCGCCGGCGCCTCGGACGCGGCCCACCGGGCCAGCGCCGCGTGCCGCTCGGCCAGCTCGGCCTTGCTCACCCCGGCGTACGCGGCCTCCCGCATCAGCGGGGTGGCGAAGGCGTAGCCGGTGCGGATGCGGTGCAGCATCCGGCGTTGCAGCAGTTCCTCGACGGCCCGCTCCAGCTCGACGGCGACCACCGCCGCGGGGCGGCCGTCGCGGCCGGCCCGCTGCTCGCGCAGCGCCTCCAGCGCCCCGTCCGGCACCGTGTCGCCGACGACCGCGGCGTCCCGCAGCACCGAGCGGGCCTCCGCCGGCAGCGCGTCGATGCGCGCGGCGAGCACCGCGGCCAGGTCCCGGGAGAGCAGTCGGCTGCCGAGCGAGCCGGGCACCAGCCGCCAGCCCCCCGGGCTCGGCGAGGCCCGCTCGGCCAGGGCGGTCAGCGCGCCCCGCTCCATCAGCAGGGTGACCAGCTCGGCCAGGTAGAACGGGTTGCCCTGGGCGGTGGCGAGCAGCCGGTCGGCGTCGGCCTGCGGCAGCCGGCCACCGTTGAGGTAGGTGGTGAGCAGGCGGGCCGCGTCGGCGCCGCGCAGCGGCGGCAACGCGTGCACCTCGGCGTCCGCGACCCGGGTCAGCGCCCCGGCCGTACGCACCAGCTCAGGCCGGCCGAGCAGCAGCACCAGCACCGGGCCGGAGAGCCGGGAGAGGGTGACCCCGAGCGCCTGGATGGTCTCGGCGGTGGCGTCGTGCAGGTCGTCGACGATGATCACCAGGGGCGCCTCGCCGGCGAGCGCGGTGAGCAGCTCCGCGACCGCGTTCGGCACGGCGTCGGCGTCGACGGGCTGCTGGCCGGTGCCCCACTCGCCCTGGTCGGTCGGGCCGCCGGGCAGTTCGGCGTAGCCGAGCAGGGCCAGCAGCTGGTCGGTGGCGACCGGCGCCGGCTGGCCGGAGCGGCTGAGCCGCTGCCCGAGCCGGCGCAGGCGTTCCTCCACCGCCGGGCGGGTGAGCGCGGTGGCGGCGTCGTTGGGCAGCCCGACGGCCGCCCGGACGAGGTCGGCCAGGGGCGCGAGCCGGCGACGCTCGCCGAACGCCGCGCAACGCACGGAGAGCACCCGGGCCCCGGTGTGCGCGGCGTACCGGCCGGGGCCCACGTCGTAGCCGGCGGCGAGGCGTTCCACCTCGGCGGCGAAGCGGGACTTGCCGATCCCGGCCTCGGCCGTCATCAGCAGCACCCGGGGCTCGGCGCGGTCGATCACCTCGGCCAGTCGGCCGGCGACCCGGCCGATCTCGGTCTCCCGGCCCACGAAGGGCGCCTCGTCGCCGAGGCCGGAGCGGGTGCCCGGCGCGTCCAGGAGGCCGAGCAGCTCGTACGCCTCGACCGGCTCGCGCTTGCCCTTGAGCCGCAGCGGTCGCAGCGCCCGCCAGGAGGCGACGTGCCGGGTGGCGGCCGAGGTCCGCGCCCCCGCGTAGACGGCGCCCACGGCGGCGGCGTCGGCCAGCCGGGCGGCGGTGTTCACGGTGTCGCCGATGACCGTGTACTCGATCGCGGCCTGGATGCCGGCGATCACGTCGCCGGTGTTCAGGCCGACCCGCAGGCCGAGCGGCGCGCCGCCGCCGCGCTCGTCGTCGAGGACCCGGCGGACCGCCCGCTGCATCGACAGCGCGGCGCGGACCGCCCGCTCGGCGTCGTCCTCGTGCGCCACCGGCGCCCCGAAGACCGCCATGATCCCGTCGCCGGTGAGCTTGTCGACGTGCCCGCCGAACGTCTTCACCGCGCCGGCCAGGGCGGCGAGCACCCGGTCCGTGACCGCGCCGACCCGCTCCGGGTCGAGGTCCTCCGACCAGGAGGTGAAGTCGGACAGGTCGCCGAAGAGCACGGTCACCACGCGGCGTTCGGCCGCGGGCAGCGTCGCGGCGGCCGGCAGCGCGGCGCCGCAGTTGTGGCAGAACCGAGCGCCGGGCACCGCCACCGTTCCGCACACCGGACAGGTCACGCTTGCTCCAAGCTCGCGGCACCTCCGCCGGATTCCCGCCCCAGGTATTCGAGTTGGGCCCGGACCGACAACTCGGCGGCCCACCACAGCGACCGGTCGACGTCGGCGTAGACCGTCGCGACCACCTCGGCGGCGGTGGCGGCACCGCCGTCGACCGCCGCCCGGACCTGGTCGAGCCGGGCCCGGCGGTGCGCCAGGTAGAAGTCGGCCGCCGCGCCGCAGTCGGCCAGCGCCGGGCCGTGCCCCGGCAACGCCGGGATTCCCCGGTACGTCGAGAGCAGCTCCAGGCTGGCCAGGTAGTCCCCGAGGTGCCCGTCCGGGTGGGCGACCACGGTGGTGCCCCGGCCCAGGATGGTGTCGCCGGTGAGGACGACCCGCTCGTCGCCGTGCTCGACCAGGAGACAGACCGAGTCGCCCGTGTGCCCCGGGGTGGCGAGGAGCCGGACGCGCAGGCCCGCCTCGCCGAGGTCGTGGTCGCCGAGGCGCTCCCCGGGCGTGGCCAGCGGCTCCCCGGCGAGGCAGTGCGCCGGGTCGGCGGCGCGTACGGGCACCCCGCCGAGCAGTTCGTGCAGGCGGCGCGACCCGTCGGTGTGGTCGGGGTGGCCATGGGTGATCAACACCAGCCCGACGGGGCCCCGCGCGGCGATGGCCGCCAGGTGCCCCTCGTCGGCCGGACCCGGGTCGACGACGACGGCGCGCTCCTGGCCCGGGGCGCGCAGCAGCCAGGTGTTGGTGCCGTCGAGCGTCATCGGCCCCGGGTTGGGGGCACGAAGCAGCGTCACCCAGCCCGGCAACTCGCCGGCGAGCGCCGCGGCGGGTGCGGTGAAGTGCCCGGTCATGGCTGCGATCGTACGGCCCCGCCGACCACTCCCCGCGATCTTGCGGTTTCCGCCCCTGGTACGTGCCGCTTCACGGCTTTTGCGCAGGCAGGAAGTGCAAGATCGCGGGGAAGGTGACGGTCAGGCGACCTCGACGATGACCTCCACCTCGACGGGGGCGTCGAGGGGGAGTTCGCCGACACCGACGGCGCTGCGCGCGTGCCGGCCGGCCTCGCCGAAGACCGCGCCGAACAGGTCGGAGGCGCCGTTGATCACGCCGGGCTGGCCGTTGAACCCGGGCGCCGACGCCACGAATCCGGTCAGCTTGACGACCTTGACGACGTTCTCCAGACCGACCAGCGAGTCGATCGCGGCCAGCGCGTTGAGGGCACACCGCTGGGCCAGGTCCTTGGCCTGCTCGGCGGAGACGCCGGCGCCGACCTTGCCGGTGGCGAGCAGCTTCCCCTCCAGCATCGGCAGCTGGCCGGAGACGTAGACGTGCTGCCCGGACTGGACGGCGGGCACGTAGCTGGCCACCGGCGGGACCACATCCGGCAGCGCGTGTCCGAGCTCGGCGAGCTTCGCGTGCGGACCGTTGCTCATGCCTTCGGCCGCTTCAGGTAGGCGACGAGCTGCTCCGGGTTGGGCCCGGGCACCACGGAGACGAGTTCCCACCCGTCCTCTCCCCAGTTGTCGAGGATCTGCTTGGTCGCGTGGACCAGCAGCGGGACCGTGGCGTATTCCCACTTCTGCATAGGTGGAGAGCTCCCTCGGGGTGGAGTACGGCTGTTCGACGCACAGCCTACGGTCCGGCGGAGGGTCGGGGTGCGGGACGCTGCTCGGGAGGGCTCGGCATCTCTCCGCACGGCCCGCCGTGCTCGTACGGCTGGGGGCAGCGGGACCGGTCCGCCAGCAGCAGGTCGCAGAAGACCCGGTGCCGGTTGTTCTGGTCGTCCGTGCTGGAGACGGTGGTCTCGCCGGCGTCCAGTTCGCGCAGGAAGCTCAGCGAGGTGGCGACGGTGCCGGCCAGCGCGGTGGCCGCCTTCAGGTCGGCCACCCGGATCGGCAGGTGGATGACGTACCCGGGCTCCTCCTCGTCCCGGGCGCCCGGGACGGACCGGCCGGGCGCGCGCAGCACCTCGACGGGCTCCGCGAGCCGCCGGTACGACCTCTCGTTGATCGGCAGCCCGCCGCCGGCGGTGGGCTCCGCATCGCCCGAGGAGCCGACTCCGATCCGCCGCGCCCGGTCGCCCCCCGGGAACTGTGCTCGGGGAATGTTGTCCACGTCGCGCATGCCTTGCCTCCGGACGTCGTACCTGGTCACGTCATCGCCTTGCTGGAGCGGGGCCCCCGTCCGGCCCGTCCCCCGCGCCGCTGAGAACGTAGGTCGGCGGCGACGATCTCGCCAACAGGACGCGCATGCCAGGTGACCGAAAGTCACATATGCGACACATGCTTGGTAAGGAAGGCGACGGCGCCCGCCGCCCCCCGCGGTGAAGAGTCGACCGTTACCCTTCCGGTCGGACGGGCGCGCGCCGGCTCGCCGCCAGCTCGATCACGCTCGTCGCCCGGGTGGGCGGCGACGTCGCACCCCCGGGGGAAGAGATGACCCAGCCACCCAGCGGCGACCCCGTCGGACCGCCGGCCGACCGGCCGGACCTCCCGGCCGACCCCGGCGCACCCACCAAACCCGCCGCACCGCCCGACGCCGCCACACCGGCCTCCCCGGCCGGCCCCGGCACGCCCGCCTCCCCGACCGCTCCCGCTCCGCCGGCCGCTCCCACCTCCCCGGCCGGTCCCGCTGACGCGCTCCCGCCCGGGCCGGCCGCTCCCGACGGCCCGCCTCCCGCACCGGGCACCCCCGGCACACTCCCGTCGGGCGCCGCCGGTGCCTCCCCGCCCGGCGCTCCCGGCAGCCTGCCGCCCGGGTCCGGCAGCCCCGGCGCCCTCCCACCCGGCGCTCCCGGCAGCTTCCCGCCCGGGCCCGGCACCCCCGGCGCCCTCCCGCCCGGCACTCCCGGCGCCTTCCCGCCCGGGCCGGGCAGCCCCGGCGCCTTCCCGCCCGGGCCGGCGGCCGGGGCGAATCCGTCGATCCCGGCGCCTCCGGCCGGGTATCCGCCGTACCAGCCGCCCGCCGCGCCGAAGAAGAAGCGCGGGGTGCTGATCGCCGCCATCGCCCTGGGCGTGATCCTGCTGCTCTGCGCCGGCGGTGGCGTCGTGACGTTCCTGACGCTGCGCGACGCCGAGAGCGGCGAGGGAGCCAAGGAGCCGGCGGTCGCGGTGGACGAGTTCCTCACCGCCGTCTACCAGGACCGGGACGCGGCCAGGGCGGCCCGTCTGGTCTGTGCCTCGTCGCGGGACGAGAAGAAGATCGCCGCCAAGGTGGCCGAGGTCGAGAAGCAGGTCACCACCTACCAGAAGCCCCGGTTCCGGTGGACCAGCCCGAAGGTGGACAACCAGACGGGCGACCGCGCCACCGTGACCACCAAGGTGACCATGACCACTGCCGACGAGAAGGTGGCCGCCCAGGACCTGCGGTTCACCGTGGTGAGGAAGACGGGTTGGTGGGTCTGCGAGGTCGCCTGAGTCCGTCGCCTGGATAGGCTCGACGGGTGCGAGCAGCAGAGTCGGCGGCCGGGCCTGCCGCTACGGAGTGGCCGGCCCGCCTGCACGTCGTGACCGGCAAGGGTGGCACCGGCAAGACCAGCGTCGCGGCGGCACTGGCCCTGGCGCTGGCCGCCGGTGGGCGGCGCACGCTGCTGGTCGAGGTCGAGGGGCGGCAGGGCATCGCCCAGCTCTTCGGCACCGATCCGCTGCCGTACGAGGAGCGGCACCTCGCCGACGCGCCCGGCGGCGGTGAGGTGCGGGCCCTGGCGGTGGACGCCGAGGAGGCCCTGCTGGAGTACCTCGACATGTTCTACAAGCTCGGCGCGGCCGGCCGGGCGCTGCGCAAGCTCGGCGCGATCGACTTCGCCACCACGATCGCCCCGGGGCTGCGGGACGTCCTGCTCACCGGCAAGGTGAAGGAGGCGACGACCCGCACCGCCGGCCAGCGGCGCGCGTACGACGCCGTGGTGCTGGACGCGCCGCCCACCGGGCGGATCGGCCGGTTCCTGAACGTCACCGCCGAGACCGCCCGGCTGGCCAAGGTGGGCCCGATCAAGACCCAGAGCGAGGGCGTCGCCGCCCTGCTGCGCTCCCCGATCACCGCCGTGCACGTCGTCACCCTGCTGGAGGAGATGCCGGTCCAGGAGACGGTGGACGCGATGGCCGAGCTGACCCAGCTCGGCTTCCCGGTGGGGCGGGTGATCGTCAACGGCGCCCGCCCGCCGCTGCCCGCGGGCCGGGTGGTGGCCGCCGACGAGCTGGAGCGGGGGCTGCGCGCCGCCGGGCTGCCGACCGACCGGGACACCGTCGCGGGGCTGGCCACGGAGGCACGTGACCAGGCCATCCGCCGCGAGCTGGAGGATTCGCTGCGCGCCGAGCTGGTGGAGCTGGGGCTGCCGCTGACCGAGCTGCCGCTGCTGCCCGACGGGGTGGACCGAGCCGGGCTGGACCGGCTCGCCGCGACCCTCGTCCGGGCGGATTGACTCACACCTGCCACCGGCGCGGGGCGCGGACCGACCCGGCCCGATACGCTCGATTGGTGCCTTCCGAAGACGCGGCGCCGCAGCTGGACGTCGACCAGATCCTCGCCGATCCGGGCGTCCGGATCGTGGTCTGCTGTGGGGCGGGCGGGGTGGGGAAGACGACCACCGCCGCCGCGCTCGCGCTGCGGGCGGCGGAGCGGCACGGCCGGCGTACGGTGGTGCTCACGATCGACCCGGCCCGCCGGCTGGCCCAGTCGCTCGGGCTGACGGAGCTGGACAACACCCCCCGCCAGGTCAAGGGCATCGACGTCGAGGCGAGCGGTGGCGAGCTGCACGCCATGATGCTCGACATGAAGCGCACCTTCGACGACGTGGTGCTCCAGCACACCGATCCGGCGAAGGCGGCGGAAATCTTCGCCAACCCCTTCTACCAGGCCATGAGCTCCACCTTCGCCGGCACCCAGGAATACATGGCGATGGAGAAGCTGGGCCAGTTGCACGCCCGGGGCGAGTGGGACCTGATCGTGGTGGACACCCCGCCGTCCCGCTCGGCGCTCGACTTCCTGGACGCCCCGGCCCGCCTGTCCCGCTTCCTCGACGGGCGGATGCTGCGGCTGCTGCTGGCCCCCGCGCGGACCGGCGGGCGGAGCATGTTCAG
This sequence comes from Micromonospora sp. CPCC 205561, assembly GCF_036906775.1. Classification (NCBI taxonomy): domain Bacteria; kingdom Bacillati; phylum Actinomycetota; class Actinomycetes; order Micromonosporales; family Micromonosporaceae; genus Micromonospora; species Micromonospora sp. CPCC 205561. The sequence goes on along the minus strand of NZ_JBAKHV010000010.1, from coordinate 37,701 downwards.
CCTGGTCACCGCCTCGTTCGGGATGTTCTCCAAGGTCGTGCAGAAGGTGCTCGGGGCCCAGTTGCTGACCGACCTCTCCGGCTTCGTCGCCGCGCTGGATTCGATGTTCGGCGGCTTCCGGCAGCGTGCCGAGCAGACGTACCGCATCCTGCAGGCGCGGGAGACGGCATTCCTGCTGGTCGCGGCGCCGGAGCCGGACGCGGTCCGGGAGGCCGCCTACTTCGCGGGCCGGCTGCGCGAGGAGAAGATGCCGCTGGCGGGCCTGGTGCTCAACCGGGTGCACCGCCCGGCGGCGCCCGGGCTCGACGCGGCCGAGAGCCTGGCCGCCGCGGAGCGGCTGGCCGGCCTGGGTGGGCACGAGGGCACCGTCGACGTGCTGCGGGCCCACGCCGCCCTGGCCCAGCAGGCGGTACGCGAGCGGCGGGTCGCGGCGGGGTTCACCGAGGCGTTCCCGGCGGTGCCGGCGGTGTCGGTGACGGCGCAGCCCGCCGACGTGCACGACGTCGACGGGCTGCGGACGATCGGCGCGGCGATCAGCCGGCCGTGACGGTGCTCAGCCGGGGCTGGTGACGAGGATCTTGTCCTTGCCGGCCTTGTCCTTGGCGTTCTTCTTCATCGCGGCCTCGAACATCTTGCGCCAGCTCGTCACCTGAGGATGACGGCGCAGCAACGCACGGCGTTCGCGTTCGGTCATGCCACCCCACACGCCGAACTCGATGCGGTTGTCCAGCGCGTCGGCCAGGCACTCGTACCGAACTGGGCAGCTCCGGCAGATCCGCTTCGCCACGTTCTGTTCGGCGCCCTGTACGAACAACGCGTCCGGGTCCCCGTTCTGACACGCCGCCAGCGACGGCCAGTCAGTGATCATGCCCATCTGTACACGTCCCCCCTTGCAGTACCTACCGACCCCGTCGCGGACCAGCCGGCAATTCCCCCCGATCGCCCGGCCTGCCTTCCCCAAGGCGGCACGGACGGCATGTGGCGCTGTCGCCGCCACCATCATGCTCTGTAGTCACCTGATTACGCAACGTTGTCGGCGAAATCCATCATTCCGGACACTCCCGGCTTCCCGGGCCTCGCGACCGCCGGTTACCCCGTCCGCGTACGTGAAAACGCTGCGGTCCCCCTCGGGAAGAAGAGAGACTCGGCGCCGGGTTCACGCAACCACACACCGGGGGTCGTGCGTTTAGCACAACGAGGTCGGCGCGCGCAGGAAATGGGGAAAGAACGCCCCGGCGCCCCTCGTTCCCTACTCGCGTACCCTGTCGAGGTGACCTGGATGCGGAAACGTGACCACAATGTGCTGACCAACGCCGCATCGCTGCTGATATGTGGCCTGCTGGCCGGCGTGGTGGTCGCGGCGGCGGCCTTCCCCGCGGTGGCGATGTCCGGGCTGGCCGCGAAGGCCGGTGCCGAGACCTTCGGCGCACTGCCCAAGGAGCTGACCGTGGCCCGCGCGCCGCAGATCAGCTACCTCTACGCCTCCGACGGCAAGACCCCGCTGGCGACCATGTACGACGAGAACCGCCGCGACGTGAAGCTCGCCGACGTCGCGCCCGTCATGCAGAAGGCGATCATCGCCGCCGAGGACCACGACTTCTACAAGCACAACGGCGTGGACCTCAACGGCATCGCCCGGGCGTTCGTCAACAACCAGTCCGGCGCGTCCAGCCAGCAGGGCGCCTCCACGCTGACGATGCAGTACGTCCGGCTCGCCATCGCGTACTCGGCGAGCCACCCGGCCGACGTGGTCGCGGCCACCGAGGACACCAGCGCCCGCAAGCTGCGCGAGATGCGCTACGCGATCCAGATCGACAAGGAGCTCTCCAAGGACGAGATCCTGGAGCGCTACCTGAACATCGCCGCCTTCGGCAACGGCGCGTACGGCATCTACGCCGCCAGCCAGGTCTACTTCAACAAGCCGCCGAGCAAGCTCAAGATCGAGGAAGCGGCCATGCTCGCCGGCATGGTGAAGGCGCCGAGCACCAACGACCCGACCACCAGGAGCGGCTACAAGGCCGCGGTCGAGCGGCGCGACTACGTGATCGAGAACATGGTCGAGACCGGCGCCATCACCCGCCAGGAGGCGGACGCGGCGAAGGCCGTCCAGCTCAAGGTCACCGGCAAGCGGGCGCCCAACGGCTGCGTCTCGACCAACGAGAAGGGCTGGGGCTTCTTCTGCGACTACTTCTACCGCTGGTGGATGCAGCAGGAGACGTTCGGCTCGACCTCGTACGACCGGGAGCGGCGACTGAAGAGCGGCGGCTACACCGTCGTCACCACGCTCGACCCGCAGGCCCAGCGGGGCGCCGACAAGGCCGTCCGCAAGGCCAAGCCCGAGAAGAGCAAGGAAGCCGCCATGGTGGCGGTGGTGGAGCCGGGCACCGGGCGGGTGCGGGCGCTGGCGGTGAACCGGAACTTCAAGCTCGACGACCCGAAGAAGCCGGCCAACAAGCCGCACAGCGACCCGAAGCTGCGCAAGAAGAACCGGCTCGGCAACTACCCGAACACCGTGAACCCGCTGCTCACCGGCGGTGACGGCCTCACGGGCTACCAGGCCGGCTCGACCTTCAAGATCTTCACCATCGTGGCCGCGCTGGAGAAGGGCATCCCGCTCAGCTACACGATGAACGCACCGCAGCAGTTCCGGTCGGAGTACCGGATCCAGCCCGGGCCCGCCGCCTGCCCCGGCACCAACCTGTACTGCCCGACCAACTCGGGCAAGAAGGCCGGCGGCATGCAGAACATGTGGAGCGCCTTCGCCTCCTCCATCAACACGTACTTCGTGCCGTTGCAGCAGCAGGTCGGCGCGGAGAACGTGGTCGACGTCGCCAAGCGGCTCGGCATCCAGTTCCGCACCACGGAGGACATCCGGCTCAGCCGCACCAAGGAGGCCGCGCACGACTGGGGCGCCTTCACCCTCGGTGTCTCGCAGACCACCCCGCTGGAGCTGGCCAACGCCTACGCCACGTTGGCGGCGGACGGTAAGTACTGCGAACCCATCCCGGTGCAGGAGATCAAGGACCCGGAGGGCAAGAAGCTCGACATCGCCGATCCGCGCTGCGAGAAGCGGGTCAGCGTCGAGGTCGCCCGAGCCGCCGTCGACGCCGCCCGCTGCCCGGTCGGTGACAACTCCTCGACGAGCAAGTGCGGCGGCAGCCGTACGGCCGCGAACGTCCGGGGCATCGTCGACGCCCCGGTGGCCGGCAAGTCCGGCACCACCGACTCGGAGAAGACCGCCTCCCTGGTCGCGATGACCAAGCAGTACGCGGTGGCCGGCATCATGGCCGACCCGGACTGGCCGCAGACCAACGTCAAGATGAAGCACAACCAGCGCGACGGCATCAACCCGCCCGTCTTCGAGACGCTGCGCGACGCCATGAAGGGCAAGAAGCGGATCAACTTCGAGCCCCCGGGCAAGAAGATCTCCGAGGGCGACCAGCGGCGGATCCCGGACGTGAAGTGCCTTGACCCGGCGCAGGCGAAGTCCCGGATCGAGGCGGAGGGCTTCGACGCCGTCATCTCCGACGTCAAGGTCCCGTCGAGCTGCCCGGCCGGCAAGGCCGCCGGCACCAGCCCTGACGGCCGGACCATCAAGGGCGGCGTGGTGACCATCCAGATCAGCGCCGGCGGCGGCACCGCGCCCGGTGGCCCGGGCGGTCCGCCGACCAACCCCGGCCGACCGCCGGGCCGCCCCGGCGGCTGAGCCGGCCGGACAACCGGACGGGCGGGCACCCCTCGCGGGGGTGCCCGCCCGTTTCGCGTACGCGGACCGGTGCGGCCCGGGTCAGAGGCCGAGCTGCCGGCGTACCTCGGCGGCGACCCGGCCGCCCTCGGCCCGGCCGGCCACCGCGGCCTGGGCCGCCTTCATGGCCGGGCCCATCTGCGCCTTGCCGGTGAAGCCGCCTACGGCGAGCGCCCCCGCGACCAGTTCGGCCAGCTCGGCGTCGGGGAGCTGCTTCGGCAGGTAGCGCTCCAGCACCTCGCCCTCGGCGGTCTCCTTCGCGGCCTGTTCGGTGCGCCCGGCGTCGGCGAAGGCGGTGGCGGCCTCCCGACGCTTCTTCGACTCCCTCGTCAGCACCGCGAGCACCTCGTCGTCGGTGAGCTCGCGCTTGGCCCTGCCGGCGACCTCGGCGGTGCCGACGGCGGCGAGCGCCATCCGCAGCGTGGAGGTGGTCAGTTCGTCGCGCGCCTTGAGGGCGGCGCGCATGTCGGCGGTGAGGCGGTCCTTCAGCGTGCTCATGGTCGGTGAAACTACCCTGAACGCCATGCGAAAGCGCACACTATTCCGGTTCGCGACCGGGACCGCCGCTCTCGGCGCGGCGACCCTGGCGTACGCGTCCCTCGTCGAGCGCAACATGTTCACCCTGCGGCGGTACGACGTGCCGGTGCTGGCGGCCGACGCCGAGCCGCTGCGGATCCTGCACCTGTCGGACCTGCACATGATGCCCGACCAGGGGCGCAAGCAGCGCTGGGTGGCGTCGCTGGCCGCGCTCGACCCCGACCTGGTCGTGGTCACCGGCGACAACATGGCACACCCCGGCGCCGTGCCAGGCGTGCTGCGCGCCCTCCAGCCGCTGCTGGACTACCCGGGGGCCTTCGTCTTCGGCTCCAACGACTACACCGGGCCGGTCTGGAAGAACCCCTTCACCTACTTCCTGCCGGACCGGGAGTACACGGAGGGGGCGGAACTGCCGCACGAGGAGCTGCGGGACGTCTTCGTCGGCGCCGGCTGGACCGACCTGAACAACGCCCGCAACACCGTCAAGGCCGGCGGCCGGGTCGTCGAGCTGCTGGGGGTGGACGACCCGCACATCGAACGGGACGACTACGACTCCGTGGCCGGGCCGGTGTCGCCCGCCGCCGACCTGTCGATCGCGCTCAGCCACTCCCCCGAGCCGGCGGTCCTCGACCGGATGGCCGCCGACGGCTTCGGGCTGCTGCTCGCCGGGCACACCCACGGCGGTCAGGTCTGCTTGCCGGGGGTCGGCGCGCTGGTGACCAACTGCGGCCTGCCCCGTTCCATGGCGCGGGGGCTGCACCGCTGGCCCGGCTCCGACTCCTGGCTGCACGTCACCGCCGGGCTCGGCACCCACCCGACCGCGCCGGTCCGGTTCGCCTGCCCGCCCGAGGCCAGCGTGCTCACCCTGATCCCCCGCTGACCGACGCCCGCACCGGGCCGGTGCCGCGCGGCGTCGGCCGGTCTCCTCCGGCGGCCGGGGAGTCGCCGTAGCCGCCCTTTCGAGCTGAATCGTCTACGACATCAACCGGTCCGCGCGGTCGGTTCCTGGCGGCTGCCGCCGGGGCAGGGGCCGCCCCGACGGTGGGGGTACCGAGTTTGACCCCCGCGCGGGGTGGGCTACTATTTGTCGGCACGCCTCGGGGTGTGGCGCAGCTTGGTAGCGCGCTTCGTTCGGGACGAAGAGGTCGTCGGTTCGAATCCGGCCACCCCGACCGAGGTCAGGGGCCACTCTCCATCGATGAGAGTGGCCCCTGATGCATTCGTACAGCAGTCGAGTACAGCAGCGGCGTCACCGCAGGCTCTCCCCCAGCCGCTTGAGGGCGTCGCGGGTGGCGTCCGAGGACGCCTGCGAGTAGATCTCCATCGCCACCGCCACCTCCGCGTGCCGGAGCACCTGCATGATGACGCGCGGGTGCCCGTCCAGCTCCTACAGTGGGTCGACGGGGAGCCGACGTGCTTACCAGGACGGCTGTAGGAGCAGGTGCGCGGGTCAAGGCACCTCCCAGGCTGACAGTGCGTCTGAGTACCTAGTACTCCAGCCGGGGGTTGTGATGACGGCCCGGTGAGGGCTTGCCGGACGTAGTGGCTGGTCATTGCTCGTGCCGCTGCACGGTGTGGTGCTGTGCGAGGCCGACTTCGCGGCGTCCCGTATCGAGGTGCTGACCGACGTCGGCCAGGACGAGCGGCGGATCGTCCTGGAACGCGACATGACGGACTTCGGCGACGCCATGATCCCGCAACGGCTGAGGAACCGGCCGCAGGCGGGACGCCGAACTGCCGTCGCTTCCGGCCGAGTGGTCGGTGATGCCCTGGGTCCGGCTACGGGGAAACCCATGGACCATGACCCGCGATACCGTGAGCGCCGTGCGGACAGCGGTCGACTTCCAGAGAGTCGTGTGATGACGATGCGTGTGAAAGCCGTCCTGCTGGACCTGGACGGCACTCTGCTGGACCACAGGGGTGCCGCGGAGAAGGCATTCCTCGCCGCCTGCCTGCAATGGCTTCCCGACCTCGACGAGGAGGCGCGGTACGAGGCTCACACAGAGTGGCAGCGGCTGGAGGCCGTCCACATGCGGGCGTACTTGGACAAGACAATGACCTTCCAGGAACAACGGCGGGCCAGGCTCCGTGGTGTGCTGTCCGCCTATGGACGGGACACCGGAGCCGTGAGCGACGACCAGGCCGATAACCTCTTCACGATCTACCTGCGCCACTATGAGAATTCCTGGGCAGCGTATAGCGACGTCCCGGAGATGATGCGTTTCCTCGGCGGGGCACCCGCCGGTGTGGCGGTGTTGAGCAACGGCGATCGCGCGCAGCAGGAAGCTAAACTGGCCTCGCTCCGTCTCCCCTCGACGCCACCGCTGTTCACACCCTCCGACGTCGGTGCTTCGAAGCCGAATCCCACAAGCTTCCTCGGCGCCTGCGAGCGGATGGGCTGGGAACCCTCCGAGGTTCTGTACGTCGGTGACGATCTTGAGGGCGATGCCTTGGCCGCCGCCGCCGCGGGATTACGGGGATGCTGGCTAGACCGGCAGCAGACGTACGGGGCCGCGGCGCCCGAGGGCATCCTTCGCGTACACAGCCTGTTCGACCTTGCGACGGCCGACCTCTTCGACCGGAGCACGGCCTAGCTGTGCTGTCCAGGGACGTGGCGAAGCAGCACCCGAAGTCGAGATGAAAGTGCTCCGGTTCGCCTCTGTCGGGGATCCCCCGTGAAAGGTCCTGAAAGCATCGAGGCGCTTCGGCGCGTAGCCGTGCGGTCACAAGAGTAGTTCCCGGGCGCGGCCGGTACGGTCGGTGTGAGAACCGGGCCTGGTCGCGTCGCCAGCCGGCGCGGCGGCATCAGGTCTTTCCAAGGCAGTGCCGCCGCGCCCCCTCTTCACAGCGGAGGCGCCCAGAACTTGTAAGCGAGGCGTCCGCGCCTCTGAAGGTGATCCCGGCTTACCGGGGAAGCGGGTTGGTGACGTAGACGCCCTTGCCCTGCCGGCCGTCAATCAGGCCCTCGGCTTTGAGCAGGAGCATGGCGGCGCGGATGACGGTGTTGCTGACCTTGTAGTGCTCGCAGAGGGTGGCGAACGAGGGCAGCTTGTCGCCCGGCTTCAACTGACCGGAGCTGACCTGCTCTCGGATATCCCGGGCGACCTGTAGGTAGGCAGCTTCAGACATAGGTGGTGCTCCCAGCTTGGCGGCTGGTGCAAGCAGACCACATCGCGGGCTCGACTTACAACGCTATGTGTCGTAGCTGTTGACCCTGCGCACATTGCGTCCTAAGTTGCTTCTGGGGCTACCCAGCTTGGCGGCCGGGGCGTCCTGCCGTGGGTGCCCTGTCTCCGGACACGGCTGACCGGGTGCCCACGGGATCCTCAGCGTCGGCGGGAGGCACGGTGACCAGACCGAACGTTGCAACTTCTCCGACCGCAGGTCCCGTGCGGGACACCGGCTACCACCAGAGGCAGAACAACAGCCGGCGACGCGTGTCCTACGACGAGTACGTCTTGGCGGCGGCGTTGACGCTCGCCCGCCGGCACCGGCCTGTCTGGTCATGGCGGCACTGGCGGCGTATCTGCCGCTGCGGAAGCGACCTACCCTGCCGAAGCCGTCATCCCCTCCCGATCAACGGCGGCCACTGGCCGAGCCAGAATGCGCCGCGATGACGACACACCTGCCGGTGATACCGGCTTGGACGTGCGGCGGATGCGGTGCCGACTGGCCCTGCCAGCCCCGACGGCGCGAGCTGCGAGCGGAGTGCGACCGCGCCACGGTGTCGTTAGCGCTCTATCTGGCCGCCCAGCTGGTCGACGCCGCCCAGGACCTGGCCCACGTCCCCGCCGGCCACCTGCACCACCGATTCCTCGGCTGGACCCGATGAGCATCCTGCGCGTCGGCGACGAGAAGTTCCACTACAGCGACGGCTCCCACAAGTGGATCCCACCCGACCCCGACTACGACCAGGAGGTCTGGGACGAACAGGTCCGCCAACACAAGCAAGGCCACCTGAGAAACGAGCAGCCCAAGGTCCGCATCCAGCGCCTCGTCTGATGCCAGCAGGACAGCAGCGAAGTACAGCAAACCGTGCCAGCTGAACCCGGCCGAGCCGAGCCTCAGCAGAGCCCGTGACCTCGGGAGCAGACGCCGCGAGGACTACACGGAGAGTTGTCCGCCGCAGGATCAGTCGGTGGCCTTCGGCGACGGGGTCTTGGCGAATGGCCACGGTTGGGCGCCGAACAGTTCGGTGCACGCCGCGAGCAAGCCCCGCTGCGCCTCGGCCATTCGCGCGTTGGTCGGGCCCAGGTCAACGCTGCGGTCGTTCTTCACAAACAGGTCTCCGGCTTCCTTGGTGACCAGGGCCAGTCGCTGGCCGGCCTCCCTGACGCCGGGATCTGCCGCTTCGACGGCGCGCATTGCGATCCCTGAACTTGAGGTGAAGCGGACGTCCTGCTCTTCGATCACTCGGGCGACCATGGTGCATGCCCCGGCAGCGTACTGGTCTGAGGGGGCAGTTGGGCTGGCCTGTGGAGAGTCGGGCGGCTCGGTGGGCGCACACGCGGAGACGAGCAGCAGCGAGAAAGCGGCGAGCTTACGGATCACCGCGCGAGATTAGCGAGCGCTATGAGCGTAGCTGCGACTTGGGTATCACGCGCACGGCCGCCGTCGGGCAAGCAGGGAGAATCCCGGTAGATGATCTTGAAAGGAGTAGCGCATGTGCACGTAGACCATCAGATACGGACAGCGTGACCTGCGTATATTGCCAGACTCTGGAGCACGAGAGGTGGCCGGACTTAATTCGGGACGAAGAGGTCGTCGGTTCGAATCCGGCCACCCCGACCAGAGGTAAGAGCAGGTCAAGGCCCCTCCACGGAGGGGCCTTGACTCGTTCCCACCGGTCGCCGCTCCTGCGGAGGAGCAGAGCGCCCGCCCCGGGTCGACCGCGTCTCAGCGCACCTCGTGACGGCGACACGCGAGAGGGCACATCCGGTCGTCGGATGTGCCCTCTCGCGTGCGTACGGCCGCCGGCTACGGCAGCGGCGCGGGTACGCCGGGCGTCGTGCCCGGTGCTCCGCCCGGCGGTCCGGTCACGAACAGCCCACGGCCCTTCGCGTACGGCCGATCTGGCACTCGTTGGTGAGGTTCACGGTGCCGGAGCGGGTGAGCACCGCGCCCTGCCCGTCGGCCGGCGTGGCGGTCAGCGTCCAGGCGTACGCGCCGTCGGGCAGCGGCCGGCGCAGGCGGTCCTGGCCGTTCCACGTCGTGGTCACCAGGCCGCGGGCCAGGCCGCCGGAGAGGGTGTTGACGGTCGCGCCGGTGGCCGGGTTCGTGATCACGAGCGTCCAGGAGGCGGCCGGCTTGGAGAGCCACCACTTCGGCTTCCAGTGCCCGGCGCTTCCCTTGATCCGGGCCGCCGGGGCGACCGCGGCGTCGAGCTGGACGAGGGGCGAGACCGGGATGCCGCTGGGGACCAGGTGGATGCCGCTGTCGGCGCCGACGTGGGCGATGGTCGCGGTGTACGGGTCGATGTCCCAGGGACGCCACGAGCTGAACTCGCCGAGGTGGTGCGACACGGGCGTGCCGCTGCGCACGTCGGTCACCCGGAGCTGCCCGTCCGCCTCGGACGCGACGAAGCCGTCACCGAGCTTCGCGCGCGACCAGCCGGAGCCGGAGACGAGCGTCAGGTTCCGCTTCGTGACGGTGTCGTGGACACCCTGACCCTCCGCCGAGCCGAGGCAGGTCCACAGCAGCCACCGGCCGACGGCCTGGAAGTCCTCCAGGAGGCACCCGCGCCCGAACCACACCTGGTCGCCCCGCTGTCCGGTCAGGACGTCGACGGGGGCCACGGCATCGTTGCCGACCCGCTCCCAGAGGGTGGAGCCCCACATCGCCGCGACGCCGGCGGTCGTGGTGAAGACGGTCTGCCGGGTGTCCAGGTCGACGACCCGCGTCTCCGACGCGCCCTCGTCCGGGCCGGTGGGGGTGGGTGCCGGGGTCCCCGTCCCGGTGCCGGTCCGCGTCCGCAGGGCGACGAACCGGCCGCTGGCGGCCGCCACCGACGCGTAGCTGCGGGAGCTGTCGACCGGGGTGCCCGGCAGGGGCTGGTCCGGCTCCAGCAGGTGCGGCTGCGGGGTGCCGGTGACACCCGAGACGACGGTCCGGCCGTCACCGGTCGGGTGCTGCCTGACGCACACCGGGAAGGCGCAGCCCTCGTGGACGGCACCGCGGGCGAGACGCGCCCCGACGGTGAGGGGCCCGGTCACGCCGATGTCCCGGGTGAAGAGGTGTCGCCTCTCGATCGAGGGGTCGTACTCCAGGGTGTCCAGCCGTCCCTGGGTCAGGGACAACTCGTCCACCGTCTTCTGGAGCCTCTGCGGGTGAGCCCCGGCGATCCTGCGGACCGTCACCGCGCCGCCGTCGGTGGCCTCGACGAGGGAGACCCCCCACTGGTCCCAGTCGGTCCCGGGACCGCCCGCCACCAGGAGCCCGCCGCCCGGGGTCGGTACGCCACGGCCGGCGGACCGGGCCAGCAGCGTCTTCACGGTGGAGCCGTCGGGGGCGACCGCCTCGACCCGCCACACCGGCAGGTCGTAGGCGTGTCGCCCCAGGGAGGGGTCGTGCCGGGACACGACGAGTGTCTCGCCGACCATGCCGAGCAGCTGGGCGTCGGCGGCCAGCGGCACCGTTCGCGGGGCCGCGGTCAGGTCGTCGCGCGGGTGGATGGCGACGAACCGGTCCGCCCACCGCCAGAACAGCAGGTGCGTGGGGGTGAGCACGACCTGACCCTCGGTCTGGTCACCGCGCTGCGGCAGCGGCACCAACCGGCCCTGGTCGACGTCGAGCCAGCCGGTGCGCCCGCCCTCGGCCATCCGGTACCGGACGACCTGTCCGCGCGCGTCGCCCAGCGGGTCGTTGGTCTCGAACGTCGCGGTGATCCCGGCGGGGACGCCCTGCACGGCGCGCCGGGTGTGGGAGCCGTCCGCACGGGTGTCGATCAGATGCCACGTGATGTCGGCGGCGCCGGAGCTTCCCGTCGTCGTCACGACCGTCCAGCCGAGCGTGCCGGAGTACTCGTGGCCGGCGGGAAGCGCGACCGTACGGGACCCGCCGGCGGACATGTCCCGCAGCTTCACGGTCCTGGCGGTCGCGTCGTACCGCGCGACGACGTCGGAGCCGGCACCGAAGTCCGGCATGGTGTGCACGTCCGTGGCGGACGCGTCGACGACGGTGTCGACGCCGGCGTAGCTGGTCCACAGGTGACCGCGCCCGTACTCGTGGCGCAGGAAGCCCGAGGGCCCCGCGCTCAACAGGGCCGTCCGGGGCCGGAGGACGGTGGGGGCGGGGATGAGCACCTCCGCCGTGGCTGCCGCCGCGCCGGCGGCACCGGTCGTCAGCGGAACCAGCCCGATGGCGAGTGTGAACGACATGGTGGCGGCGATGCCGCCGCGTAGGAGCGCACGTCTGGCCACGCTCGTCCTCCTTGGAACGCAGAAGATGAAGGCTCGGGAGGCTGTTCCTGCCGTGGGAACGTGCGGCGCGGGCGGATCGCCGTCGTGCCGGCGTTCGAGAGCTGACAGCAAAGTGGCGGGAGCTTAACAGTCTCCGCCGCCGCCGGGGTGTCCTGTCCGCTCCGTCCGGGCGCGACGGTCGGCGGTACGCGGACGTGCGGCGGGGTGACGCCGACCGGGCCGTCGTGCGGGCCGTGGGAGCGGGTGCCCGTGCGGTGGCGGCCCGCTCAGTCCTGTCGCTCGGTGCGTTCGATCTCGGTGAACGCGGCGGCCAGGTAGCCGTCGAGGGGGCGGCCCGTGGCGGCGATCAGGTCGGCGACGAGCAGCGGCGCGTGCCGCGCCAGGTCGGGCGGGTCGGGTGGCATCTCGTCGTCGACCGGGTCGTAGACGCCGAGCGCTCCCGCCAGCAGGACGAGGACCACGTGCGGGTCGACGTCGGGCCGCCATGGTGCCACGCCGCGCACGCAGCGTTCGAGCACCTGGCGGACGTCCTCGCCGTCCAGGCCGTCGGGGTGGCTCTCCTCCAGCAGCAGCCGGACCACCGCGCCGAGCACCAGGCCGGACCGTTCGGCCGCGCCGAGCCGGGCCACCGCGAGGTCGTACGCCTCGGGGTCGCGCTCGCGGGCGGCGGCGACCGCGTCGGTGGCGGCGGCGGCGATCTCGCGGGCGGGCGCGGGCAGGTGTCGCCAGGTGGTGGTCATCCCGCCCAGCATCCCAGAGGGGACCGACACGCCGCCGGCCCGGGCCGGGGGCCGCGACGCCGGCCGCGCCCGCAACTCGGGGCGGTAAAACCCTCGCGTCGCGTCACACCCACAGCACAGAATCGGGGGATGCTCAGTCGCGCCCTGCCCCGCCGTCGGGAAGCCCGGCGAATGCTCCTCGGCACCCTCCTGTCGGCGATCGGGCGCGGGCTCACCCTGCCGTTCCTCTTCATCTACCTGACCGACGTCCGGGGCCTCAGCGATACCCGCGCCGGCCTGGTGATCGGCTGGTACGGCGTGGTCACCCTGGCCCTGTCGCCGATCGGCGGCGCGCTCATCGACCGGTTCGGCGCCCGCCGGATCCTGCTGTCGGGTCTGCTGATCGAGGCGGTCGGCACCGGGTCGCTGGCGCTGGTCGACTCCAGCGCCTCGGCGTTCGCGGTGATGACGCTGGTCGCGATGGGCAGCTCGGTCATCTGGCCCGGGCAGAACACGATCCTCGCCTCGATCACCGACGCCGACGAGCGGCAGCGGGTCTTCGGGCTGAACTTCGCCCTGCTCAACCTCGGCATCGGCGTCGGCGGCCTGACCTCCGGCGCGATCGTCGACACCACCCGGGCGGTCACCTTCCAGGCGATCTACGTGCTCGACGCGATCAGCTACCTGATGCCCGCGCTGATCCTGCTGACCCTGCCGCACGTCGGTCACCGGCTCTCCGCCGGGGCGGCCGGGGACCGGGCGTCGGCCGGCGGCTACCTCACCGTGCTGCGCGACCGCCCGTTCCGGCGGCTGGTCATCTTCGGCCTGGTCCTGACCACCTGCGGCTACGCGCAGATCGAGGTCGGCTTCACCGCGTACGCCGTGCGGGTGGTCGAGGTGACGCCGCGCGTCGTCGCGTGGGCGCTGGCCGGCAACACGGTGATGATCGTGCTCTCCCAGCTGCTGGTGCTGCGGCGGATGGAGGGGCGCAGCCGGACGGGCGCGCTGGCGGCCGTCGGCGGGGTCTTCGCGGTCGCCTGGCTGGTGCTGGGGGCCGGCGGCGTGGTCGGCCCGGGCAACGCGCTGGTCGCCGCCCTCTGCGTGGTGGCCTGCTCGGCGATCTTCGGCCTCGGCGAGACGCTGCTCTCGCCGGTGATGCCGGCGCTGACGAACGCGCTCGCCACGGACGAGCTGCGCGGCCGGTACAACGCGATGAGTTCGATGATCTTCGGCATCAGCGGGGTGATCGGCCCGGTCACGGCCGGCCCGCTGATCGGGGCCGCCGACGGCCGGATCTGGGTCGCGGCGGTCGTCGGCGGCTGCCTGGTGGCCTCGCTGGTCGCGTTCTCCCTGCGCCGTCTGCTCACGCCGGCCCAGGACGGTCGCCTCCCGGCCGCCCCGCCGGCCGCCGAGCCCGCCCCCGCCAAGGCCTGACCCACCGGGGCCGGCGGTCAGGCCGGCGGCGTGCGCCGGCCGACGGCGGCGACCAGCGCCGCGACGGCCGCCGGCTCCCAGGCGCCGGCCACACCCGGCCGGGCGGAAAGGTAGGTGGCGATCCGGTCGGCGTCCCAGCCGTGCGCCTCGCGCAGGCCACGGGCGATCATGCCGAGGTACGCCGCCGCCGGGGCCCGCCACGGCACCTCGCCCGCCGACCACGGGGCGGTGAAGGTGAGCAGCGGTACGCCGTCGAGCCGGCCGGGGCAGACCAGGGTCTCGTACCGGCCGGGGCCGAGGGTGGCCCTCCCGGTGGCGACGGCCTCGGCGACCAGGCCGACGTCGGCGCCGGGCTCCCGGTACATCTCCTGGGCGGCCACGTCGGCGAACTGCCCCGCGTCGAGCAGGTAGGCGCGGGCCGCCGCCTGGCCGGGGAGCGCGGGGTCGTAGAACGCCATCCCGCCGGTCCAGGCGCCCGACTCACCGGCGAAGTAGACCCCGCCGGGCAGCCACACCGGCACCGTACGTCTCGGGGGGCGCGGGTCCCGGCAGCCCGGGTAGGTCCGCCGCCCGCCCGGCGGGCAGCCCCCGGCCAGGTAGAAGCCGAGCCGGGTGGCGAGCATGTTCGACCCGTACGCGACGTACCAGACCTCGCCCACCGCCGTGCCCGCGCCGGGCTCAGAAGAGGCAGCTGGCGCCGGCGGCGTGGCTGACCTGCACCAGGTGCGTGACGCAACCGGCGGTGGCGACCTGGTGCAGCAGGAAGCCGGTCGGCTCGGCGACCCAGCCGAGCCGCTCGTCCGCGCTCATGGTGAGGGTGCTCTGCCGCCAGGTGCTCGGCGCGGTGGTGAGCACCGTGCCGGCGAAGGTCACCGTGACCGCCCGGTGCACGTGCCCGGCGACCACCCGGGCGACGTGCGGGTGCCGGGCCACCACCTCGGCCAGCGCGTCGCCGTCTGTCAGCCGGATGCCGTCGAGGGCGGGGATGCCGACCGGCGCCGGCGGGTGGTGCAGGCAGACCACGGCCGGCACCTCGGGGCGGCCGGCCAGCACCCCGTCGAGCCAACCGAGCTGGTCCTCGCCGAGGCAGCCGGCGCCGTCCCCGCCCGGCATCAGGGAGTCCAGCACCACGACCGTGGCCTCCGGGTGGTCGACGTGGTAGTGCGCCGAGTAGCCGCCGCCGAGCGACGGGCTGCCGCCGAACACGTCGAGCAGCGACTCCCGGTCGTCGTGGTTGCCGGCGACCAGGTGCACCGGCAGGGGGAACCGGCCGATGATCTCGCGCAGCGCCGCGTACTCGTCGGGACGGCCGCGTTCGACCAGGTCGCCCGTGACGACCACGCAGTCGGGCCGGGGGTTCAGGGCCAGCACCGTGCCGAGGGCGCGGTGCAGGCCGGCGGCCGGCTCGGCGGCGAGCACGCCGGTGGTCACGTGCGGATCACTGAGCTGGGCGATGAGCATCGTGCCTCCACTCGACCGGGAACCTCACGCTATCGCCGCGGGCCCCGCCGCGCGGCCCGCTGAACCCACAGGCGCTGTCCACAGCCTGTGGATGGAACATGTGTACGAAGACAGAGACGATCTTGACGCCGGGCGGTCCGGGCTCCCGCTGAGTACGCTTGATCGCGGGCCCGACCGCCGGTCGGAAGCCTCCCTAGCTGGAACGACGTGCCGAGTGGATCACGAGCGAGTCATCCGTGACGTCACGGTCCGCCTCCCCATGGCGTCGACCGTCGCCGAGGCGTGCCGATGGACCGTCACCGCCCTCGCCCGGCACGCGCCGGCCACCATCTCCGTCCTGCTCCAGGTTCACGACCGGCTCCGCTGCGTGGCGGCCACCGGCTCCTGGCAGGTCTTCTCGACCGTTCCGCCGAAGACCGGGATCGTGGGCCGGGTGTACGCCTCCGGCGAGACCGCCGTCGTACCCGACGTCGCCGACGATCCCGACTACATCCCGGTGCGCCCGGACGTGACCGCCGAGGTCTGCGTACCGGTGCTGGACCCGGCCGGCCGGCCGATCGGCGTACTGGATCTCCAGTGGCCCGGGCAGGTCGACCTCGCCCCGTGGCGCGCCACCGCCGAGCGGCTGGCCGCCCGGCTCGGGGCCCGGATCGTGGCGCTCGGCGGGCCGCCCGCGGAGAGCCGCAGCGAGCAACTCCTGCGGCACGCCGCGGCGCTGACCTCGGCGCCGACGGAGTGGGACCTGTTCGCCGCCGCCCTCGGCGCGGCCCGGGACGTGTCGACCCTCGCCGCGGCGGTGCTGGTGCTCGCCGGGCCGGACGGGCCCCGACTGGACGCGCCGCCGCTCCCCCCGGGCGAGCTGGAGTCCCGCATCCGGGCGGAGCTCTCCGAGGCGGGGCCGGCGGCGCTGGGGCGGCTGATCGCCCGCGCCCACCGGCACGGCGTGGGCTACACGCTCGGCGAGGCGGGGCACCCGCCGATCCCCGACCACCGGCCGCTGACCCGGGCCGGGGTGCGCACCCTGGTCACGGTGCCGGTCGGGCCGCCCGACGGCGGCGGGGTGCTGCTCGTCGCCGACGCCCGGCTGCTGCGCCCCGATCCGACCACCGTCAACCTGCTGGAGCTGCTGGCCGGCCAGGCGTGGAGCAGCCTGGACCGGCTGCGCAGCCTGGCCCGGCTGCGCGAGCAGGCCAACTCGGACCCGTTGACCGGCCTGCGGCACACGGGGCCGTTCGGCCGGCGGATCGCCGTGGCGACGCCGGGCCGTACGGCCCTGCTGGCGATCGACGTGGACGGCTTCAAGACCGTCAACGACACGTACGGCCACCAGGCCGGCGACCGCGTGCTGGTCCGGCTGGCCAGGGCGTTGGAGGCGGCGCTGCGGCACGGCGACGAGCTCTACCGGACCGGCGGCGACGAGTTCGTCGCGGTGATCGAGGTGAGCCGCCCCGACGAGGCGGTCCGCATCGCCGAGCGGCTGGCCGAGGCGGCACGGCAGATCGGCCGCTCGATCAGCGTCGGGGTGGCTCTCCCCCGCCCCGACGAGTCCCCCGAGGCCACCCTCCGCCGCGCCGACCAGGCGCTCTACGCGGTGAAGCGGCACGGCCGCGACGGCGTCCGGTTGGCCGCCGCCTGACCGTCCGCCACGCTCAGCGTCGGCGACGCGCGGCGCCCACCGGCTTCGGCTCGTTGGGCGACATCTCGATCCGGGTGAGGCCCGCGTGCCACCGGGTGTGCAGCGCGGTGTCCGCGATCCACGCCCCGCACCGGTGACACACCTCGACATCCTTCGGCCGGCGTCCGGCGGGCAGCAGTTCCCCGCCGGCGTTCTCCACCTCCGTCAACGGGTTGGCCTCGTTGTCGGCGAGCATCCAGCGCCGGTGCCAGGTGGTCTCGATGTCCTCCCGGGGGACCCCCAGCGCGAGCAGCAGCTCGGTCAGGTTCTCCCACTTCGGGGGCTTCTTCGCGTTGAAGATGCGGCTGATGGTGGAGGTCGACAGGCCGATGGAGGTGGTTCGGATGATCGCCCGGTAGGACGGATTACCGGCCTGCCGGTAGGTCAGCTTCAACAGGCGGACGAGTTCGGCGAGGTGGGAGGTTCCGGCCTCGCGCCCCGGGCCCCCGTGCCCGGCGTCGATCGTGTTCGTACCCATCGGCGGCGCGCCGTCGTCGCCGGTGCCGGACCAGCGTCCGGCACCGGCGCGACCTGTCGGCGCTACACCCCCCACCGGGGGCCGGTCGTGCCGAGCAGCCAGGCGGAGACCCGGCCGGCGAGGACGCCGGTCAGGCAGACCGCCACCGCGACCTCGGTCGGCGGCCGGCCCGCCAGCAGCACGGCGCCGGCGAGAGCGGCGACCGTGGCGGTCCCGAGCGCCGTCGGCAGCGGCCCGTGGACGCCGACCATCCGGCGCGCCACCTCCCCGGCCAGCAGGACGATCGCACCCGCCGCCGGCAGGGCCTCGTCCAGCGGCCGGCCCGACAGCAGCAGGGCCACCGACGTGGCGAACACGATCACGATCACGATCAGCCCGGGCCCCCAGCCGCCCGGGGGCGGGGCCGGTCGCCGGGGTGCCGACACGCCACACGGGACGGCGGCCTGGCGGGGGTCGAGGGATGGTTGTTCGGTCATCCGGCTCGGAACTCCTTCGGTCCGTGGCGGCCGTGCGGCCGCCTCCGAGTTGGCCAGGGGCGGCGTCCGCCCCCGGCGGGTGGGGCGGAGGCGGCGCCTCCGCCCCGGTGGTGCTGGTCCGGGCCTCCCGGGGGAGTCGGTTCGTGCATCACAGCTCGGGCCCGCGTCGCGGGCCCGGCACCGCCCCCGGTTGCAGCCAGGTGTTCGGCGGTACCCGACCATCATCGGGCACGGAACCGGGCCAACTGAAGCACCTGAATCAAGCTGAAACGGCCAGGGCGACGACCCGGCGCACCCCGTCGCCGTCAATGCGGGAAACCAGGAAGAAAACCGTACGTCCGTCCTGGGCGCACCCATCGAGAAATCGAAATTGTCGAAATGCGCCGGAAAACAGAAACCCCCCGCTGCAACGAGGGGTTTCCATTGCGCTTTCCCCGAAATCGGCCCGGACCAGCAGGCAGCAACTCGGAGGTTTTCCCGATGGAGAAAACCAGGTAGCGCTGATCGACCGAACTGGCGGTCGAGTCGGCTACAGGTTTCCCGATCTCGCGGGATACCTCAACCCACGGAGCCGGACCTGCAACGAGATGAAACACATCGACGCACGAGCTTGCGCCGCCACCGTGTCCAGTCGATGCCGCGCCCCTTTCGCCACCTTTGCGGGTTGATCCACCTCTCCCGTCCGGAGAAAGTTTCAGCTGATGGTGATCATGCCACGACGCTCCGTCCCGAGGCGACCCGGACGCGCCATTTCACCGACCCGAACAGCCCCCCGCCACATCCACCGAACGCGAGACCTCACCGAGGGACGGCCCAGGATTAATCGACGGTCAGTCGACGGGCGCGCCACGGGTTCGGGCGGGCGGGAGCCAAAAGGACATTACCGGCAGGTAGCCGCCGGGCGGAGCGACGGCCGAAGCCGATCTCACGACGCCCGGAGCACATCAGATCGATGTTGACGAATGCGACTTTCCGAGCGTGGCGGGCCCGCCGACCGGCACCCCCGGAGCGGACGAGGGCGCGCCGGACGGCCGCGACCTCATCGACCCCCGACGATCACCCCTCTCCTCCGGTGGGACGGCGCCGACGGGAAAATCTCCCGCTCCGGCGTGTCGTCGCTGCAACATCGGCCGGAGCGTTGCGCGGGATGGCGCGCCCGGGCGGCGGTTCGGTCAGCAATGCGCGCGACTGTCGGGATCGGGACACGAGCCGCGCCCGGTCGCCATGCGGTGGAAATTCCACGATTGGAAATTGCACTCTTCACCGCGACGCGCGCGTGCCGCGAACCAATTCGCCGCCGTCCGGCGCCTCTTTCCGTCCCCCCGCGCAGGGGCCACCCGGAGCGCCCCGGGGCACGACGCGGCCCGGACCCGGCACCACCCGGCCCCGGGGCCCGCGCGACGGACGGGCGGCAGCGGACGGAGACGGGAACGGGGTGGCCCGGCGCGGTGGGCGTACGGGCGACGGCTCAGCGGGCCGTCAGTTCCTTGGCGAGGAGTTCTGCGATCTGCGCCGTGTTCAGGGCCGCGCCCTTGCGGAGGTTGTCGCCGGTGACGAAGAAGTCCAGGGCGCGGGGGTCGTCGACGGCGCGGCGGATCCGCCCCACCCACGAGGGGTCGGTGCCGACCGCGTCGATCGGCATCGGGAACTCGCCGGCGCCCGGGTCGTCGACCACGATCACCCCGGGCGCGTTGCGGAGCACCTCGCGGGCGCCCTCGGCGGCCACCTCGGTGGCGAAGACCGCGTGCACCGCGACCGAGTGGCCGGTGACCACCGGCACCCGTACGCAGGTGGCCGAGACCTTCAGGTCGGGCAGCCCGAGGATCTTGCGCGACTCGTTGCGCAGCTTCATCTCCTCGGACGACCAGCCGGCGTCGGCGAGGGAGCCGGCCCAGGGCACCACGTTGAGCGCCAACGGCGCCGGGAACGGGCCCACCTCGTCGCCGACCGCCTGGCGTACGTCGCCCGGGCGCGAGCCGAGCACCCGGTCCCCCGCGACCTTGGTGAGCTGGGCGTGCAGGGCGTCCACGCCGCCCCGGCCGGCGCCGGAGGCCGCCTGGTAGGAGGCGAGCACCAGCTCGCGCAGGCCGTACTCGCGGTGCAGCGGGGCGACCGCGATGATCATTGCCAGGGTGGTGCAGTTGGCGTTGGCGATGATGCCCTTGGGCCGGTTGCGCACCTGCTCGGGGTTGATCTCCGGCACCACCAACGGGACGTCGCGGTCCATCCGGAAGGCGCCGGAGTTGTCCACCGCGACGGCGCCCCGGCCGGCCGCGATCGGCGCCCATCGCCCGGAGACCTCGTCCGGTACGTCGAACATCGCCACGTCGACGCCGTCGAACGCCTCCGGGGTCAGCGCCTGGACGGTCAGCTCCTCACCCCGGCAGCGCAGCCGCCGCCCGACCGAGCGCTCCGAGGCGAGCAGCCGGATCTCGCCCCAGACGTTCTTGCGCCCGCTGAGCAGCTCGCACATCACCGTCCCGACGGCACCGGTCGCCCCGACCACGGCCAGGGTGGGTAACGGCGGCACGGTGGCTACCGTCCCGTCCCCGCGTACACGACGGCCTCGGTGTCGCCGCCGAGGTCGAAGGCCTCGTGGATGGCGCGCACGGCGGCGTCCAGGTCGGTGTCGCGGCAGACGACGGAGACCCGGATCTCCGAGGTGGAGATCATCTCGATGTTCACCCCGGCCGAGCCGAGGGCGGCGAAGAAGCCGGCCGCGACGCCGGGGTGCGACCGCATCCCGGCCCCGATCAGCGAGACCTTGCCGACGTGGTCGTCGTAGAGCAGGCCCTTGAACTTGACCGGCTCCTGGATCTTGCTGAGGGCGGCCATGGCCGTCGGGCCGTCGGCCTTGGGCAGCGTGAAGGAGATGTCCGTGCGGCCCGTGCCCTCGGTGGACACGTTCTGCACGATCATGTCGAGGTTGATCTCGGCGTCGGCCACGGTGTCGAAGATCCGCGCGGCGGCGCCCGGCTCGTCGGGTACGCCCACGATCGTGATCTTCGCTTCGCTGCGGTCGTGGGCGACCCCGGTGATCAGTGCTTGCTCCACAGGAAGGTCCTCCATCGATCCGGTGACCATCGTGCCGGTGTTGGTCGAGTATGACGAACGGACGTGGATCGGCAAGCCCGCCCGGCGGGCGTACTCCACGCTGCGCAGGTGCAGGATCTTGGCGCCGCAGGCGGCCAGCTCCAGCATCTCCTCGTAGGTGATCTGGGTGATGTGCCGGGCGTTCGGGACGATCCGCGGATCGGCGGTGAAGACCCCGTCGACGTCGGTGTAGATCTCGCAGACGTCCGCGTGCAACGCGGCGGCGAGCGCCACGGCGGTGGTGTCGGAGCCGCCCCGGCCCAGCGTGGTGACGTCCTTGGTGTCCTGCGAGACGCCCTGGAAGCCGGCGACGATGACCACGGCCCCCTCGTCGAGCGCGCCCTTGAGCCGGCCCGGGGTGACGTCGATGATCCGCGCCCGGCCGTGCACCGACGTGGTGATCACGCCGGCCTGGGAGCCGGTGAACGAGCGGGCCTCGTACCCCAGGTTGTGGATGGCCATGGCGAGCAGCGCCATGGAGATCCGCTCCCCGGCGGTCAGCAGCATGTCCAGCTCGCGGCCCGGCGGCAGCGGACTGACCTGGTTGGCCAGGTCGAGCAGCTCGTCGGTGCTGTCCCCCATCGCGGAGACCACCACCACGACGTCGTCGCCGGCCTTGCGGGCCGCCACGATGCGCTCGGCCACGCGCTTGATCCGCTCGGCGTTGGCGACGGAGGACCCGCCGTACTTCTGCACCACGAGTGCCACGACGGTGCACTCCCTCCCAGCGACGACCCTGAGCGTGCCGACGCCGCCGGATCGGGGCCGGCGGCGCGTGTCGGACGACCCCAGGGTATCGGTCGCCCATCGCGGCCGGGTCAGGTGATCCCACGATCCGGCCCGGCCGCCCCGGACGGGTGGGGCGACGGGGTGGTACGCGACACGCCGGGCGGTGGCGCGACGGGGGCCCCACGCGCCGTCCCCGGGCCGCAGAATGGCCCCGTGCACGCCCATCTCCGCCCGGCCGGCCCGGCCGCGAGGGCCGCGCGCGCGTCGGCGCGTCCGGCCCGACGCCTCGTCGCCCCGCTCGCACTCGCCCTGCCGGCGCTCCTCGTCGGCTGCGCCGCCGCGCAACCGGTCACCCCGCCAGAGCCCACGTCGACGCCGGCCCCGGCGGGTGTCGACGCGGCACGGGACGAGCTGGCCGCGCTGGCGGCCGCCGCGCAGGACCGGCACCTGGTGGCCAGCTACACGCTGAGCGCCCCGGACACCCCGCCCCGGACCATCCTGGTGACCAGCGCGAACGACGGCACCTGGCGGGTCGACGTCCCGGGGGGCGCGCTCGGCGGAGCCGTCGACGTGTCCTTCGCCACCACCGCTGACGGGCTGTTCCAGTGCGCCCTGCCGTCCGCCGCGCGGCCCGAGCCGGCCGGCTGCGTACGCCTCGGCGATCCCGACGACGCCGTGCCCCGCCGGCTCGACCCCCGGGTGCAGCACCCCTTCACCGACTGGCTGGACGTGCTGACCGACCGACGCGCCCCGCTCGCCGTGTCGCCCGCCGAGCCGCCGCCGGGCGTCTCCGGCGCCTGCTACTCGGTCGAGACCACCTCGGCGTCGATCAACGCACCGCTCGACGTCGGGATCTACTGCTACGGCCCCGACGGCACGCCCACGGCGGTACGCACGGCGTTCGGCACCCTGACCCTCACCGGGGCGCCCGGGCCGGCCCCGGCGACCGTCCAGCTCGCCGGGCCGGTGGTCGACGCGGAGCCGCTCGGCACCGCGGCGCCGGAGCCGACCGGTAGCCCGGGCGCGGGAACGCCCTGACCCCGCAGGACGTTACGGTGCCGTTCGCCACATTCGGACATACCTCCCGTAGGCCCCTATTCGCCCGTAGGGGACAGTTGGGCCATGGCCGACCTCACCCCGCTGCTCGCGTTCCGCTGGAGCCCCCGGTCCTTCGACCCGGCGGCGGAGCTGACCCGGGAGGACGCGTCCACGCTGCTGGAGGCGGCCCGCTGGGCGCCCTCGGCCGGCAACGCCCAACCGTGGCGGTTCGCGCTCGGGCACCGCGACGACGAGACGTTCAAGCGGATCGTGGTCAACCTGCCGGCCGGGGACCAGCGGTGGGCGCAGCGCGCCGCCGCGCTGCTCCTGGGCGCGCACCGCACGGGCCCGGCGAGGCACGCGTACGACCTGGGTCAGGCGGTCGCCCACCTCACCGTGCAGGCCACGGCGCTCGGCCTGCACGTACGCCAGCTGCGCGACCTCGACCACGCCGGCCTGGCCGCCGACCTCGACCTGCCGGCGGGCGTACGGCCGCACGTGGTGGTGGCCGTCGGGCAACTCGGTGACCCGCTCAGCCTCCCCGCCGACCTGCTGCGCTCGGAGACCGGGCTGCGCCGCCGCCTCCCCCTGGCCGAGCTCCTGTTGACCTGAGAGCCCCCGCCACGAACCTGCTGACCCCGGGGGACCGCGACGGACCGCCGCCCGCCCGGAGGCGTCGGCGATGGTGCCGGAAGGGTGAATCCGGTCCCACAGTCCGGACCGACCTTCCCACGTCCCGTCCCACCACGTAGGGTTACGTGGTCATGTGGCGGGCGTACCTTCTCCTTGGTCGCCGCGACGAGGCCTGAAGGCCGGCACCTCGTCGCGGAGTCGAACCGCGCCGTCCAGCACATCCGAACCTCCCATCGGCAACCGCCCGGGCACCGTCGCCCGGCACCTGGCCGACACCTTTCCGATTGCTGACGCCACATGTTCCAGGGAGCACTCCGTCATGGCTCAACCCGTCACCGACGCTGAGACCGATCCGATCGCCCGGCAGCGTCCGAGCCGGATGCCGTACCACCGCTACCAGCCGTACCGGCAGCAGTTCCGGCTCGGCCTGCCCGACCGCACCTGGCCGGCGCGGCACGTCGAGGCCGCGCCGCGCTGGTGCGCGGTGGACCTGCGCGACGGCAACCAGGCGCTGATCGACCCGATGTCGCCGGAGCGCAAGCGCCGGATGTTCCAGCTGCTCGTGCAGATGGGCTACAAGGAGATCGAGGTCGGCTTCCCCTCGGCCAGCCAGACGGACTACGACTTCGTGCGGCAGCTCATCGAGCAGGACCTGATCCCCTCCGACGTCACGATCCAGGTGCTCACCCAGTGCCGGGAGCACCTGATCGAGCGCACCTTCGAGTCGCTGCGCGGCGCGCGGCGGGCGATCGTGCACTTCTACAACTCGACCTCCACGCTCCAGCGGCGGGTGGTCTTCGGGCTGGACCGCGACGGCATCGCCGACATCGCCACCCAGGGCGCGCGGCTCTGCCGCAAGTACGCGGAGATCCACACCCCCGACACGGACATCTACTACGAGTACTCGCCCGAGTCCTACACGGGCACGGAGCTCGAGTACGCGCTGGAGGTCTGCGCCAAGGTCATCGAGGTGATCGACCCGACCCCGGACCGCAAGCTGATCGTCAACCTGCCGGCCACCGTCGAGATGGCCATGCCGAACGTCTACGCCGACTCGATCGAGTGGATGCACCGGCACCTGCCCCGGCGGGACAGCCTGGTGCTCAGCCTGCATCCGCACAACGACCGGGGCACCGGCGTCGCCGCCGCCGAGCTGGGGCTGCTGGCCGGCGCGGACCGGGTCGAGGGCTGCCTGTTCGGCAACGGCGAGCGCACCGGCAACGTCGACCTGGTGACGCTGGGGCTCAACCTCTTCTCCCAGGGCGTCGACCCGATGATCGACTTCTCGAACATCGACGAGGTGCGCCGCGCCGTCGAGTACTGCAACCAGCTCCCGGTGCACGAGCGCCACCCGTACGCGGGCGACCTCGTCTACACCGCCTTCTCCGGCTCCCACCAGGACGCGATCAAGAAGGGCTTCGACGCGCTCGCCAGGGACGCGGCGGCGGCCGGGGTGCCGATCGACCAGCACACCTGGGCGGTGCCCTACCTGCCGATCGACCCGAAGGACCTGGGCCGCACCTACGAGGCGGTCATCCGGGTCAACTCGCAGTCCGGCAAGGGCGGCGTCGCGTACATCATGAAGAGCGAGCACCAGCTCGACCTGCCGCGCCGGCTCCAGATCGAGTTCTCCGGCGTGGTCCAGCAGGTGACCGACCACGACGGTGGCGAGGTCGACCCGGGCACGATGTGGGAGATCTTCGCCGCGCACTACCTGCTCGACCACCAGGTCGACCCGGCGCTCACCCTCGACGGCTACGCCATCGGCACCGCCGAGGGCAAGGTCGAGATCGAGGCCCGCGTCGGCCTGGGCGGGGAGCCCCGCTCGCTGACCGCCGTCGGCAACGGCCCGATCGACGCGTACGTCAGCGCGCTCCAGTCGGTGGGCGTGGCGGTACGGGTGCTCGACTACCACGAGCACGCGCTCTCCTCCGGCGGGGACGCGCAGGCCGCCGCGTACGTGGAATGCGAGGTCGACGGTCGTACGGTCTGGGGCGTCGGCACCGACGCCAACATCGTCACCGCCTCCGTGAAGGCCGTGACGAGCGCGGTCAACCGCGCCCGCGCCTGACGGGTGGGCCGGGCCGCCTGCCGACGCGTGGGTGTCGACGGGCGGCCCCGCCTCACTTCCGGGGCGGGCGGTGGATGAGCAGGGCGGCCATCGCCGCCCCGGCCAGCAGCAGGCCGGCGCACCAGAGCATCGCGCCCCGGTAGGCGCCGGTCAGCGCGGCCCGCTGCGCGTAGCCGGTGCCGGAGAGCCCGACCAGCAGCGGGAGCGCCGCCACCGCCAGCAGGCCCCCGGCCCGGGAAGCGGCGTTGTTGAAGCCGCTCGCCACGCCGGCGAACCGGTCGTCGACGGCGGCCAGCACGGAGGCGGTCAGCGGCGCCACCACCAGCGTCAGCCCGGCCCCGAAGAGCACCACGCCGGGCAGCACGTCCCGCCAGTAAGACGCGTCGGGGTCGACACCGCGCAGCAGCACCAGCCCGGCGGCGGCGACCACCGGCCCGACGGTCAGCGGCAGCCGCGGTCCGATCCGCGCCGACAACGCGCCGGCCCGGGCCGAGCCGACGAGCAGCAGCACGGTCATCGGCAGCAGCGCGACCCCGGTGAGCAACGCCGACCAGCCGACCACGTTCTGCAGGTAGACGGCGAGGAAGAAGGTGAACCCGCCGAGCGCCGCGTAGACCAGCACGGTGTAGACGTTCAGCACGGAGAAGAGCCGGCTGCCGAAGAGGCCGGTGGGCAGCATCGCGCTCTCCCCCCGACGCCGCTCGACCAGCACGAAGGCCACCGCGCCGAGCAGGCCGGCCAGCACGGCCGCCAACACCGGCACCGAGTCGACACCCCGGACCGGGGCGTCGATCAGCGCGTACGTCACGCCGGCCAGGGCGAGCGCGCCGAGCAGCGCGCCGGTCACGTCGAACCGGCGGCGCCGCCGCCCCGGCCCCGCCGTGCGTGACGCGGCCTCGTCCCGGCTCTCCGGCACCCAGCGCAGCGCGGCGAGCACCACCAGCACGGCCAGCGGCAGGTTCAGGAAGAAGATCCACCGCCAGGAGAGCGCGTCGATCAGCCAGCCGCCGACGAACGGCCCGAGCGCGGTGGAGACGCCGGAGAGCCCCGACCACGCGCCGATGGCGCGGCCCCGGTGGTCCGGGTGGAAGCTCGACTGGAGCACCGCCAGCGAACCCGGGGTGAGCAGCGCGCCCCCGGCGCCCTGGAGGAACCGGGCCGCGACCAGCCATTCCGTGCTCTGCGCCAGGCCGCAGAGCAGCGACGCGACGGTGAACCAGACCACCCCGAGCAGGAAGACCCGCCGCCGCCCGAAGCGGTCGCCGAGCGCGCCGCCGAGCAGGACGAAGGCGGCGAGCATCAGCAGGTAGCCGTTGACCGTCCACTGGAGCCCGGCGACGGTGGCGCCGAGGTCGGCGCCGAGCCGGGGCAGGGCCACGTTGACCACCGTGCTGTCCAGGAAGACCATGCCGGAGGCGAGGACGGCCGCGAGCAGGGTGCCCCGTCCGTCGGCGGTACCCAGCCGGAGGGCGGGCGGGTTTTCGGTCATGGCGTCCAATCTGCCGTGCACGATATGAGAGACGCCACGAATCGCCGAAACCACACCCGGGTACTGTGCGGGATCGCCGGGAGCCCGCAAGCTGGAGAGGTGTCGTCTGTGCGTACCAGATCAGGACCGCGCGCCGCGGTGACGGCCGCACTGGCCGCGGCGCTGGCGCTCGGCGCGGCCGGCTGCGCCGCCGTCGACGAGCCGGACAGCCCCCCGAGCAGCGGCGGGGGCGACGTCGGGCAGAAGCTCTCCCAGCTGACCGTGGCCAACGCGGGGTCGATGAAGGGCTACAGCCGGGAGCGCTTCCCGCACTGGCGGGACACCGGCAAGAACTGCGACGTACGCGACAACGTGCTGAAGCGCGACGGGGAGGACATCAAGCTCTCCGGCTGCAACGTGGTCGACGGCCGCTGGGAGAGCGTGTACGACAGCCGGGCCCTGACCGACCCGTCCGACGTGGACATCGACCACATGGTGCCGCTGGCCAACGCGTGGCGTTCCGGCGCCGACGAGTGGGACGACGCGAAGCGTGGCGAGTTCGCCAACGACCTGGACCGGCCGCAGCTCATCGCGGTTTCCGCGTCCTCCAACCGGGCAAAGGGTGACCAGGACCCGTCCCAGTGGAAGCCGGCGAACCGGTCGTTCTGGTGCCAGTACGCCGAGAACTGGGTGACGGTCAAGCACCACTGGCGGCTGACGATCACCAATGCCGAGAAGGCCGCCCTGACCGACATGTTGGAGGGCTGCACATGGGCGAGCAAGCCGTGACCGGGGCCGGGTCGACCCCCGCGCCGGAGCAGACGCCGGCGGCCACCGCCGGGGCAGCCGCGGCGGGCGCCGGCGGCGCGTCGGCCGGGCCGACCACGGCCGGCATGACCGCGGACGGCGCGGCCGGCACGACCACCGGGGTACCGGGGGCGGGGATGGCCGCCGACGCCGAGGGCACGTCGACCGCCGCGCGGGAGCTGGCGGCCGACATCGTGCCCGGCCCCGGCGGGGTGATGACCGACGAGGTCGGGGTGGTCACCGGCGAGCTGACCCTGCGCACCGCCCACGCCGACGGCCAGGTGACGCTGACGGTGCAGTACAAGGACGCCGACGAGTGGTACGCGGTCAGCGGCGGCCGGGTCGCGCTGACCGACCCGGCGGGGCTGGACGCGGTGCACGGCATCGCGGTCGCCCTGCTGCACCGCCCCGAGGGCTGACCCGGCCGGCGCGCGGGCCGGCCGGACGCGGCCCCTGCGCCGGGGCCGCGTCCGTGAACCGGGTCAGACGTAGGAGCCCGGCTCGCTGGGGGCGGAGACGGTGTGCGGCTCCTCGCCCTCGCCGACCGGGCGGGTGAGCTGCACGCTGACCTTGTGCGGTCGCAGCTCGCCGCTGGCGATCGACTCGGCCCAGTGGCAGGCGACCCGGCTGCCGCCGATGTCGCGCAGCGCGGGCCGTTCCTGCGCGCAGCGGGTGGGCTGCGCCCAGGGGCAGCGGGTGTGGAACCGGCAGCCCGCCGGCGGGTTGGCCGGTGACGGCAGGTCGCCGGCGAGCAGGATGCGCTCGCGGCGGTCCTCCACGTCCGGGTCCGGCACCGGCACCGCCGACATCAGCGCCCGGGTGTACGGGTGCAGCGGCTCGGTGTAGAGCCGGTCGCTCGGCGCCTCCTCGACCAGCGCGCCCAGGTACATCACGCCGACGGTGTCGGAGATGTGCCGCACCACCGCGAGGTCGTGCGCGATCACCAGGTAGGTCAGGCCGAGGCTCTCCTGGAGTTCGTCGAGAAGGTTCACCACCTGGGCCTGGATCGACACGTCGAGCGCGGAGACCGGCTCGTCGGCGACGATCAGCTCGGGTCCGAGCACCAGCGCGCGGGCGATGCCGATGCGCTGCCGCTGGCCGCCGGAGAACTCGTGCGGGTAGCGGGAGAGCGCCCAGCGGGGCAGCCCCACCGCGTCCAGCGTCTCGCCGATGATCCGCCGCCGCTCGTCCCGGTTGCCGCCGATGCCGTGGGTCTGCAACCCCTCGGTGAGGATCGACTCGACGTTCTGCCGGGGGTCGAGGCTCGACATCGGGTCCTGGAAGATCATCTGCATCCGGCGGCGCATCGACCGCAGCTTGCCCGCCGGCAGCGTGGTCAGCTCGACGCCGTCGAACCTGACCTCGCCCGCGGTGGGCGGGGTGAGCTGGAGCAGCGCCCGGCCCAGCGTGGACTTGCCGCAGCCGGACTCGCCGACCAGGCCGTACGTCCTGCCGCGCGCGATGCTCAGGTCGACGCCGTCGACGGCCTTCACGTGGCCGACCGTCCGGTCCAGGATCACGCCCCGCCGGATCGGGAAGTGCACCTTCAGGTCGCGGACCTCGACGAGGATGTCGTTCTCGGTCACGGCTTCTCCTCCTCGCGCGGGGCGGGCACCGGGCCCGTGGTCGCCGGCGCCGCCGGAACGCTCGTGTCCGGCGCGGCCTGCGCCGGGACGCCCGTGGCCGAAGCCCGCTCCGCCGGGACGTTACCGGCCGAGGCCCGCGCGGCCGGGGCGTCGGGGGTCGCCACCGGCGCCGCCGACCCGCCGCCGGGCCCCGGGGGCACGGTGCCGGGCACCGGCGCGGGGTTGACGCAACGGTAGCTGCGGCCGTCGTGGGTGAGCACCAGCGCGGGCGGCTCTCCCACGCACTCGTCCACCCGCCGGGCGCAGCGCGGCGCGAAGGCGCAGCCGTCCGGCCAGGGCAGGAGGTCGCGGACCGAGCCGGGGATCGGGTTGAGCCGCTCGCCGCGCCCGGCGTCCAGGCGCGGCACCGAGCCGAGCAGCCCCACCGTGTACGGGTGCCGGGGCTCGCGGAACAGCGGGCGCCGGCGGGCCGTCTCCACCACCCGGCCCGCGTAGAGCACGTTGATGGTGTCGCACATGCCGGCGACCACACCCAGGTCGTGCGTGATCATCACCAGGGCGGTGCCGGAGTCGCGGACCAGTTCCTTGAGCAGCTCCAGGATCTGCGCCTGGATGGTGACGTCCAGCGCCGTGGTCGGCTCGTCGGCGATCAGCAGCCGGGGCTTGCAGGCCACGGCCATCGCGATCAGGGCCCGCTGCCGCATGCCGCCGGAGAGCTGGTGCGGGTACTCCTTCAGCCGGCGCTTCGGGTCGGGGATGCCGACCCGGTCCAGCAGCGCCGCGGCCTCCTTCTCGGCCGCCGCGCCCCGCATCCCCCGGTGCCGCGTGAGCACCTCGGTGACCTGCAGGCCGATCGGGATCACCGGGTTCAGCGAGGAGAGCGGGTCCTGGAAGATCATGGCGACGTCCCGGCCCCGGATGTCCCGCCGGGACCGGTCGTCGAGCTGGAGCAGGTCGGTGCCGTCGAAGACCGCCTTGCCGCCGACCCGCAGGCCCGGCTGCTTGGGCAGCAGACCCATGATCGCCAGCGAGGTGACGCTCTTGCCGCAGCCGGACTCGCCCACCAGACCGACCACCTCGCCCGCGTCGACGGAGAAGGAGACCCCGTCGACCGCGTGCACGGTGCGCTGACCGCGCCGGGCGAAGGTGACGGAGAGCTCGTCCACTTCGAGTAGTGCCATTACCGGCCTTCCCTTCGCGACTGCGGGGCTCGCAAGCTCACTCCTCGCGCTTCACGCTCTACCGACCCCGCTCGCGACTGCGGGGCTCGCAAGCTCACTCCTCGCGCTTCACGCATGCCGACCTACTTCCGCAGCTTCGGGTCGAGAGCCTCACGCATCGCCTCACCGAGCAGGGTGAAGCCGAGCGCGGTGATGATGATCGCGACCGCCGGGTAGATCGCCAGCCCGGGCCGGATGCCGAGGTACTGCTGCGCGTCGGCGAGCATGACGCCCCACTCCGGCACGGCCGTGTCGGGATTGCCGAGGCCGAGGAAGGAGAGCGCGGCCGCCTCGATGATCGCGGTCGCCAGGGTCAGGGTGGCCTGCACGATCACCGGGGCGAGCGAGTTCGGCACCACGTGGGTGAGTGCGATCTTGGACTTCTTGACGCCCAGGGCGGTGGCGGCCAGCACGTAGTCGCTGTTGGCCTGGGAGATCATCGAGCCGCGCAGCAGGCGGGCGAAGACCGGTACGGAGACCACGCCGACCGCGATCATCACGGTGGTCAGGCTGGCCCCGAGCAGGGCCGCGATGCTCACCGCCAGCAGCAGGCTGGGCAGCGCCAGCATCATGTCGACGACCCGCATGAGCGCGGTGTCGATCGCCCGGCCCCACCGGCCGCCCAGGCCGGCGGACGCGCCGGCGACCCCGCCGATGACCGCGCCGATCGCCAGGCCGATCAGGGTGGAGACCACGCCGACCAGCAGGGTCTGCCGGGCACCGACGATCATCCGGCTGAAGACGTCGCGGCCCTGGTGGTCGAAGCCCAACCAGTGCTCGCCCGAGGCCCCCGGGATGATCCCCTGGCCCGACTTCACCAGCCCCTCGCGGATGCCGATCGCGTCGGTCGGCCCGTACGGGACGAGGAACGGCCCGATCACCGCCACCAGGACGAAGAGCACCAGGATGACCGCGCCGATGATCGCCGCGGGGTTGCGCCGCAGCCGGCGGAACGCCTCCTGCCAGAGGCTGACGCCGCGCTCGTCGTCCCGCGCGGCCAGCTCGGAGAGGCGGTCGAGCTTCTCCTTCTTCTTGCTCGTGCTGATCGTCATCGCACCCTCACCCTCGGGTCGATCAGGCTGTAGGAGAGGTCGACCAAAAGGTTCACCAGCACGTACACCACCGCAATGATCATGATGAAGCCCATCAGTACCGGGTAGTCCCGGTGGCCGATCGCGTCGTAGATGAACGCCCCGATGCCGCTGAAGGCGAAGACGGTCTCGGTCAGCACCGCTCCGGAGAGCAGGCCGCCGGTGAGCAGGCCGATCGAGGTGACCACCGGCAGCATCGCGTTGCGCAGCACGTGCCGGCGACGGACGGTCCGCTCGGTGAGGCCCTTCGCCTCCGCCGTGCGGACGAAGTCCTCGTTGAGCACCTCCAGCACGCTGGCCCGGGTGATCCGGACGATGATCGCCAGGGGGATGCTGGCCAGCGCCACGCCCGGCAGCACCAGATGCCAGAGCGCGTCGGCCGCGGCGTCCCACTCCCGGGTCATCAGGCCGTCGAGGACGAAGAAGTTGGTGACCCGGGTCGCGCCGAGCGTCGGGTCCTGCCGGCCGCTCGACGGGAACCAGCCGAGGTTCTCCGAGAAGATCGCCTTCAGCACGTACGCCAGGAAGAAGACGGGGATGCAGATGCCGATCAGCGAGCCACCCACCGAGGCGTGGTCGAGCAGTTGGCCGCGGCGGCGGGCGGCCAGGTAGCCGAGCGGGATACCGAGCCCGATCGCGATCACCAGCGCCATGACCGTCAGCTCGACGGTGCCCGGGAAACGCTCCAGGAACTCGGTGGTGACCGCCCGCCTGGTGTTGGTCGACGTGCCCAGGTCCAGCCGGAGCAGCCGCCGGACGAACCGGCCGTACTGCACCAGGATCGGCTCGTCCAGGCCCATGTTGCGCCGGATGGCGGCACGCATCTCGGGCGTACCGCGCTCGCCGAGGATGGCGGTCTCGGGACCGCCGGGCAGCCGGCGGAGCCAGATGAAGAGCAGGAGGGAGAGCCCGAACAGCGTCGGTATCAGCTGGAGCAGGCGTCTGACGATGAACCGGAACACGGCGGCCTCGAAGGGGGTACGGAGGGTCGCGGGCGGACGCTGTCGAAACAGCGCCCGCCCGCGTTCGGAGCGTCAGATCAGGACTTGAACTCGGCGGTGCCGAACCGCTCGTCGGTGAGCGGGCTCGCCTTGACCCCGGTCACGTCCTTGCCGAACACGATGGCCGGCGGCGAGTGCGACACCGGGACACCGGGCAGGAAGTCCATGATGGCCTTGTTCAGGGCCTTGTACTTCTCGGTCCGGGCCGCCACGTCGGCGGTGGTGTCGGCGTCCTTGAACTGGGCGAACAGGGCCGCGTTCGTGAAGCCCCACTCGGCCTTCGGCCGGTCGAAGAAGGTGCCGATGAAGTTGTACGCGTCGCCGTAGTCACCGGTCCAGCCGAGGAAGTGCAGGTCGTGCTTGTTGCCCGAGGTGGTCGCGTTCAGGTAGTCCGGGCTCCACTTCAGCGGGATGGCCTGGACGTTGATGCCGACCGCCTTGAGGTCCGCCGAGAGCAGCTCGAAGATGTCCTTCGGGCTCGGCATGTAGGGCCGGGTGACCTCGGTCGGGTAGTGGAACCGCAGGGTCAGGTTGGTCGCGCCGGCCTCGGCCAGCAGCGTCTTGGCCTTCTCCGGGTTGTAGTCGTACTTGGTGACGTCGCCGTTCCAGCCCTCGACGGTGTCCGGCATGAAGTTCTCGGCGACCTTGGCGCCCGGGGGCAGCTTCGAGTCGACCAGGGCCTGCCGGTTCAGCGCGTGCGCGATGGCCTGGCGGACCTTCACGTCGGCGAGCTTCGGGTTGCCCTTCTGGTTGATGGCCAGGTAGAGGACGTTGAACGCCGGGCGGGTCAGGACGTTGAAGCCCTCACCCTTCAGCGGCTCGACGTCGGCCGGGCCGACCAGGTCGTACCCCTGGATGTCGCCGGAACGCAGCGCCTGCTTGCGCGCGTTCTCGTCGGAGATGGTCTTGAAGATCAGGGTCTTCAGCTTGGCCTTGTTGCCGGCGTAGTCCTCGTTGCGCTCCAGGGTGAGCGTCTTGTTCGCGACGTCCCAGGACTTGAACTTGAACGGACCGGTGCCGGTCGGGTGCTCCATCGCGTAGGACGGGTACTTGATGTCGTCGGCGGTGCCGCTCACGTTGCTGGCGTCGTACTGCTCCAGCGCCTTCGGGCTGTGCATGGAGAACGACGGCAGCATCAACGCGGCGGGGATCTTGCTGGAGACCCGGGTGAAGCTCAGGTCGACCGTCGTGGCGTCCTTGGCGGTGCAGGACTTGAAGAGGCTCGCCGGCAGCTCCGCGTTCTCGTTCTTCGCGAAGCCACCCATGACGTCCTGCCAGTACGCGGTCACGTCCGGGCTCTGCATGAGGCCCTTGGCGTTGTACCAGCGGTCGAAGTTCTTGCAGACGGCCTCGGCGTTGAATTCGGCGCCGTCGTGGAACTTCACGCCCGAGCGGAGCTTGAAGGTCCACGTGGTGCCGGCGGCGTCCGGGGTCCAGGACTCGGCCAGGCCGGGGGTGACCTTGGTGCCACCCTCCTCCGGACGGACCAGCGTCTCGAAGACCTGACGCGCCACGCGCAGCGACTCACCGTCGCTGGCGAAGCTCGGGTCCAGCACCTTCGGGTCTCCGGCTACGCCGAAGACCAGGGTGTCCTTCTTGCTACCGCCGGAACTGTCATCGCGGTCGCTCTCGGCGCAGCCTGCTACCGCGAGGGCCGCGACCGCGACGGCCGCGATGGCGACCTTCGGCCTGGATGCACGCATGGGTGCTTCACCTCGTCCTTGGGGGTACGGACAATCGTGGTGACAGGGGTCACCGATCGCCGTGACCTTAGCCCTCGTTCGGACCGGCGGGAAACCGTCGAGGAACCGGTTGGTACCGGATCGTGTCTTAACCGCTGCGCACCGCGCCGAAGGCACTTCCGGAGCACCACCAAAGGGGCATTACGTCCCGGTTGGTCGATGCGGATTTGTTACATCGATCGTCGCTGGCGTCGTACCCATGTCAGACCCCGGACTGGTCCCCGCGGCTGCGGACGACCATGGCCGGCACCCCGGATTCCGGTGCCGGCCATGGACGCGACGATCAGACGGCGCGGCGCCCCTCGAAGGCGCGACCGAGGGTGATCTCGTCGGCGTACTCCAGGTCTCCGCCGACCGGCAGGCCGCTCGCCAGCCGGGTCACCGCGATGCCCATCGGCTTGACCATCAGGGCGAGGTACGTCGCGGTCGCCTCGCCCTCGGTGTTCGGGTCGGTGGCGAGGATCAACTCCCGCACCGTGCCGTCGCTGAGCCGGGTCATCAGCTCGCGGATGCGCAGATTGTCCGGCCCGATCCCCTCCAGCGGATTGATCGCGCCGCCGAGCACGTGGTAGCGGCCCCGGAACTCGCCGGTCCGCTCGATCGCCACCACGTCCTTCGGCTCCTCGACCACGCAGAGCACCTCGTCGGTGCGGCGTGGGTCGCGGCAGATGCGGCAGCGTTCGGACTCGGCCACGTTGTAGCAACTGGTGCAGAACCGCACCAGTTCCTTGACCTTGCGCAACGCGCCCGCCAGCCGGTTGACGTCCGCCGGGTCCGCCGACAGGACGTGGAACGCGATCCGCTGGGCGCTCTTCGGGCCCACGCCCGGCAGCCGGCCCAGCTCGTCGATCAGATCCTGGATGGCGCCCTCGTACATCTGCCGCTCAGAAACCGGGCAGGCCGAGGCCGCCCATGCCGCCGGAGACCGGGCCCATCTTCTTCTCGGTCAGCTCCCGGGCCGCCTCTGCCGCGTTGTGCATGGCGGCGACGACCAGATCCTCCAGGGTCTCCACGTCCTCCGGGTCCACCGCCTGCGGGTCGATCTTGATCGACTTCAGCTCCCCGGTGCCGGCGACCGTGGCGGTGACCAGGCCGCCGCCGGCGGTGCCGGTCAGCTCCGCCTCGGCGAGCTCGGCCTGCGCCTTGGCGATCTGCTGCTGCATCTTCTGCGCCTGCTTCAGCATCTGCTGCATGTTCGGCTGTCCACCTGGGCGCACGGATGGCTCCTTCTCGCACTCGTCTGCTCGGCCGCCGTTCAGCCTATCCGCTGTGAGCAGCCTCGCCCCGCCCGGTGCTTCCCTGTCGGCGGCGCCTGACGCACGATCACGGGACCGACGTGACGGAGGTGCCGGATGTCCCGGGAACAGGCCGTGGCAGCCATCGAACGGCAGGCGCGGGCCTGCGCCGCGATGGACGCGGGCCTCTACGCCGACCTGCTGACCCGCGCCGCCGGGGACGTCCGGGCCGGCGGACCGTGCGCCACCGCCATCGCCGGGTACGAGGACGCCCCCGCCGACGACATCGTGTCGCTGCGCCTGCTCGCCGGGGTGCACGCGCTGGTGCTGACGGGCCGGGCGCCGCGGCTGGCCCCGTTCTATCCCAGCGCCGGCGGGGCGTACCGGGCGGCGGACGCCCCCGCCTGCTGGGCGGCGTTCCGGGCGGTCGTCGAGGCCGAGCACGACACGCTGCGCGGCTGGCTGCGCCGGCCGCCGCAGACCAACGAGGTCGGCCGGGCCAACCTGCTGCTGGCCGGCCTGCTGCACGCGACCCGGGAGGTCGGCGCGCTGCCGGTACGCCTGGTCGAGCTGGGCGCGAGCGGTGGGCTGAACCTGCTCGCCGACCGGTTCCGCGTCGAGGCCGCCGGCTTCGCCTGGGGGCCGCCCGACTCCCCGGTGGTGCTGCCGGACGCCTGGCGCGGCGGGGCGCCGCGATGGTTGCGGGCGGCGGCCGACGGGCACCCCGGGCTGACCGTGGTGGAGCGGCTCGGCTGCGACATCACCCCGCTCGACCCGGCCGACCCCGACGGCGCGCTCGCGCTGCGGGCGTACGTCTGGCCGCAGCACACCGCCCGCGCGGCCCGGCTGGCCGGCGCGCTGGAGCTGGTCCGGCGGCTGCCGGTCCGGGTCGCCGCGAAGGGGGCCGCCGACTTCCTGGCCGGGATCAGCCCGCGCCCCGGCACGCTCACGGTGGTGTGGCACTCGGTGATGCGGCAGTACGTGCCGGCCGACGAGTGGGCCCGGGTCACCGCCGAACTGGAGCGGCTGGCCGCCGAGGGCAGCGCCGACGCGCCGGTCGCGCACCTCTCCTTCGAGCCGCACCCGCGGGAGGCCCGGAACGACTTCCAGCTGCGCGCCCGGATCGGCACCGCGCCGGAGCGGCTGCTCGCCGAGGCGCACCCGCACGGCCTGCCCGCCTGGGCCGTCTGACCGCCCCACCCTCGTCACGCCCGTCGGGCGGGCGTCGTTCGGGGCCCGGGAAGCGGTCGACGCCCTACCGGGCGTCCACCTCGTCGATCTTCTCGGCGCCGAACGCCTCGCGGAGCAGCCGTACCGCCTGCTCCTCGCTGGACTCCCGGGCGGTCTTCTCGTCGATGACCTCGTCCAGCGGCTCGTCGCCGGGGTCGAAGCCCTCGAAGTTCGGGGCCGCCGGCCGGGCACCGCCGGGACGCCCCGCGCCGCCGCGCACCGGGCCGTCGAAGTCCGGGTCGTACGGCGGCTCGCCCGCCCACTCGGCGTCCGCGGTCTTCCGGGCCGGCTGGGTCGGACGCGGACCGCGTCCCGCCGCGGCCGCCCGCGCCGCCGCGATCGCGCTGTTCACCGGCGGGCCGGCGGGCGTCGCCTGCTGCGGCGCACCCGGGGGACCGGCCGGCTTCGGTACGCCCGCCGCGCCGCCCGCCGACGCGCCGGCGGTGGCCGCCGGCCCGGCGCTCGCGGAGGTGGCGGCCGGTGTCCCGGTCGTCGACGTGGCGGCCGGGGGGCCGCCCAACCGGGCCGGCTCCGGCCAGTCGTCGGCGTCGCCGGCATCCGGCGCGGAGCCACCCGGACGGGCGGGCTCGGGCCAGTCCTCGTCCCCACCGGCAGCGGCACCGGGCACGTCGCCGTTGCCGTTGGAACCCCCACCGGCCGGAGTGCCATTCGGACGGCCACCGGCAGCAGCGGCCGGACCGCTGCGCGAACCGTCACCGGACGGGCCGCCCGGGCCGTCGGCCGGCCCGGCTCCCGCGCCGCCGTGCGGGGCCGCCCCCGCGCCACCGGCGTGCGTCTCGGCCGCCGCGCCGCC
>NZ_JBAKHV010000009.1:0-119842 GCF_036906775.1 Micromonospora sp. CPCC 205561 | reverse complement strand
CCCGTTCGCGGGGGCGCAACGGGCAGGACCGCGCGGCGGGGGGGGGGGGAGGGCGAGGGGCCGGGGGGGGGGGGGCTAGTGGGGGGTGGGGGTGGGGCGGGGTGGGGTGGGGTGGTCGGTGGGGCGGTGGCGGTGCAGGAGGTGGGCGACGGGGCGGGCGAGCAGCGGTGTGAGCAGGGCGGCGAACAGCGCGCCGAGCAGGATGCCGGCCACCACGTCGTGCGGGTAGTGCACGCCGACGAAGGTGCGGGAGAAGGCGGCCAGCACCGCCAGCGGCAGCGCCACCAGCCCGACCCGGCGGGACAGCAGCAGGGTCGCCACCGCCAGGCCGCCCGCGATCGTGGCGTGGTTGCTGGGGAACGACCAGTCGCCCGTCGGCGGGCACTCGCTCGCGATGATGGCGAGGTCCGTGGCGACCGCGCGGCAGGGACGCTCCTGGTCCACCACCGTCTTCAGGGCCTCGCTGCACCCGTACGCGAGGACCACCGCCACGGGCGACACCAGGGCGTACGCCCGGTCGAGCGGCCCGCCGCGCAGTCGGGAGACCGCCGCGACCAGCCACAGCGCGCCGAGCAGCAGGATCGCGCCCTCGGTGAAGTGCCCGGCGAACCACTGGAGCGGTTGCGGGGAGTCGGCGGCGAAGTCGACGATGTCCTGGTACCACTCCACACTGATCTCGGGAACGTCCGGCGTGTCCGTATCAACCATGATTCACCTCACTCGTCGTTCATACCTCGTTTACCTCGCAGACAACCCTGGAACACCTCGAAGTCGGTCGCGGTGTGCGTTGGTCGGGAGTCGTACCCGACTTTGGTCTCAGCGACCTCACAGCCCGGTCTGCTTCGATTGACCAGGTAAGTCGGACTTCTGGAGGCGCAGTGCAGCACACCCCCACCGCCGACCGACCGCCCACCGTCCCCGCGAGGGAGGAGGACGAGGCCTGGCGGATCCGGCGTACGGAGGCGGACCTGGACCGCCTCGCCGAGGTCGAGTCGACCTTCGCGCTGGGCAACGGATGGGTCGGCTGGCGCGGCAACCTGGACGAGGGCACCCCCTACGGCATGCCCGGCAGCTACCTCAACGGCTTCCACGAGCGGCGCGAGGTCTCCTACCCCGAGGACGGGTACGCGTTCCCGCAGCTCAGCGACACGGTGATCAGCGCGCCGAACGCCGCCCTGATCCGTCTCTGGGTCGACGGCGAGCCGCTGGACGTGCGCACCGGCACCCTGCGCACCCACGAGCGGGTGCTCGACCTGCGCGCCGGGGTGGTCGAGCGGTACACCGAGTGGGTCTCCCCGGGCGGGCACGGCGTACGTGTCCGCAGCACCCGGCTGGTCTCGCTGCCCCGGCACGCGGTGGCCGCCGTCCGGTGGAGCGTCGAGCCGCTGGACGGGGCCGTCGAGGTGCGTGTCTGCGCCGACCTGCTCGCCAACGAGCGGGTGCCCGAGCGCTCCGACGACCCCCGCGCCGCCTCCGTGATCACCGATCCCCTCACCGCCGAGTACCGCCACTCCGACGGGCACGACGGCGTCCTCGTCCACCGCACCGGGCGCAGCGGCCAGCGGGTCGCCGTGGCCGTCGCGCACGAGGTGCGGGCCCCCGACGGCTTCGGCACCGGCGTGGACTGCGCCCCGGACCGGCTGCGCCTCACCCTGACCGGGACGCTGCATCCCGGCGAGCGACTCGAACTGACCAAGTTCGCGGCGTACGAGTGCACCGCCGTCGACGCCATGCCCCCGGACGAGCTGGCCCGCCTGGTCGTCGCCGAGGCCGACGCGGCCCGCGCGGAGGGCTTCGAGGCCCTGCTCGCCGACCAGCGCGCGACGCTGGACGCCGCCTGGCGGACCGCCGACGTGCAGCTCGACGGCGACCCCGAACTCCAGCAGGCCATCCGCTTCTCGGTGTTCCATCTGCTCCAGGCGGGAC
The DNA here is from genome assembly GCF_036906775.1 of Micromonospora sp. CPCC 205561. Classification (NCBI taxonomy): domain Bacteria; kingdom Bacillati; phylum Actinomycetota; class Actinomycetes; order Micromonosporales; family Micromonosporaceae; genus Micromonospora; species Micromonospora sp. CPCC 205561. The sequence continues at coordinate 117,916 of NZ_JBAKHV010000009.1, read as the reverse complement.
GGCCCGACGGCGACCGGACGATCCCGGCGAAGGGACTCACCGGCAACGGCTACGACGGGCACGTGCTCTGGGACACCGAGGGCTACGTGCTGCCCGTGCTGACCTACCTCGCCCCGGAGTTGGCCCGCTCGGCCCTGCGCTGGCGGCACGCCCATCTGCCGGAGGCGCGCGAGCGGGCGGCGGAGCTGCGGCTGGCCGGGGCGACCTTCCCGTGGCGGACCATCGGCGGGCGGGAGTGCTCCGGCTACTGGCCGGCCGGCACCGCCGCCCTGCACGTCAACGCCGACATCGCCGACGCGGTGCTGCGCTACGTCGCCGCCACGGGCGACGGGGACTTCCTCGTCGAGGCCGGGCTGGAACTGCTGGTGGAGACCGCCCGGCTGTGGCACGGCTTCGGCCACTGGTCCGACACGGGCACCTTCCACCTGCACGGCGTGACGGGCCCGGACGAGTACGCCGCCCTGGTCGACGACAACCTCTTCACCAACCTGATGGCCCGCCGCAACCTGCGTGGCGCCGCTGACGCCGCCGAGCGGCACCCCGAGGCGGCGGCCCGGTTCGGCGTCGACCCGGCCGAGGTCGCGTCCTGGCGGGCCACCGCGGACGCGGTCTTCATCCCGTACGACCGCAAGCGCGGCGTCCACCAGCAGGCAGCCGGCTTCACCGAGCAGCCGGAGTGGGACTTCGCGAACACCTCCGACGACGACTATCCGCTGCTGCTGCACTTCCCCTACCTGGAGCTCTACCGCAAGCAGGTGGTCAAGCAGGCCGACCTGGTGCTCGCCATGCAGCGCTGCCCCGGGGAGTTCACGGCCGACGAGAAGGCCCGCAACTTCGCCTACTACGAGGCGCGTACCGTCCGGGACTCGTCGCTGTCGGCCTCCCCGCAGGCGGTGCTCGCCGCCGAGGTCGGGCACCTCGACCTGGCGTACGACCTCTTCGCCGAGTCGGTGCTCCAGGACCTGGCGGACCTGGGCGACAAGACCGGCGACGGGCTGCACCTGGCGTCGCTGGCCGGGGCGTGGCTGGCGTTGGTGCAGGGCTTCGGCGGGTTGCGCGACGACCGGGGGGTGCTCTCCTTCGACCCCCGGCTGCCGTCGGCGATCGACCGGCTCGCCTTCAGCCTGCGCTGGCACGGCCACCGGCTGCGGGTCACCCTGACCCGCGACGAGGCCCGCTACGAGCTGCCGGACGCCGGCGCGGAGACCGGCGTCGAGGTGTGGCACCACGGCGAGCCGTTCCGGGTCACCGGTGCCGGGCCGGTGATCCGGCCGATGCCCGAGGTGCCCGACCCGGGGCCGGAGCCGCACTCCCCGCCCGGCCGCCGCCCCACCCGCCGCTCCGCCGGCGAACGCTGAGGGGGCGCGCACCTGGTTAGGGTGGCGCGGTGATCGAGCTTCAGCGGCTGCACGCCCGGCACGCCGCCGCGCTGCTGCGCTTCGAGCGGGAGAACCGGGAGTGGTTCGCCCGCTCGGTGCCGGACCGGGGTGACGCGTACTTCGCCGGCTTCGCCGCGCGGCACGCGGCGCTGCTCGCCGAGCAGGCCACCGGCGCGTGCCACTTCCACGTCCTGGTCGACCCGGACGGGGCGGTGCTGGGCCGGTTCAACCTGGTCGACGCCGCCGGCGGCGAGGCCGAGCTGGGCTACCGGGTGGCCGAGCGGGCCGCCGGGCGCGGGGTGGCGACCGACGGCGTCCGCCGCGTCCTGGCACTGGCCCGTCGGGCGTACGGGCTGCGCCGGCTGACCGCCGAGACCACGCTGGACAACGCCGGCTCGCTCGCGGTGCTGCGGCGCACCGGGTTCGCGCCGGTCGGCGAGGTGTCACTCGACGGGCGCCCCGGGCTGCGGTTCGCCCGCGAGCTGACGGCCGACGACTGACGCGCCGGTCATCCGCTGCCGGACGGCCTCCAGCGCCTCGAACGCGTACGCCCAGTTGTGGCACTTGAAGCTGCGCAGCCCCTCGATGGCCGTGCGGCAGTCGGCGCAGCGCACCCCCGCGATCGCGTCCGGGACCTCGGTGTTGACGTACCTGCGGTCGCCGAGGATGACCGTCGCGATCATCATCCGGTCGTGTACGCCGGAGAGCGCGGAGGAGACGATGTCGTACCAGTTCACCCGGCGGCCGCACTTCGGGCAGTCCGGCTGGTCGCCGCTGACCCAGAGCGGGGCGCCGATGCTGCGCAGCGGCATGCCGAGCAGCTTCTCGATCCGCCGTACGTCGGACTCCGGGGTGGTCCACCGGTGTGCGCCGGGCAGCGACGCGGGCGAGTCGTAGACCGCACGGAACAGGACCGGGTCGACCTCCACGGTCTCGCGCTGACGGGTCATCGGCGTGCCTCCTCCACGGTCGGTGCCCGTGCCGTCGTCGCGGGTGGCGGGCGGGTCCAACCGGATCAACGACACGGCGGGCCGGCCGCTACCCGGTGATCCCGCCGGGCGCGCGGCCCGGCGACCGACGCCGATCGGGCCCCCGCCCTCCGTCGGCGGGCGCCCTACGGTTCGCGGGGCCGAAGGCCGCGCAGCGCCGTGTCCACCACCTGGTCGGCGTAGTCGTGCGTCAGGGGACCGGTGCGCTGGAGCCACCGGTTGAGAACGGGGCCGAACAACAGGTCGACGGCCACGTCGAGGTCGACGTCCTCGGCCAGCTGCCCCGCGCGCCGGGCGGCGCGCAGCCGCTCCTTCTTCAGCTCCCGCACCGGCCCGTCCAGCCGCGTCGCGTAGTCCGCGGCCAAGGCGGGGTCGTGGACGATCTCGGTGTGCAGGGCGCGCATCGGCAGGTCGTAGCGTGGGTCGTTCAGCTCGTCGACGATGGCCCGCAGGACCAGCTTCAGGTCGGCGGCGAGGTCGCCGGTGTCGGGCAGGGCGCCGCTCCGGCCGTCCTGCCCGCCGTCGGTGGTGAGCGCGAGGAAGGCGTCGAAGAGCAGCGCCCCCTTCGAGGGCCACCAGCGGTAGATCGTCTGCTTGCCGACGCCGGCGGCGGCGGCGATGCCCTCGATGCTGAGCTTCGCGTAGGCACGGGGCTCTACAGCGCGAGCAAGTTCGCGCTGGAGGGCATGAGCGAGGCGCTGGCCGCCGAGGCGGCCCGGTTCGGCGTCAAGGTCACCATCGTCCAGCCGGGCGGCTACTGGACGGACCTCTACACCAGCAGCACGGCGGCCACCCCGGACCCCGCCTACGACCCGCTGCGGGCGGAGCTGGCGCGGCAGTGGGCGGAGGGGTCGGTCGACAGCGAACCCCGGCTGGCCGCCGAGGCGCTGATGAAGCTGGTCGCCAGCGATGATCCGCCGCTGCGACTGCTGCTGGGCAGCATGGTCTACGACCTCGCCTTCGACATCTCGAAGCGACGCATGGACGTCTGGGCGGGCTGGGAAGAGGTGAGCCGCGCCGCCGAGAAGGCGGTCCCGGCCCCGGGCGGCGAAGCCGGCCGGGAGTCGTGACGATCGCCACGCGTCGGCCTACTCTCCCACCGGGAAGAGTAGGGTCCGCTGGGCCGCGCGACCGTGGTCCCCGACGACCCGGCGGCCACGCCCGGCCCCGGGGCGAGAGGGCGGGCCGCCCGCCGACGTGCTCTCCGAGTGGAAATGACTGTATGTCGTCTGTGCTTTCCGCGGTCTCCCGGCCGCGACTGTCCCGCCCGTCCTGGCTGTCGCCGAAGGTGTTCCGCACCGAGGTCCTCGCCGGCCTGGTCGTCGCCCTGGCGTTGATCCCGGAGGCGATCTCCTTCTCGATCCTGGCGGGAGTCGACCCCCGGGTGGGCATCTTCGCCTCGTTCACCATGGCGGTGACCATCGCGATCTGCGGCGGGCGGCCGGCGATGATCTCCGCCGCCACCGGCGCGGTCGCACTCGTCGTGGCCCCCCTCGCCAAGGAGCACGGCCTGGACCACCTCGTCGCCGCGGTGATCCTCGGCGGCGCGATCCAGATCCTGCTGGCGGCGCTCGGGGTGGCGAAGCTGATGCGCTTCATCCCGCGCAGCGTGATGGTCGGCTTCGTCAACGCCCTGGCCATCCTGATCTTCGCCGCCCAGGTGCCGCACCTGCTCGGTGTGCCGTGGCTGGTCTACCCGCTCGTGGCGGTCGCGCTGGCGATCATGGTCGGGCTGCCCCGGCTCACCCGGGCCGTGCCGGCGCCGCTGGTCGCCATCGTGGTGCTGACCGTGGTCACGGTGGCCACCCAGGCGGCGGTGCCGACCGTGGGCGACGAGGGAGCGTTGCCGGAGAGCCTGCCCACACTCGGCCTGCCGCGGATCCCGTGGACCATGGACACCCTGACCCTGATCGCCCCGTACGCCCTGGGGATCGCCCTGGTCGGGCTGATGGAGTCGTTGATGACCGCGAAGCTGGTCGACGACATCACCGACACCCCCTCCAGCAAGACGCGGGAGTCGTGGGGGCAGGGCGTGGCCAACATCGTCACCGGGTTCTTCGGCGGCATGGGCGGCTGTGCGATGATCGGCCAAACGATGATCAACGTGAAGACGTCCGGTGCCCGCACCCGGCTGTCGACCTTCCTGGCCGGGGTCTTCCTGCTGGTCCTGGTGGTCGCGCTCGGCGACGTGGTCGCGGTGATCCCGATGGCCGCCCTGGTCGCCGTGATGGTCATCGTCGCGGTGTCGACGTTCGACTGGCACTCGGTCGCCCCGGCCACGCTCAGGCGGATGCCGTACGGCGAGACCGTCGTCATGCTGGCCACCGTCGTCACCACCCTGGCCACCCACAACCTCGCCGTCGGCGTCGTCGTGGGCGTACTGACCGCCATGGTCGTCTTCGCCCGTCGGGTCGCCCACCTGGTGGAGGTGACCAGCGTCCTCGACCCCGACGGGACGACCCGGACCTACTCGGTGCACGGCGAGCTCTTCTTCGCCTCCAGCAACGACCTCGTCGGCCGGTTCGACTACGCGCACGACCCCGACAGCGTGGTCATCGACATGACGCACGCCCACGTCTGGGACGCCTCCTCCGTCGCCGCCCTCGACGCCGTCACCACCAAGTACGCCGCCCGCGGCAAGAGCGTGCGGATCGTCGAGTTGAACCGCCCCAGCGCCCACATCCACGACACCCTCGCCGGCCGGCTCGGCGTCGGCCACTGATGGCCTCCGGCAACCGTACGGCCGGCCCGGAGCAAGCCCCCGACCCGGCTGCGGAGCGTGTCTCCGGCCCGGACGGGGCGTCGCCCGCCCCCGGAACGGCCGGCGGGCGCCGGATGCAGATCGGCGAGGCGGCCGAGCGGGTCGGGCTGAGCATCCGCACCATCCGGCACTACGAGGACGTCGGCCTGATCGTTCCCTCGGCCCGCAGCGACGGCGGCTTCCGCCTCTACACGGAGCCCGACCTCGACCGGCTCGCCGTGGTCAGACGGATGAAGCCCCTCGGCTTCACCCTCGACGAGATGCGCGACCTGCTCACCGTCCTCGACGCCCTCGACACGGCCGAGGGCGGCGACCGGGCGAACCTGCTCGACCGGCTCGGCATGTTCCACGCCGCCGTCACCGCGCGCGTCGGCGCGCTGCGCGACCAGCTCGCGATGGCCGAGGGGTTCGCCGACACGCTCCGCGGCAGGCTCGACCAGCACGGCGCTGCGTCCTCCTGACCGCCGCCGCGACAGGGCGCTCCGTAGTCTCCCAGGTGCCGGTGCCGGCGGGAGACGAGCACCACGCCGCTCTCTCCGAAGGCTGCCCCGGCGACCGCGACGAGGCCGAGGTGGAGCGGTACGGCGGGCGCCCGCCTCACCGCGTCCCCGAGCGGGCCCGGGCCACTCCGCCCGCCTTCGACGGCGGTCGGCGCGAGGCGGGTACGCGTCGCTCAGGGCCTGAGCAGAACCTTGACGGCCCGACGCTCGTCCATTGCCCGGTACCCCTCGGCGGCCTGATCCAGGGGCAGGGTGAGGTCGAAGACCCTGCCGGGGTCGATCTCCCGCCTGAGGATCAGGTCGATCAGCTCGGGCAGGAAGCGACGCACCGGGGCGGGGCCGCCGTGCAGGTGCACGTGCGAGAAGAACAGCTCCTCGCCGGGCAGTTCGACGCCGTGCGCCACGCCGACGTAGCCGACGTGCCCTCCGGGACGGGTGGAGCGGATGGCCTGCATCATCGACTCCTGGGTGCCGACCGCCTCGATCACCGAGTGCGCGCCGAGGCCGTCGGTGAGGTCCTTGATCCGGGCCACGCCCTCGTCGCCGCGCTCGGTGACGATGTCGGTGGCGCCGTAGTGGGCCGCCAGCTTCTGGCGGGGCTCGTGCCGGCTGACCGCGATGACGCGTTCCGCGCCGAGCTGCCTCGCGGCCAGCACGGCGAGCAGGCCGACCGCACCGTCGCCGACGACCGCGACGGTCCTGCCCGGGCCCACCTCGGCGGCCACCGCGCCGAACCAGCCCGTGCCGAGCACGTCGGAGGCCGCCAGCAGGTCTGGGACCAGGTCCTCCGGGGGAAGCTCGGGCGTGGCGACCAGGGTGCCGTCGGCCAGCGGTACCCGCAGGTACTCCGCCTGGGCACCCAGCCCGCCAACCGGCTCCCGCTGGACGCACGAGGACTGGTAGCCCGCCCGGCAGATGGGGCAGGTGTTGTCGGAGGCGAAGAAGGAGCCGACGACGAACTGCCCGGGCCTGACGTCCCTGACCTCCCTGCCGACCTCCTGGACGACGCCGACGTACTCGTGGCCCATCGGGGACGGCCCGTCGACCGTCTCGATGCCGCGATACGGCCACAGGTCCGAGCCGCAGACGCAGGTGGCGGAGAGGCGGATGACCGCGTCGGTCGGGAGGAGGATCCGCGGGTCCTCGCGCTCCTCCACCCGTACGTCACCGGGGGCGTGCAGGACAGCACCGCGCATGGGGTTCTTCCCTTCGATTCCGTTCGGCCGCGACGCGACCGCTGCCCTGCGGCTTACCCCGGCAGGGCGTGGATCTGCCGTCTTCCGGCGAGCAACCCCGTGGCTGTCGGCGGTCGGGTCCGGCGTCGTCCAGCCGAACCTCGGTGCGGCCGGCCCGGGGAGTTCCCGCCCGCGCGCCACTTCGCACCTCGACCGACGACGAAGGAGCGCGGCTCGTCCACCAGCACGACGGCCGGCAGAAACCGGAGTGCCGCACCGGCAGGTCGGGGAGAAATGGGGAGCGGTGCTGATCTTCGCTCTCCATACTGGTGCCCATGAAGCTTGCCGAGGCACTTGCGCTGCGCGCGGATGCGGCGCGCCGCGCCGAACAGCTCCGCGCCCGCATCACTGCCAGCGCCCGCTACCAGGAGGGTGAGGCACCCGCCGAGGACGCCTCGGCGCTTCTCGCGGAGGCGGGCGAGGTGCTCGGTGAGTTGGAGTCACTGATCCGGCGGATCAATCGCACCAACGCCGCCACCGAGGTGGAGGGTGGCACGCTCACCGACGCGCTTGCGCGTCGCGACGTACTCCGCGTGCGGCACGGCGTGGTCACCGCCGCCGCGAACGCCGCGGCCGGTGAAGGTCAGCGCGGGTACCGGCAGCTGCGGTCGGAGTTGAAGATGATCCCGGCGCTGCCGGTGGCGGAGTTGCGCAGGCAGGCCGACGACCTCGCCCGGCAGGTCCGCGAGGTTGACACGATGATCCAGCGGACGAACTGGGAGGTCGAGCTGCTGGACTGACGAGTCGCGGAGCAGGTAGCCGACGTGGAGGCGTGCGCGAACCCGAGAGCCGGCGGGTAATCCGGCTCACTCCTGGTGCGCCGAGGGCAGGCGCGGGGGTTCGATTCCCCGGCACACATCGCACGCCCAGCACAGCTCACAGGTGACGGCGCACAGGGCACGGCACACCACCGGGTGCAGATCCACGACGGCGAGGGTGGGACAGGGGACTTCCGCGACCTCGTACGGCAGCTTGCCCGCCGCGACTTCGACACGTGCGCTGCACGGTGCCGGAGCTGCGGGAAGCCACGTCGCTCGACTACTCCTTCAGGTACCCCGTGGCAGGGTCGATCTCGGCGAGGAAGTCGCGGATCGCCTCCTCCATCTCGGGCTCGGTCATGGCGGAGCCGGCGGCTCCGCTGATCCCGAAGCCGTAGTCGTGCGGCCCGCTGAGCCAGTCGAAGTCGTACTCGCCGGGCCGCTCAGCCCGCTGACGGACGCGGAACTGCTGCCCGTCGACCGTCAACATGATCGGATCGCCCCCGACGTGGCGGGGGTTCGTGTGCTCGGGCGCGAGGCCCGGCTCCGGCTCGTTTGACATGCCTGCTCCTTCGATCGGTGATCCGCGCGGCGCGCTCAAGCGGCCCGGGGGCCCGCCCGGTTCGGAGCGCTCGGGACGGCAGGTTGGGTCGCGGGGTCGACCTCGGCGGTGACCCGTTCGCCCGGGCGTCGCAGTCGCGGCGACGCCCCAGGTCCCAGCCCGGCGGCGTGGAACTCGCGGTTTGTCCCATTCTTGCCACTCCAGTAGCCCAAAGGTGCTTTTGTGGTCTTCGCGCTATTTATACCGCTTCGGGCAGGGCGTGAATCGTGAGACGCCTCCTGCGAGCAGTACCCACGGAGGGTGTTCTGTGAAAGTCATACCCATTCATCGTCTTCGGCGGGCAGCCCTGCCGGCGCTCGCCGCTGCCGCGGCTGCCGCAGTGGCCGCCACCCTGCTGCTCCTCAACTCGCCCGCCGCCCACGCTCAGGAAGCGCCGGTGGGCCTGGGGACGGCCGGCAACTTCTCCGTACTCGCCGGGGCGGAGCCCACCAACACCGGCCCGAGCTTCCTGGCCCAGAGCCTCGGGCGGTACCCAGGGAACACCGCGTCGGGCTTCGAGACGGCAACCATAGGCGGCGAGGTCCACCTAGGCGACGCGGTGGCTCTACAGGCCCAGAGCGACCTGACCACGGCGTTCAACGACGCCGCGGGCCGGACCCCGTTCACCGTCCTCCCCGCGGAACTCGGCGGCAACACCCTTAACCCCGGGGTCTACCGGATCGGGGCAGCGCAGCTGACCGGGCCGTTGACACTCAACGCCCAGGGTGACCCCCAGGCCGTGTTCATCTTCCAGGTCGACTCCGCGCTGACCACGGCGTCGAACAGCAGCGTCGTCCTCATCAACGGCGCTTCGCCCTGCAACGTGTTCTGGAAGATCGGCAGTTCGGCGACGATCGGCACGGGTACCACCTTCGTGGGCACCATCATGGCTCAGGCGTCGATCACTATGGCCACGGGCGCGACACTGCAGGGCCGCGCGCTGGCTCGAACCGCCGCCGTCACCCTCGACACCAACGTCATCACCGCCCCGCTGTGCGCCGGCCCGACCGGTCCGCCCGGCCCAAGCGGTCCGCCCGGCCCGACCGGTCCGCCCGGCCCAAGCGGTCCGCCCGGCCCGACCGGTCCGCCCGGCAGTCCCGGCGCTCCGGGTAGTCCTGGCGCTCCGGGTAGTCCCGGCGCTCCGGGTAGTCCTGGCGCTCCTGGCGCTCCTGGTAGTCCCGGTGCTCCCGGCAGTCCTGGCGCTCCCGGTGCTCCCGGCAGTCCTGGCGCTCCTGGTAGTCCCGGTGCTCCCGGCGCACCCGGCAGCCCCGGTGCTCCCGGTGCTCCCGGCGCTCCCGGCGCTCCCGGCGCACCCGGCAGCCCCGGTGCTCCCGGCGCTCCCGGCGCTCCGGGTAGTCCCGGCGCTCCCGGCAGTCCCGGTGCCCCAGGAGAACCCGACGACAACCCCGGAACCCTGCCGGTGACTGGCAGCGGCTCCGTCCCGGTCATGACGGGCACGGGAAGCGTCATGGTCGCCCTGGGCGGGCTCATGTTCTTCCTCTCGCGACGTCGCGCACAGCGGTCCTGATCGGGGCCCCGAGGGATCCCGACAGGGCGGGGTAATGCCACATCGCGTCTGATGTCGACCACCCTCCGAAGCGGACTGCCGCCCGGCTCGTCACGTCAAGCGGACCTTTCACAGGTTCGGACGCTGGCGGGTCGGGCGGCGGTCCGCTCGGCTCGGTCGGGTGGTTGGCAGGCGGAAGCGCCCACCACCACCGCCGGCAGGAGGCGCAGTGACCGCACCCCCGCGACCGCCGTCAGGCCGCCGACGCGTCGGAAACGGCCTCTGGCAAGGGCCGCGCTGCCCCCGTCGCGGAGAGCGGGAACCCCCGCCCTCCGCGACTGACGACCTACCGGGCGACGAGCAGCAGCAGCGACCGGCCGCCCAGCACGTACGTGGTGGAGGCGCCACCGATCCGGGCCTCGCTGCCGGGGCTGGCCACCTGGTCGGGCCCCTCCGCCCAGTTCGATGTGTCGGTGACGCGGTACCACTGCTTGCCCGGGGGCGGGGCGGGCAGGGTGAAGGTCACGCTGCCGGACCAGCCGTTGTAGGCGGCGTAGAGACCCGAGTCGCCGAACTCGCTGCCGTCGATGCGCCAGGCCAGCGCGTGGTTGTTGGCGTTGCCCCAGTACGCGCCGTCCGGCGACGTGCCCGCCGGGGTGAACCACTCGAGCTGGCCCAGTCCATTGCCGTTGGTGTCGGCGGCGGTGTAGAAGTTCGCCGGTCGTAGGGCGGGGTGCGCCTTACGGAAGGCGAGCAGCCGGCTGGTGAAGGTGGCGAAGGTCGTCTGGTCGGCGTCCGGGGTCCAGTCCAGCCAGTTCGCGCTGGAGTCCAGGTTGTAGGGGTTGTTGTTGCAGTTGGTGGTGCGCAGGTACTCGTCACCACCGGTCATCATCGGGGTGCCCGCCGACAGCATGAGGAACGCGTGGCCGTTGCGGGCTGCCCTGCGTTGGTCGGCGGCCACACCGCCCTGGTTCCACGAGATGTTGTCGTCGGATCCGCCGTCGGACGGACCGTACGGCCAGGGTTGGTTGTTGTTCTTGCTGTTGCAGGCATAGAGGTCCCGCAGGGTGAACCCGTCGTGGGCGACGATGAAGTTGACCGAGTTCCAGGGGCGCCTGCCGTCGTCGCCGTAGAGGTCGGACGACCCGGCGAACCGGTCGGCGAGGCTGGCCGGGGTGACCGCGTCGACGCCCATCTTGTTCTGGTCGCGCCGCAGGGTGTCGCGGTAGATGCCGTTCCATTCCGACCAGCCGGCCGGGAAGTTGCCGACCTGGTAGGTGTTGCCGCCGATGGCCCAGGGTTCGGCGATCCAGTCGACACCGGACCCACCGCCGGCCGGTCGGGCGGGCATCTCGGCGACCAGGCGGTTGAGGGCGGTGCCCGGGTCGGTCCGGCTGTAGTTGAAGCAGCCGTGCTGGCAGGTGTTGCCCAGCACGGACGCCAGGTCGAACCGGAAGCCGTCGACGCCGAGTGTGTCCTTCCAGTAGGCGACGGAGTCCACGATGAGGTTCTGCGCGGCGGGGTTGAAGGTGTTGTAGTTGCCACCGACGCCGGTGTTGTCCCAGGGGCTCTGCCGGTCGCCGGTCAGCGAGTAGTAGGTGGAGTTGTCCAGGCCGCGCCAGGAGAACAGGTTGTAGGTGTTCTTGTCGCCCTGTGGCCCGTCCTCGCCGGTGTGGTTGTAGACGACGTCCACGAGCACCTTGATGCCGGCGTCGTGGAACGCCTTCACCATGGCCTTGAACTCGGCGGTGGGACCCCCGGGGGACTTGTCGTAGGCGTAACGCCGGTCGGGGGCGAAGTAGTTGAGCGTCATGTAGCCCCAGTAGTTGTCGCCGGCGGTGCCGGTGGGGTCGACCTCGTGGGTGTCGTTCTGCGTCTCCTGAAGGGGCAGGAACTCCACCGCCGTCACCCCCAGCGACGCGAGGTAGGGGGCCTTGAGTCCGGCGCCCCGGTAGGTGCCGCGGTACGCCGAGGCGATCGTGGGATCGTTCCGGGTCAGGCCGCGCACGTGCACCTCGTACACGATGTCGTCCTTGAACGCCCGGGTGGGTTTCGTGCCGACGCCGCCGGTCGTCGGCCTGAGGACGATGCCCTTGGGGGCGAACGTGCCGGTGTCGACCGCGCGGTTGGCGCCGCTGCGGTAGCCGGCCACGTCGGGACGGCTCGGGGTCTGCGGGTCGTGGCTGATCTCCCGCGCGTACGGATCGATCAGCAGCTTGTTGGGGTTGAACCGGTTGCCGGCGGAATCGACGTCGGAGACGAATCCCGCCGTCGACCCCTTCGTCCAGCCGGCGTGGTACGGCCAGTTCGGCCCCCAGGCGCGGTAGCCGTAGTAGACCGTGCCGGTGATGCCGAGGCCGTTCAGCTCGGCGACGCTGATCGTCCTGGCGAAGATGCCGCCGCTGCCGGTCAGCACGTAGCTGGCCCGTTCCTGCGCGCCGGTGGCGGCACTGTAGAGGTAGAGCGCGATCCGGGTGGCCGTCGCCGAGCGGACGCGGAAGGTGATGTCGCTGGCGGCCCCGTTGTAGCGCGCGCCCAGCGCCTGCCCGTCGATCGTGGCCTGGGCCGCCGGTGCGGAGACCAGGCCCGAGGGCAGTACGCCGGTCAGGCCGACCAGCATCGCGACGATCAGGGCGAGACTTCGTGGTGCGGGTCGGGGGGACGTCCTCGGCTCCGTGGCCTCGGTGAGCGGCTCGGAGCGCGATTGGGGGTTCATGCGGAAGACCTCCTCGCGGGGGCGGGATGTGGGGCGAGGAGGTCGGCAGCGGGCCCATCCGCCGACCATCGATCAATGCAAGTCCTTGCAATGTTTCCAGGACGCTACCATCCAGGAACATCAAAGTGAACGGGCTCGATGCTTCATGTGCGGGCGCGGCGGGATGGCGAGGTGCCGTGCGCTCTGGAAGGTGTTGCAGAGCCAGCAAGAAGTCGACGTCCCGGGGATGCTCGGCTCCGTACCGGTCGTGACCCTCGCTTCGGTCGCCCCACCGTCAGCACGCCGAAGCTCGGCCGACTGGCTTCGCTGACAAGTCGACCGGATCAGGGCGGCCCTAGCCATCTGGGCCAGGGGATGTCGCCCGCAAGCGTCAATCGGAACTCGACGGCCACGTCCGCTGCCCCCTTCAGTCCCGCGCACGATCTGCACGATCAAACGGCCTGGGGTCACCGCCAAAGGCAGGCAGCTTGAGGCGCTGGAGAGAACGTCTGGGGCGGGTTTGTGGTAGCGCGTCAAGGTAATCGGGCGATAGCCTGTGTCGCAGCGGACGGGCCAGATTCCCAGCGGATCCGCACCTTGGCGGACAACAACTCGCAGCTGGATGATCGGGTAGCCTGGTGGCGCTGCGGGCCGCTAGCTCAATGGCAGAGCTGTGGACTTTTAATCCATAGGTTCAGGGTTCGAGTCCCTGGCGGCCCACTCCTCCGCAGGTCACCGCCCCCTGGTGGGGTCGCTTGCGTCGTGATCTTGGCTTGCACAGCTACGATGTACAGCAGCACCTGTGGATCCACCGCCAGGTCGACCAGGGACGAGACGCAGGCCCGCCCAAGGTACAATTTCCTGTACTCGCCCTGGAGGTGGTCATGCGGACCGTCAACTTCACCCAGCTACGGCAGAACCTGGCCGCCGAACTCGACAGCGTCATCAACGACGCGGAGGAAGTGGTGGTGACCCGGTCGGGCCACGAGCCGGTGGTCATCGTGCCGCTTGCGGAGTACGAGGCGATGAAGGAGACCGAGTACCTCCTTCGCAACCCGGCCAACGCCGCAGCCCTGCGCCGCTCGATCGCGGAGCTTCAAGAGGGCGACACGGCCGAGCGGGGCCTGATCGACCCGGCCACCGTGCGGGACGTCGCGTGAGGCTGGTCTTCACCGCGACGGCCTGGAATCAGTACCTCAGCCACACCGACCGAAAGCTGGTCAAGCGCATCAACGACCTCATCGCGGACGTGATGCGCAACGGATACGAGGGCATCGGCAAGCCGGAGCCCCTTCGGGGAGAGCTGTCCGGCTTCTGGTCCCGCCGGATCGATCGCGAACACCGGCTGGTGTATCGGATCACGAAGGACGACGTCGAGATCATCGCCTGCCGCTACCACTACGGCGACAGGTGAGCGGACCGCACTGACCGGTGCGCCACCCTGGTCGACCACGGCGACGATCAGTGGGTCTGGGACAGCCACCACGTCGAGCCGATCGTGCCCGACCCCAGGGTGCCGGGCTGACCGACCCGTTCCGAGCAGGAGGCCGACGCCCGAGGGTCGGCCGGTGCCGACCTGCTCCCGTCTCAGCCTCCCGTGGCCAGTCGTAGTTCGGGGAGGCGTTCGCTGGCGGCGTCGATCACCGTGCGGGCGAGGGCCGTCGGGAGGCCGGCCTGCGCCGCCAGGCTCTCCGTCGTCACCCGCTGCTGGCCGAGGAGTTCGACGGCCCGGCCCAGCAGGGAGGGCTGCTCCCGGGGGCCGAGATCACCCGGCTCGGGATGACCCCACTGGGCGAGCAGGCTCATGCCCCGCCGGTAGGTGTGGTCCCGGTACACGCCCAGGTCGTGGCCCCGGTAGACGAGCGCCTTCAGGCTGATGCCCCAGCGGCGCTTCAACTCGTGCAGCCGGTCGAAGTCGAGGCGGGCCGGCAGCTCCGCGGCCAACGCGGGGCTGGGAGCGAGGAACTCGGAGGCGAAGGCGGTGGCTTCCCGCTCCAGGATCTGGCTGCCGGGCTCGGCGTCGTGGTGCAGCAGCAGATGACCGAGTTCGTGGGCGGCGTCCATCCGGGAACGGGCCCGGTCGTTCTTGGCCGGGTTCAGGAAGACGAACGGCCGCTGGCCGTACCAGTGCGAGAAGGCATCGACCCGCTCCGAGGCGTCCGGCAGGGACAGCACGATCACCCCGTGTGCCTCCAGCAGCCGTACGGTGTGCGGCACCGGCCCGTCGTCGAGCCCGAACTCCCGGCGCGCCGCCGCGGCGGCCGCGCGGATGTCCTCGGCCCGCGCCGGTTCCGGCAGATCCAGCTGGGGCAGCCGCAGCTCGGGCAGCCGCAACTGCCGGCTCAGCACCTCCACCACCCGCCAGGCGACCTCGCCGAACGCCTCCGCCTGGTCCCGCTCCGCCTGGCTGGTGGCCCGCAGACTACGGAAGTGTGCACGCCCCGGCGACGCCGGAGCGGGAAAGCCGGCGGCGAAGAACTCGACCGGCATCGTCAACGCCAACGCCAGCCGGGCCAGCACCGCCGCCGACGGACGGGCCTGCCCCAGCTCGTACTGGCTGACCGCCGCCGCCGTGACCCCGACCTGCCGAGCCAACTCGTTCTTGCGCATCCGCCGCCACCGGCGGGCCAACCCGAGGGCGTGCGGCTCGAACGCCGCGACGGCCACGCTGGCCGACAGCGGCGCACGGGTTCCCCCGGTCACGCCGATCGGCCGGCGGCAGCACCGAGAGTACGACCGCCGGCGCGGCCGGGCAGCAGCGTCTCGATCGGCAGCTCGGGAACCGGCAGCTCGTCGTGCCGCTGCCTCGGTACGCCGGTGGCGTCGCCGACGACCGGCAGCGGCGTACCCACCGTGACCGCGTCACCGAACCAGAGCATCACCTCGAACCACGGCGACCCGCCCTCACGGTTGTCCCGGGGCAGCCCGAGGTACGCCGTCGCCTCCCCGGTCGCGATGTCCCCGGTGTGCGCGACGCGCAGATGCCGCTTCGGCGGCACCACACCGGCGAAGACCTCCGGGAACTGCTCGTCGTCGTCGAAGGCCAACTGGCCGTCGCGGCTGTTCTCCACCGCCCCGCCCAGCCGGGCCTCGCTACCCTCCCACCGGATCGACTCGATCCCACCCTGCAACGAGTAGAGCCGCACCACGTACCCGGCGCAGAGGATCTCCAGGGAGTTGTCCTCCAGCCGGACCCGCACCCCGTCGACACCGTCGAACGTCGCCTTGCCCAGGTTGGTCAGGTTGCGCCACACGGTGGTGCCGAAGCTCATCGCGTCGTCGCCCAGCTCCGGCTCGTGCCGGTCGGTGGCCCGTCGGTACACCTGCCGGATCAACCCGCCCAGCGGCTCCAGCACGCCCCGCTCGTCCAGCACCGCCACCGCGTCGTCCAACAGGCCCATGCGGGGAAATCTAGCCGACGCCGCAGTTGATGTTGCGAAAATCAAGCGCTCGACACGCCGGAGATCCGAACCCCATCCAACCTCGCGCGTCCTCACGCCGTCCTCCGTGCCGGGCGAGGGGAACCTGGGTGGCCGTGGGCCACCGATTACGGCCGCCGCGGATGGTGCAGAGCGCCACGACCGGGGGCCGCAAGTGCAAGATCGACGCCGGGAGGCGCTGGCGACGAGGGTAAAGGGCGGGGCGGGTGTGGCGGGGGCGGCGCCGGGCGGTTGACTGGTGGGACGAACCGGGGGAGGACCACCGATGACCGAGTCGATCCGCGTCGCCGTACTGGCCGGGGCGACCCTGACCACCGGGCTGGTGGCGGGGCTGTTCTTCGCGTTCAGCTGCGCGGTCATGCCGGGACTGGCCGGGACCGACGACCGGACGCTGGTCGGCGCCATGCAGTCGATCAACCGGAGGATCCTCAACGGCTGGTTCCTGGGCGCCTTCCTCGGCGCGCCGCTGCTGCTCGCCGTGGCCGCCGCCGCGCACCTGGGCCGGGGCGGTGCGGTCCTGTTCTGGACCCTCGCCGCGCTGGCCTGCTACCTGGTCACCTTCGGGGTCACCGTGCGGCTGAACGTGCCGCTCAACGACCGGTTGGAGGTTGCCGGCCCGGTGGACGGCATCGTCGACCTGGCCGAGGCGCGGGCCCGGTTCGAGGCGGCCTGGGTGCGGTGGAACCTCGTCCGCACGGTCTCCTCGGTGGCCGCGTTCGCCTGCCTGGTCGCCGCCCTGCTGACCCGGAGCGGCTGACGCCGCCGCGCCCGAAGGCCGCCCTGCCGAGACGTGGGCCAGCCGCGCCGCCGGGCGTCGGGGGCGGGGCAGGAATGGGCGGGCCCGTGCGGGGGAAGACGTGTCCGCATGAGGATGAGCAGCGCCCCGGCCGTGGCGGCCTCCAGCGAGGAGACGGGCCCGGACGGCGTACGGGAGCCGGCCGGCGAGGTGCACGCCTGGCTGCCCGGGCAGAACCAGACCGTCTGCGGGCTCCCGCTCAGCCGGACCCGGCTGCGCCGCTTCCCGCACGTCCGGTTCGAGTACGGCTCGACGGATGTGCTCACCGAGGCGGACCCGGTCGGCTGGATCTGCCCGCGCTGCCTGGCCGCCTCCGCCGGCCGCCGACGCGACGGGAAGAAGAACTGGGTCCGCCACGCGCCCCGGCCCTGACGGCGGCGGAACGGCCACCGACGGTCGTCGCGCGGCGCGATTGACTCGTGGCTGACCGGGTACGGGTCAGACATGCGGATCGTGGTGGTGGGGGCGACCGGCAACGCGGGCACCGCCCTGTTGCGCCGGCTGCGGCGGGAGCGCGGAGTCGACCTGGCGGGGGTGGTCCGCCGGCTGCCGGGGGCGGACTGCGGTGAGCCGTACGACCAGGTGGAGTGGCACTCCTGCGACATCGGGCTGCCCGGTGCGGCCGGCCAGCTAGCCGAGGTCTTCGCCGGCGCGGACGCGGTGGTGCACCTCGCCTGGCAGATCCAGCCCAGCCACGACCAGCGGGTGCTGCGCCGGACCAACGTCGGCGGCAGCGCGGCGGTGATCGAGGCGACGGTCCGCGCGGGCGTGCCGGCCCTCGTGTACGCGTCGTCGGTCGGCGCCTACGCGCCCGGCCCGAAGGACCACCCGATCTCGGAGCGCTGGCCGGCGACCGGGGTGCCCGGCTCGTCGTACAGCCGGGACAAGGCCGAGGTGGAGGCGCTGCTCGACCGGGCGGAGCGGGAGCACCCGGGGCTGCGGGTGGTGCGGCTGCGGCCCGGCCTGAACTTCCAGCGGGCGGCGGCGACGGAGATCACCCGCTACTTCCTCGGCCCGTTCGCACCCGTCCGGCTGCTGCGCTTCGGCCGGATCCCGCTGGTGCCGGCGAACCGGCGGCTGCGGATGCAGGCGGTGCACACCGACGACGTCGCCGACGCGTACGCCCGGGCGGTCCTCGGTGACGCGCGCGGCGCGTTCAACGTCGCCGCGGACCCGGTGCTCTCCCCGGAGCTGGTGGCCCGGCACTTCCACGGCTGGACGGTGCCCGTGGCCGCCCCGGTGCTACGCGTCGCCGCCGCGCTGACGTGGCGGGCGCGCCTGCAACCGGTCGACGCCGGCTGGGTGGAGCTGGCGCTGCACGCGCCGCTGATGTCGAGCGAGCGCGCCGAGACGGAGCTGGGCTGGCGGCCGCGCCACGACGCGGTGAGCGCGCTGCGGGAACTCTTCGCCGGGATGGCCGAGGGCGCGCACACCGCCAGCCCGCCGATGTCGGCGGACAGGGACCGCCCCGGCCGCCCCGCGGCCTTGCTGCGCGGCCGCCCCGCCGGTCACGGCAACCCCTACTGACCCACGCCGCCGCTGCCGGGCCGCGCCGCGCCGCAAGCGGTGGCCGGGCGCGCGGGAGCGAGCCCCGGTCAGGGGCGGGACAGGGCGAACGCGGTCAGGAAGCCGGCGACGGTGACGAGGCCGACCAGCAGGTGGGCGCTCTCGAACGCCTCCGGCACCATGGTGTCGGTGATCATCGCGAGGATCGCGCCGGCGGCCAGCGCGGTGATGGCGGCGAGCGCGGCCGGCGGGGCGTCGCCGAGCAGCGTGAAGCCGGCGACCGCCGCCAGGCCGCTGACCAGGGTGATGATCGACCAGAGCGCGAAGACGAACCGTCGGGACCGGCCGGCCGCCCGCATCCCGGCCGCGCTGGAGAGGCCCTCCGGCACGTTGCTGAGGAAGACCGCGACCACGGTGACCAGGCTGACCGGCCCGCCGGCCAGCAGGCTGGCGCCGATCACCACCGACTCCGGTACGCCGTCCAGCAGCGCGCCGACCGCGAGCGCCGAGCCCGAACCGGGCCGCTCGCTCTCCGAGGGCTGCTGGTCGCCGGAGCGCTTGCGGTGCTGCGCTCCGCGGCGGGCGAGGGCCAGGTTGGCCAGGGTGTAGGCCGCCGCCCCGCCGGCCGCGCCGAGGGTGGTGGGCAGTAGCCCACCCTTCTCGTGTGCCTCGGCGATCAGCTCGAACGAGACGGCGGAGAGGAGCACCCCCGCCCCGAACGCCATGACCGAGGCGATGATCCGCTGCGGCACCCTGACGAACCAGCCCACGGCCGCGCCCAGCAGCAGGGCGGACCCGGCCAGCAACCCCCAGGCGCCCGCCTGCGACCACTCCGGCATTCGCAGCACCGTACCCCGCGCCGAGCCCCGGGAAGCGTCGTATCAGAAGTCGGCGAAGAGGTAGGGGGCCTGGCGGGGGAAGAGGCGACGCAGCTCCGCGGCGGCGTCCACCGGCACCTCGCCCAGCCCGCGCAGGCCCACCTCGACCGGGTCCAGCACGCCGTACACCAGGGCGGAGACACCGGCGGCGGTCAGCGTGGCGGCGGGCGGCGAGCCCACCGTGGCGGCGGCGCCGGTGACCAGCTCCAACCTCCCGGTCGTGCCGTCCAGCAGGTACGAGCCGGCCAGCCACCGGTCGCCGGTCAGCTCCACCCGGACCCGACCGGGCCCGACGGGCAGCCCGGCCAGCGCGTCGACCGCGAGCAGCCGGGCCATCGGCGCGGACGAGCCGGGCCGGGCCACCCGCGCCTCGACGTGCACGGCCAGGTCGGTCAGCCACAGCTCCGGCAGCTCGTCGGCGGGGATCTGGACCGTGATCCGCTCCACCTGGTCGACGTGCCGGGCGAAGAACTGCAACATCAGCGCCCGGGCGAGCGGATCGGTGACGAGCAGGTCGTCCGCCGCCAGCGTGCCGCCGTGGTCGTCGATGCGGTAGGTCACCGCGCCGGTGATCGTGCCGCCGCTGCGGGCGGTGAGCAGCCAGTGCTCGTCGCGGTCGCGCAGCCCGACGTCGCGGTAGCCGGGGAAGATCGAGAAGCCGTGCCGGTCGTTCAGGCACCGCTCGGTGAAGGCGCGCCAGTCCCGGTAGCCCTCGCCGATCCGTTCCCAGCCGACCTCGCCCGGCAGGTCGGCGGCGAGCAGCTCGCCCAGGTCGGCCGGCGAGAACGCGGCGGTACGCGGCTTCGGCAGCCCCACGTAGCCGAACCGGGCGTAGAACGACGGCCGGAACGGGTAGAGCGCGCTGAGCTGGTGCCCCTCGTCGCGCATCTCGTCGAGGAGCTGGTGCAGCAGGGTGCGTACGTGCCCCTTCCGGCGGGCCAGCGGGTGGCTGGAGACCCCGGCGACGCCCGCCATCGGCAGCACCTCGCCGCGTACGTTCTGCCGCATCGGGATGGCCGAGGCCGCGGCCAGGGTGGTGCGGCCCTCCTCGACGACCAGCGTCCGGTTGCCCTCGTTGTAGGGCAGGTAGCCGCGGAACTCCTCCGCCCGGGCCACGCTGCGCGGCGACGCCTCGAAGGCGTACGCGCCGAGCGCGAAGCTGGTGGTCAGTCTTTCCTCGGCGCTCACCCGGCGGACGGTCATCGGTCCATCCCAACGTGCCTCGGCGGTCGCCGCAACCGCAATCGCCGGTGGGAGGGCCGGCGGACGGTCATCCGACCGCGTAGTCCCGCTGCCGACCGAAGGCGGCCCGCGGGCCGCCCCCGCTGTCGCGCCCGCGAGGAGGCGACGACCCGCTCAGGCGGCGACGACGTCGGAGACCACGACGGTGACGTTGTCCGGCGCGCCGGCCTGGTGGGCGAGCTTGACGAGCTGCTCGCCGCACTGGTGGCGGTCGCCGTACGTGCCCAGCGCGGCGGCGATCGTGCCGTCCTCGACGTAGTCGGAGAGACCGTCGCTGCACAGCAGCAGCCGGTCGCCGGCCACGACCGTCAGCACCCCGACCGCCGGGGGCGTGTCCGAGCCCTGCACGGCCCGGGTCACCAGGGACCGCTGCGGGTGGTGGCGCGCCTGCTCCGGCGAGAGCGCCCCCTGGTCGACCAGCGCCTGGACGAAGGTGTCGTCCCGGGTCAGCTGGGTCAGCTCCCCGTCGCGCAGCAGGTAGCAGCGGGAGTCCCCCACCTGGGCCAGCACCAGCGCGTCCCCGGCGAGCAGGGCGGCGGTCAGCGTCGTACCCATGCCGTCGCGCGCCGGGTCGACGGAGATGGCGGCGGCGATGCGTCGGTTGGCGGTGCTCACCACGGCCCGCAGCGCGTCGGCCGCCTCACCGGGGGTGGTCGGCGGGCTCAGCTCGTCCAGGATCCGGATGACGATCTCGCTCGCCACCTCGCCGGCGGGCAGGCCGCCCATGCCGTCCGCGACCGCGACGAGGCGGTCACCGGCGAGTGCGGAGTCCTCGTTGTTGGTGCGGACCAGGCCGATGTCGTTGATGATGGCCGAGCGGAGGATCAGCGTCATGGGGTCAAGCTTGCCAAGAACACCCTCCCGCCGTCTCTACGCACTACTGCGTAGGGTTGGGGAATGATGCCGGTGTCGATGGTCGGACGCGCCGGCGAGCTGGCCGAGCTCGACCGGGCGTGGTCCACCGTGGTCGCCGCGCGACGCTCCGCGCCGACCGTCGCGGTGATCACCGGTGCCGCCGGGGTGGGCAAGTCTCTCCTGGTCGCGGCCGCCCTGGACGCGTTCAGCCCTCGACCGGCGGTGGTGCTCTCCGGTGCCGCGCGGGTGCACAGCCCCGCCCCGTACGACTGGTTGGCCGCCGTTCTCACGGGCCGGGACACGAGCGGGCTCGATCTTCCGCCGGACGCGCTGGCGTGGCTCGCCCAGCAGCCGACCGCGCCGCGCGAGCGCTACGCGCCGGGCACCCTCCTGCGGCTCGCGGTGCGGGTCGTCCGGCTGCTGGTCGCGTCCGGCCCGGCCGTGCTGGTGGTGGAGGACCTGCACGCCCTCGACCCGGCCAGCCTGAACCTGGTGGGCGAGCTGGCCACCGCCGTGGACCTGCCGGCGCTGCTGGTGGTGGCCGGCCGGCCCCCCGAGGACGCGGTCGCGCCGGATCTCGCGGCCCGCGCCCTGGCCCGCCTCTGCGGCGTCCGGGGCGCCGTCCGCCAACATCTCGGACCGCTGCTCCCGGCCGAGGTCGCCGAGGTGCTGACCCAGGTGTACGCGGACCCGCGCCCGTCCGGCCGGCTGGTGGCCGCCGTCTGGCGGCGCACCGGCGGCAACCCGTACGCGCTGACCGAACTGCTCGCCGCACACGCCGGCCGGGGCCCCGAGGCGCTGCTCCGGCCGGCGTCCGTTCCGCGTCCCCAGCGGGTGGCGCCGCACCGGCCGACCGGCCCGGCCGACGCCGAGCTGACCGGGCGGGAGATCGAGGTGCTGGGCTGTCTGGTCGCCGGGATGTCGAACAAGCAGGCGGCCCGGGCGCTCGGCATCTCGGTGCGGACGGTCACCGTGCACGTCTCCAACCTGCTGCGCAAGACCGGGTCGGCGTCGCGCACCGAGGCGGCGATCTGGGCGGTGCAGCGGCGGCTGCCGGTGCCGACGCCGGTCGACGGCTGAACCAGCGGGGCCGGTGCCGGGCGGGTCAGCGGCGGGGGTAACGCAGCAGGAGGCTGGCGGCGACCTCCTGCTCGCCGACGGCGGCGTACACGTGCGGCACGTCCGAGGCCCAGCGCAGGTGCCCGCCGGCGGCGGCGGTCAGCGGCGCGTCGGCCGGGCCGGCGCGCAGGACGCCGGCGAAGACGGTGACGTGCTCGGTGACCCCCCGCTGGTGCGCGGGGGAGAGCTGCCCCGGGCCGGGCGCGACCCGCATCCGGTACAGCTCGTAGGTGGCGTCGGAATCCTCGAAGACCTCAAGCAGGGTGGCGCTCACCGCGGCGCCGCGGACGGTCGGCCCGGCGGTCGACTCCGCGGCCGGGGCGGAGAGCACGGCCGTCAGCGGGACGCCGAGCTGCGCGGTGATCGCGTAGAGCGTCTCCAGGGTCGGGTTGCGGGTGCCGTTCTCAAGCCCGGAGAGGGTCGCCTTTCCCACCCCGGCGAGCCGGGCGAGGGTGGAGAGCGACATCCCCCGCTCCTCGCGCAGGGCGCGTACCCGGCAACCGACGGCCCCGGCGCCCGGATCGGGGGCCGAACGGTGGACTGGTGACGTCTGCGGCACCCCGCTATGGTGCTACAGGTTCGTGTTCCGTAAACGGAACGATCGGGGGACGGGGATGGCGGGACGCTCGCAACCGGTGCTGGCCGGCGTGGTCACCGCGCTGGTGGGATTCGCCAGCTCGTTCACGGTGGTGCTGGCCGGCCTGCGCGCCGTCGGCGCCTCGGACGCGCAGGCGGCCTCCGGGCTGCTCGCGGTGTGCGTGGCCTCCGGGGTCTCCGCCGTCTGGCTGGGCCTGCGGCACCGGATCCCGATGAGCGTCGCCTGGTCCACCCCGGGCGCGGCGCTGCTCGTCGCCACTGGCGCGATGCCCGGCGGTTGGCCCGTCGCCGTCGGGGCGTTCCTGGTCTCGGGCGTGTTGATCGTGGCGGCCGGGCTCTTCCCGGCGCTCGGGCGGGCCGTCGCGGCGATCCCCCGACCGGTCGCGGGCGCGATGCTGGCCGGGGTCCTGCTGCCGCTCTGCACCGCCCCCGTCCGCGCGCTGGTCGAGGTGCCCCGGCTGGCCGTCCCCGTGGTGCTGGCCTGGCTGCTGCTGCACCGGTTCGCCCGACGGTGGGCGGTGCCGGGAGCGCTGGTCGTCGCGGTGGCGGCGATCGCTCTGACCGCCCCGGTGTCCGGGCTCGGCGGCGCGGGGCTGCTGCCCGCGGTCGAGTTGACCGCCCCGGCCTGGAACGTCTCCGCGATGGTGGGCCTGGCGCTGCCGCTCTTCCTGGTCACCATGGCCGCGCAGAACGTGCCCGGGATGGCGGTGCTGGTCGGCTACGGCTACCGGCCGCCCTTCGGCGCCGCGCTGCGGGCCACGGGGCTGACCACCCTCCTCGCCGCCCCCGCCGGCGGACACGCGGTCAACCTCGCCGCGATCACCGCCGCGCTGGCCGCCGGCCCGGACGCCCACCCGGACCCGGACCGCCGCTGGATCGCCTCGGTCACCGCCGGGACCGGGCTGGCCCTGCTGGGGCTGGGCGCCGGGGCGGCCACCGCGCTGGTCGCGCTCGCCCCGCCGGTGCTGATCGAGGCGGTGGCCGGGCTGGCCCTGCTCGGCGCGCTGGCCACCGCGCTCACCTCGGCCCTGGCCGAGCCGGCGGCCCGGGAGGCCGCGGTGGTCACCTTCGTGGTGACCGCGTCCGGCGTGACGCTGGTCGGCGTGGGCGGCGCGTTCTGGGGCCTGGTCGCCGGCGGGCTGATGCTCCTGCTCTTCCGGCACCGCCCCGCCGGGTCGGGCACGGCTGAGTCGGGCACGGCCGGGTCGGGCACGGCCGGGTCGGGCGCGGCTGAGTCGGGCGCGGCTGAGTCGGGCGCGGGCGGGTCGGTCGCGGCCGGGCGGGATTCCGTCGCGGTGGGCTCGTCGCCGAGCGGCGGCGGGGCCGGCGGCACCTGACCGTCCACGCGCTTTCGAGCTGAGTCGGCTACGACATCACGGCACCGCCCCGGCCACCGCCGCCGCCGCTGTGCCGGCTCGTCCGGCTCCGGCCACCGCCGCTGTGCCGGCTCACTCGGCCCCGGCCCGCCGCCATCGCTGTGCGGGCCATCCGGCTCCGCCGCCGCCCGGGCGCCCTGGCTTGGCGCCGCCGCCCCGCAGCTCTCCTCGACCTTGCCCGGCGCCTTGCCTCGGCCCCGCTCCGGCACCCGGAGCGAGCCCGGGTGCGGCGGCGTGGCGCGGGTTCCGGCGAGGCGTCCGGGCGGCCGGAGGGCGTTGAATCGTCTACGACATCAGCTCGAAAGCGTGCGGCGGGTATGCCATCCGGCGTCGTGTCGGGCGCGGATGGGCGCCGCTGACGCCGGGGCGGGGATCCGGCTCACTCCTCGGACGGCAGGTCGCGGGCCGGGACGTCGAGGCGTACCTGGCCGTCGGCCACGGCGCCGATCTGCTCGGCGAGCACGTAGACGGCGCCGGTGCGGACCAGTTCGGTGGAGACCTTCAGGTAGCCGCTGTGCAGCAGGCGGGCCGCCAGGTCGGCCGGCACGTCCGGCTCCTCGACCGCCGTGGACTCGATCAGCTCGTCCAGGCTGCTGCCCGGGTCGGCGGTCGGCGCCTGCACGGTCACCGCGTTCGGGTCGCCCCGCTGGACGAGGTCGACGGTGCCGACCTCGGTGCCGTCGACGTCGACCACCCGCATGCCCGTGGTGACCCGGGAAACTGCCGCCTGTCGCTCGGTGCCCTGCTGCTCCATCCTGGAGCGGTTCCCGGCCCCCGCTCCGGCTAAACCGTCAGCGCGCCGGCCTCACGCCTCCGGCGTCCAGGCGCTGGGCGGCCGGGGGGAGAGCTCGCGCCACGTGTCCGTGCCCTGGAGCAGCGCCCGGACCGTCTCCTCGGCCTCGTCGGCGGTGCCGTACTCGTAGAACCGGGAGACGCCCTCGGAACCGCCGGCGCGCTGCTCGACGTGCCACCGGTCGGCGTCCACCCGGAGGAAGACGTCGCGTCGGGCCAGCCGGCCCCATTTCCCGTTCCACCAGTGCTTCCGCTGCTCCATGGCGGGACTCTATCGAACAGGCGTACGAAAATGGGTGGCCCCTGCGGGATTCCCGCAGGGGCCGATGTGCGTGTGCCGGGTTCAGCGCTGGGTGGGCGGTTCCTCCCGGCGACCGAGCACGTCGTCGAGCGCTCCGCGCCGCTGCCCGGGGGTGGCGTGACCGGCGGCGACCAGGGCGTCCCGGATCTCGGTGAGCAGCTTGACCTCCTCGCTCGGCGCGCTCGGCGGCGGCTCCTCGCCCCGCCTGCGCCGCTCGGCCAGCTTGTTCATCGGGAAGACCACGAGGAAGTAGAGGGCCGCCGCGGTGAGCAGGAAGGTGATCAGCGCGTTGATGAAGCTGATCCAGTCGAACTCGATGCCACGGATCTTCCACGCGGCTCCTTCGAGCCCGTTGCTCTTGCCGGTGAGCAGCAGGACGAAGAGCCCGATCAGCGGCTTGAGGAACGCGTTGGTCAGCGACGTGACCACCGAGGTGAACGCGGCGCCGATGACGACACCGACCGCCAGGTCGACGACGTTTCCGCGCATGATGAAGTCTTTGAAGCCCTTGAACATCCATACTCCCGAGGTGTCCGGTCCGTGGTCCGGCACAACCTATGCCCCGGGCGAGGGCTCCAGAAAAGCGCCGGCCTCGATCGCCGCGCGGTCCGGGTCGCCGGCCCGGATCGCCTCGACCAGCCGGGAGTGGTCGACGTAGCGCTCCGGCTCCAGCGCGTCGCCCATCGACTGGGCGACGGTGCTGCGCAGCGCGGCCCCGACGGAGGCGTACAGCTCGGCGAGCATGCCGTTGTGCGCCGCCGCGACCACGGCGGTGTGCAGCGCGGCGTCGGCCTCCACGAACTCGTCGACCCGGCCGCCGCGCCAGGCCGCCTCGCGGGCGGCGAGCGCGCCGTCGAGGGCCGCCAGGTCCCCGGGCGTACGCCGCAGCGCGGCGAGCCGGGCGGCCTCCACCTCGAAGGCGCGGCGCACCTCGACCACCTCGACCACCCGGTCGTCGGTGAGCCTGCGGGCCACCACGGGGGCCAGCTCGTCGGTCGACACCACGTACGTCCCGGAGCCCTGCCGGCACTCCAGCACCCCGGCGTGCACCAGCGCCCGGACGGCCTCGCGGACCGTGTTGCGCCCCACGCCGAGCGCCGCGACCAGCTGCGGCTCGGTGGGGATCCGCCCGCCCACCGGCCACTCGCCGCCCAGGATCCGCTCCCTGAGCTGCGCGATGGTCTGCCGCACGCGGTGCCCCCGGGGCGGTGTGGCGACGGAATCAACCGACGGTGGCACTGGTTACATCACCGGCCCGAAATTCATCCCATGATTGTAGGTTCGAAGCCATGACCCCGCCACCCACCGTCGCCCCGGCGGCCCCCACGCCGCCGGCCGCGCCCGCGCCGGCCGCCCCCGCGCCGGCGCGACCTGTCGCCGGCGGCCTGCTCGTGCTCGCCGGCATGCTGCTCGTCGCGCTCAACCTGCGGGCCGCGATCACCAGCCTGGGCGCCCTGCTGGACGAGGTGCGTGGCGGCCTCGCGCTCTCCGGGGCGATGGCCGGGTTCGTCACCACCCTGCCCGCGCTGGCCTTCGCCGTCTTCGGGGCGCTCACCCCCCGGCTGGTCCGCCGGCACTCGCCGGCCCGGGTGCTGGTCGTGGCGATGCTGATCCTCGCCGCCGGGCAACTGGTCCGCGTCGGCACGAACTCCGCGCTGGTCTTCATCGCCGGCAGTGCCCTCGCGCTGGCCGGGATCGCGGTGGCGAACGTCCTGCTCCCGCTCCTGGTGAAGCAGTACTTCCCGCACCGCGTCGGGCTGGTCACCGGGGCGTACTCGATGGCCTTGACGGTGGGTTCCACGGTGGCCGCCGCGGCGGCGGTGCCGGTGGCGCACCTCTTCGGCTCCTGGCGGGCCGGGCTCGCCGTCTGGGCCGGGCTGGCGCTGGTGGCCGTACTCCCGTGGGTGCCGCTGGCGCTGCGGGCGCGCGCGGCCCGACGGGCGGCGACCGCGGCGGCGGTGGCGCCCCGCCCTGCCCGGATCCGGCCGGGACGGACCCGACTCGGCTGGGCGATGGCGGTCTACTTCGGGACGCAGTCGCTCGGCGCCTACGCGATCATGGGCTGGCTGGCCCAGCTCTTCCGCGACGCCGGCTACCGGCCGCAGGACGCCGGGCTGCTGCTCGCCGGGGTGACGGCGCTGGGCGTGCCGATCGCGCTGCTGATGCCGACCCTGGCCGGCCGGCTGCGCACGCTGCACCCGCTGGTGCTGACGCTCTCGGCGGCCATGGTCCTCGCCTACGTCGGGCTGGCCGTCGCGCCGCACGACGGGGCGCTGCTCTGGATGGTGCTGCTCGCCATCGGGCAGAGCGCGTTCCCGATGGTCCTGGCCACCATCGGGCTGCGCGCCCGGAGCGCCGAGGGGACGGTGGCGCTCTCCGCCTTCAGCCAGAGCGTCGGCTATCTCATCGCGGCCCTGGGGCCGCTGCTGGTGGGCATCCTCTACGGGACGACCGGCGGGTGGACCGCCCCGATCGGCTTCCTGCTGGCGGCCCTCGCCGTGCAGACGGGCGCGGGCATGGTGATCGCCCGCCCCCGGTACGTCGAGGACGAGGCGTGAGCGCGGAGCGTCAGGAGCTGGCGGGCGTGGGGTCGCCGGCCACGGCCTGGTCGACCGTCGGGTAGGTGTGCAGCACCTCGACGAGGCCGCTCACCTCGAGGATGCGCAGCACGCCCCGCTGCGGGGCGGCCAGCCGCACCACGCCGCCGGCCTCGTCGCAGCTGTTCTTGGCGCGGACGAACACCGACAGCCCGGTGGAGTCGCAGAACGAGACGTTCGCCAGGTCGAAGACGAGCCGGCTCCGGCCCTTGTCGAGCAGGTCGGTGATCTGGTCCTGCAACTGCGGTGCGGTCGCCATGTCCAGCTCGCCCGCGACCGATACGACGACCACGTCGCCGCGCTGTTCCGTGTGCACCGTCAAGGACATTCGCCAGACCTCCTGTTATCGGGGAAACGGTATCCCACGACCGGGGTGGTACGCAGAACGGGAGCCGGTATCCGGTGGGCAGCCTCATTCATTTGCCACGCGGCAAGTAGCTCCCCAGCCCCCGGTGATAGAGTCCGCCGTCCAGGTCGAAGGGGGTTCCACCATGGCGCTGAGCGCCGAGGAGAGCAGCCGGCTGGCCGGTCTGCTGACCGGTCACGCCGAGCGGGTCACGCAACGCTGGACGGAGATCGTCGCCGCTTCGCTGCGTGGTCGGCTCAGCCAGGGGGAGCTGCGCCGGCAGGTGCGGGAGCTGCACTCTAGCATCATCACCGCCGGGGAACTGGGCGCCGTCGATCTCGAGTCCGAGCAGGCCACCGAGCTGCGCGCCGTGCTGTCGGAGCTGTCCCGCGGGCGCGCCCGCCAGGGCTTCTCCGCCTCCGAGACCGCCGTCAGCGTGTTCGCGCTGAAGGAGGTGCTGCTGGAGCTGCTGGAGACCGAGGACGGCCCCGACAAGCTCCGCGACTACGTCGCCTTCTCGACGCTGATCGACCAGATGGGTCTCTTCACCTTCGAGAGCTTCGTACGCACCCGGGAGAGCCTCATCGCCGACCAGGCGGAGCAGCTGCTGGAGCTCTCCACCCCGGTCGTGAAGCTCTGGGAGGGCGTGGTGGCCGTGCCGCTGGTCGGCACCCTCGACTCGGCCCGCGCCCAGGTGGTGATGGAGCGGCTGCTCCAGACCCTGGTCGACACCGGCTCGCCCTACGCGATCATCGACATCACCGGCGTACCGGCGGTGGACACCCAGGTCGCCCAGCACATCCTCAAGACCGTGGTGGCCGCCCGGCTGATGGGCGCCGACTGCATCATCTCCGGCATCCGACCGCAGATCGCGCAGACCATCGTGGCCCTGGGCATCGAGTTCGGCGACATCGCCACCAAGTCCAGCCTCGCCGACGCGCTGCGACACGTGCTCCGGCTCACCGGGGTCGAGACCAGCCGCCGCCAGCGCCGGGAGGCCTGATGGAGCGGGTGCCGATCCTCAAGATCGGCGACATCCTGCTGGTCTCCATCCAGCTCGACATGTCCGACCAGACGGCGGTCCAGCTCCAGGACGACCTGGCGGAGCGAATCGTCGCCACCGGCTGCCACGGCGTGATCATCGACATCACCGCCCTGGACATCGTCGACTCGTTCGTCGGGCGGATGCTCTCGACCATCGCCTCGATCTCCAAGGTGCTCGACGCGGAGACGGTGGTGGTCGGCATGCGCCCCGCCGTCGCCATCACCCTGGTCGAGCTGGGCCTCTCCCTCAACGGCATCCGGACCGCGCTCAACGTCGAACGGGGCATCGAGCTGATCGCCGCCGCGCGCGGCGACGAGCACGAGTTCGCGTTCGACGACGAGGCGGACGCCGAGCCGACGGCGTTGTCATGACCGCCGGTGTCGACCTGGGCCAGCCGCAGGCGCAGGCGATCCGCAGCGACGAGGACGTGGTCCGCGTCCGGCAACTGGTGCGTACGGTGGCGGTGGCGGTCAAACTCTCGCTGGTCGACCAGACCAAGGTGGTCACCGCGGCCAGCGAGCTGGCCCGCAACACCCTGGTCTACGGCGGCGGCGGCATGGTCGAGGTGTCCACCGTGGACAACGGCCGGCGGCGGGGCGTGCGGATCGTCTTCGCCGACTCGGGCCCGGGCATCGCCGACCTCGACCTGGCGCTCACCGACGGCTACACCACCGGTGGCGGGCTGGGCCTCGGGCTGAGCGGGGCGCGCCGACTGGTCGACGAGTTCGACATCCAGACCGCCGTCAACGAGGGAACCCGGATCACGGTCACGAAGTGGTCCCGATGAACGACGAGGTCTCCGACCGCGGAATCTGGTTCCGGGTCGAGAGCGGAGGTGCGGCCAGCGCCGTGCGGCGGGCCGCCGAGCGGCTCGGCGTCCAACTGGACATGAGCGAGGCCCGCATCGCCGACCTGGCCATCGTCGCCGCCGAGCTGACCAGCAACCTGGTCAAGCACGCCCGGGACGGGGTCCTGCTGCTGCGGCCCGTCCGGCGTGAACGGGAGGCGGGCGTGGAGCTGGTCGCCATCGACGCCGGGCCGGGGATGGCCGACCTCACGGCCTCCTCGCAGGACGGGCACTCCACCGCCGGGACGCTCGGCATCGGCCTCGGCGCGATCGTCCGGCAGGCGAACTGGTTCGACGGCTACTCCCGGCCGGAGCGGGGCACCGTCCTCGCCGTGCAGGTCTGGCCGGGGCGCGACGGCGGGCACGAGCGGCCCTGGGTCGGCGCGCTGAGCCGGCCACTGACCGGGGAGTCGGTCAGCGGGGACGGGTACGCCTGGCGGGTCGTCGAGGGCCGACGCCAGGTGCTCACCTGTGACGGCCTGGGGCACGGGCCGCTCGCCTCCGCCGCCACCGACGCCGCGCTCGACGCGTTCCGCAGGGCTCCGGCGGGGCCGCCGGCGACGGTCGTCCAGCACCTGCACCGCGCGATGTCGCACACCCGGGGCGCGGCGCTGGCCGTGGCCGAGCCGGACCCGGCGGCCGGGCTGCTGCGCTACTCGGGGCTGGGCAACATCTCGGCCGCCGTGCTCGGCGCGGACGGCAAGCGGCGGGGCCTGGTCTCGCTGCCCGGCATCGCCGGGCACCAGCGACCCTCGGTCCGGGAGTACGACTACCCGTTCGAGGCCGGCGCCCTGCTGGTGATGCACAGCGACGGGGTGGTCGACCGCTGGCAGCTCACCGACTACCCGGGTCTCGTGGACCGTTCCCCCCTGGTGGTGGCCGCGACGGTGCTGAGGGACGCCGGTACCCGTCGCGACGACGCCTGCGTCCTGGTCGTGCGGGCGTGGCCGTGACGGGGCAGGGGCCCGCCGGGGCGCCCCTGTTGCAGATGGCGCTGCGGGTCGAGCACGACATCTTCGTCGTCCGGCAGCGGGGTCGCGAGGTCGCCGCCGCGGTGGGGCTGGAACACCAGGACCAGGTACGCATCGCCACCGCGCTCAGCGAGGTCGCCCGCGATCTGCTGCGCGCGGTCGGCGGTGCGGACGTGACATTCTCGGTCGTCGAGGAGACGCTCGACGGCAGGCGCCACCTCCAGGTGGACCTCGCCCCCGTGCGTCCGCTGCCCGGCGGGCGGTACGAGCCGCAGTCCGGCGCGGTGGCGCGGTTGGTGGACAAGTTGAGCACGGTGGCGGGGGAGGGGGATACGGTCGTGAGGATGTCCCGACGTGTCCCGGTCACCGCAGCGGCGCTGACTCCCGAGCGTCTGGCCGAGCTGCGGTGTGAGCTCGACCAGAACGCCCCGGGCAGCGCCCTGGACGAGCTGGCGGCCCAGAACGGCCAGCTGATCGCCGCCCTGGACGAGGTGCGCAGCCAGCGCGACGAGCTGGCCGTGCTGAACGAGGAGCTGGCCGAGACCAACCGGGGCGTGATGGCGCTCTACAACCAGCTCACCGAGGAGCTGGAGGAGACCAACCGCGGCGTGGTGGCCCTCTACGCCGAGCTGGACGAGAAGTCCGCCCAGCTCCGCGCGGCCAGCGAGTCGAAGAGCCGGTTCCTGGCGAACGTCAGCCACGAGCTGCGGGCGCCGGTCACCGCGATCATGGGGCTGGGCCGGCTGCTGGGGGATTCCGCGTCGGACCCGCTCACCGCCGAACAGGCCCGCCAGGTCGGGCTGATCCGTTCCTCCGCGAGCGACCTGCTCACGCTGGTCAACGAGCTGCTCGACCTGGCCAAGGCCGAGTCGGGCCGGATCGAGCCCGACTGGGCCGAAGTCGACCTGCGACCGATCTTCGGCCAGTTGCGCGGCACGCTGCGGGCACTGGCACCCCGCGCCGGGGTGGAGCTGGTGGTGGAGGAGCCGCCGATGCCGGCGACGCTGCGCACCGACGAGGTGCTGCTCGCCCAGGTGCTGCGCAACCTGCTGCACAACGGGCTCAAGTTCACCGAGCGGGGCGAGGTACGGCTGCGGGCGGAGCGGTGGAACGACCAGTGGTCCCTCACGGTCTCCGACACCGGCGCGGGCATCCCGCCGGAGCTGCACGAACGGATCTTCGAGGAGTTCTACCAGGTGCCCGGCGCGACCCGGGTCGGCGGCACCGGCCTCGGCCTGCCCTACGCGCGACGGCTGGTGAACCTGCTCGGCGGCAGCCTGGTGGTGTCCAGCGAGCCGGGCCGGGGCAGCACGTTCACGGTCACCCTGCCCATAGGCGGAGCGTGACGGTGGAGGGCGGCCCGGCGACGGTGCTGGTGGTCGACGACAGCCCCACCAAGCGTTACCTCCTGGTCAGCTGGCTCTCCCGCGCCGGCTTCGCGGTGCTGGAGGCGGAGAGCGGGGGCGAGGCCCTGGCCCGGGTCGGGGTGGACCCGATCGACCTCGTGGTGCTCGACGTGCGCCTGCCCGACCTCAACGGCTTCGAGGTCTGCGAGCGGATCAAGGCAGCACACCCGGCGATGCCCGTCATCCACGTCTCCGCGCACGCGGTGGACGTGGTGGACCGGGCGCAGGGGCTCACCCGGGGCGCGGACGCGTACCTGGCCGAGCCGATCGAACCGGAGGAGCTGGTCGCCACCTCCCACGCGGTGCTGCGCTACTACCGGGCCCGGCAGCGCGCGGAGCTGCTCGCCGAGCGGCTGCTGGGGCTGGCGGACACCACCGTGGCGGTGCACTCCGCGCCGAGCTTCGCGCGGCTGCTGGAGGCGGCGGCGGCCGGCGCCGCGCGGATCTTCAAGAGCCCGGCGGCGGTGATCGCCGAGACGTTCGACGGCGACTGCATCGCCGGGGTCGCCAGCGGCCCCGACGCCACGGCCGTGGTCAGGCCGTGGGTCGTGGACGACACCGGGGTGCCGACCGGGACGACGGTCCGGGTGGACGAGCCGACGGGCTGGGGCCTGGTCGACTGGCCGACGGGCGACACCGTCACCGTGGCCGCCGCGCGGCTGCGCGAGGACCGCGCGCCGCTCTACGTCGTCGTACCCACCGCCACGCAGACCGCCCGTACGCCGGTGCTGGTGCAGCTCGCCCAGGCCGTGGCGGCGGCGGTGGAGGCGCAGCGCTCCTTCGACGAGGAGCACCGCATCGCGGTCACCCTCCAGCGCAGCCTGCTGCCCCGCCGGGTCCCGGAGGTCAACGGCCTCGACATGGCCGTCCGGTACGAGCCGGCGAGCGCGCAGACCGAGGTGGGCGGCGACTTCTACGAGCTGGTGATGCTCGACGGCCACCTGCTGCTGGCGATCGGCGACGTGGCCGGTCACTCGCTGCACGCCGCGACGGTGATGGCCGAGCTGCGGCACGCGGTGCGGGCGTACGCGGTGGAGGGGCACCAGCCGGGCGAGATCCTGCACCGGGTCAACGAACTCATGCGCACCCTGCTCCCCGACGAGCTGGCCACGATCTGCGTGCTGCTGCTGCACCCGCCCAGCGGCCGGGTCCGGCTGGCCAGCGCCGGGCACCTGCCGCCGGCGCTCAGCATCGACGGCAAGGTGGAGTTCGTGCAGCACTCCGCCCCGCTGCTCGGGGTCCGCGCGCCCCGGCCGCCCGACCTGGAGTTCGTGCTGCCCGCCGGGGCGACGCTGGTGTTCTACACCGACGGCCTGATCGAGCGGCGCGACAGCACGATCGACGACGGGCTGGCCGCCCTGGCCGGGGTCGCCAGCCGGGTCGACGCCGACCTGGACCGGTTCTGCGAGCGGCTCCTGGTCGAGCTGGCCCCACCGGAGATCCACGACGACGTCGCCGTGGTCGCCCTCCGCCGCCGCTGACCGTCGGGCGTGCCAGCGGGACTCGGCGGCCCCCGGGACGCGCCGGCCTCCCCGCGCCCGGAGCGGCGGGTGCGCCGGTCAGCCGAGCGACCGGGCGTACGCGGCCGGGGAGACGCCGGTGACGGCGGTGAACTCCCGGACCAGGTGGGCCTGGTCGCTGTAGCCCAGGTCGAAGGCGAGCGCCGCCCAGTCCTGCGGCCCGCCGGCGGCCTGCTCGATCGCCTCCTGGAGCCGGTAGCGCCGGATGACCCACTTGGGGCCGACGCCGACGTACTCCAGGAAGAGCCGCTGCAACCGGCGGACGGAGCTGTCGTGCCGCCGGGCGAAGTCGCTCACCCGCAGGATGTTCCGGTCGGCGCGGATCTTCTCGACCAGCGCGATGACCTCGTCGGCGACCGGGTCCGGCTCGGGCGCCCAGGCGGTGAGGAAGGCGTCCAGCGCGGCGCAGCGCTCGTCGTCCGTACCCTCGCAGACCGCGCCGCCCACGGCGGGCCGCGGGGGTGCGCCGGCACCGGTCGGGTCGGCGGCGCCGGGGCCGGTGGTGGTGAGGGGCAGGCGCCGCCCGGTCAGCTCGGCGACCGACCGCCGCCAGTAGGGCCGGAAGCCGCCCGGGCGGAACTGGACGCCGCAGACCTGGCCGCTGCCGGCCAGCGTTATCGAGAGCAGTCGCAGCCCGACGCCGGCGATCTCGGCGGTCTCGGGGGCGTCGTCGTGACGGGCGAAGACCATGTTCACCGCGGGATGGGGCACGACCCGCTGCACGAACGGCTCGGTCAGCCGCCAGTCGACGAGCCAGTAGTGCTCCACATAGGGCAGTAGCGCGGCGGCCGGCAGGCAGCGGCGGAGCCGGACCCGCCGCAGCAACCGGTGGGGGTCCAGAATTCCCCGGCTGTCGCGGCGCGGCTGGTGTCGCATTTCTTCAAGACGATCCTCATACGCTGACCCTATGTCCACAAAGACTAGCGATCTGTTGGCAGCCGCGGCGCCCCGTACCGTCGCGGTGATCCGGGGGATCTCCGACGACCAGTTGGGCCTGCCGACCCCCTGTAGCGACTACGCGGTACGCGACCTGCTCAACCACTTCTACCAGGCGGTGGTCAACCTCCGGGTCCTCGCGGCGAAGCAGCAGCCGGAGTGGGTGGAGAAGCCCGACCACCTGACCGAGGGCTGGCGCGACCGCTTCGAGGGCGAGATCGCGAAACTGATCGAGGCGTGGTCGGATCCGGCCGCCCTGGAGGGTGACTCGCCCGGAATGGGCATGCCACAGGAACTGGTCGGCAGCATCGCGCTGCTCGAACTCACGGTGCACGGGTGGGACCTGGCCATCGCCACCGGTCAGCCGTTCCAGCCCGCGCCGGAGGCGCTGCCCCCGATCTACGCGTTCATGGAGCAGCGGGGCCCGACGGCCCGCGAGCGTGGCCTCTTCGCCGAGCCGGTGGCCGCGTCCGCCTCGGACGCCTCGGAGATCGATCGTCTCCTCGCCCTGACCGGTCGGCACCCCGCCTGGTCGGCGGGCGCCTGACCGGAGAGCCGTTCCCTTCTCGAAGGCCCGCGCGGCGCCCCGCCGCGCGGGCCTTCCCGACGACCGGCCCAGCCGGCCGCGTCAGGCGGTGAACAGGCCGGCGGAGAGCGCGAGCAGCGTCCCGGCGACGGCCGAACAGCAGCACACGAGCAGGAACGCGACCACCACGAGGATCGCCCAGACCCGCCGGTCACGCGCCGCCGCCCGCCAGCCCGCCGCCGGTACGCCCTCGGCCCGCGCGTCCTCGTCGGTCTCGCCGTCCCCGGTCACCCCGGCAGTCTAGGGGCGCCCGAAGGTCACGGGCGGACGGACGCGGGACCGCCGACGCCCGCCCGGATCGGGCAGGATGGGGCGATGGAGCTGGTCTCGATCGACGACGTCCGAGGCGCCGCCGCCGACATCGCGGGCACCGTGTCGCGTACCCCGCTGCTGCGGACCGGCTGGGACCCGGAGCTGTGGCTCAAGCCGGAGAGCCTGCAACCGGTGGGGTCCTTCAAGCTGCGCGGCGCGACCCACGCGGTCGCCCGGCTGACCCCGGCGGAGCGGGCGCGCGGGGTGGTCACCCACTCCTCGGGCAACCACGGCCTGGCGCTGGCCTACGCGGCCAGCGCGGCCGGTGTGCCGTGCCGGATCGTGGTGCCCGAGGGCGCGCCGGCGGTGAAGGTCGACCGGATCCGGGCCCTGGGGGTGGAGGTCCTGCTGGTGCCGCCCCCGCGGCGCGGGCCGGAGGCGGCGCGGATCGCCGCGACGACGGGCGCGGTGCTGGTGCCGCCCTTCGACGACCGGCGGATCATCGCCGGGCAGGGCACGGTCGGGCTGGAGATCGTCGAGGACCTGCCCGACGTCGACGTGGTGCTGGTGCCGGTGGGCGGCGGCGGCCTCTCCTCCGGCGTGGCGACCGCCGTGGCGGCGCTGCGGCCGGCGACGGCGGTGATCGGCGTCGAGCCGGAGCTGGCCGCCGACGCCCAGGAGTCGCTGGCGGCCGGGTCGGTGGTGGTGTGGGGCGAGGAGCGCACCTACCGGACGATGGCCGACGGCCTGCGCCTGCCACCGTCCGAGCTGACCCTCGCCCACCTGCGGGCCCGGCTCGACCGTGTCGTCACGGTGACGGAGGAGGAGATCGGGGCCGCGATGGGCCGGCTGGTCCGGGACGCCCGCCTGGTCGTGGAGCCGAGCGGCGCGGTGGCCGTGGCCGCCCGGCTGTTCCACGCCGCCGAGCTGCCGCCCGGTCGTACGGTCGCCGTGGTGACCGGCGGCAACGTCGACCCGGCGGTGCTGGCGGGCGTGCTGCGCTGAGAGCGTCGGGAGGGGCCCTCCGGTCGAGGGCCCCTCCCGCCACGCTCAGGCCCGGCCGAGCCGGTCGAGGATCCAGGCGTTGACGAACGCCTCCTCGCGCCAGGAGTCGTAGCGGCCGCTGGGGCCGCCGTGGCCGGCGCCCATCTCGGTCTTGAGCAGGTAGTCGCCCCGCGGGGCGACCGCGCGCAGCCGGGCCACCCACTTCGCCGGCTCGTGGTAGAGCACCCGGGTGTCGTTGAGGCTGGTCACCGCGAGGATCGCCGGGTAGTCCACCGCCCGCACGTTCTCGTACGGGGTGTAGGACTTCATGTACGCGTAGACCTCCGGGTCGGCCAGCGGGTTGCCCCACTCCTCCCACTCGGTGACGGTCAGCGGCAGCGACGGGTCGAGGATCGAGGTGAGCGCGTCCACGAAGGGCACCTGCGCGACGATCCCGGCGAACGCGTCCGGGGCGATGTTGGCGACCGCGCCCATCAGCAGCCCGCCGGCCGAGGCGCCCCGGGCGACGAGCCGGTCGCCGCCCGTCCAGCCGGCCTTGACCAGGTGCCGGGCGCAGGCGACGAAGTCGGTGAAGGTGTTCTTCTTGGCCAGCAGCTTGCCCTGTTCGTACCAGCTTCGGCCCAGCTCGCCGCCGCCCCGGATGTGCGCCACGGCGAAGATGACGCCCCGGTCGAGCAGGGAGAGCCGCGCGATGGAGAACCACGGGTCCATGCTGGCCTCGTACGAGCCGTAGCCGTAGAGCACGCAGGGGGCGGAGCCGTCCTTCGGCGTGCCGGCCTTGCAGACCAGCGAGATCGGCACCCGGGTGCCGTCGTCGGCGAGCGCCCAGTCGCGGTGCTGCTCGTAGTCGGCCGGGTCGTACGCCCGCCCGTCCGGCCCGGGCAGCACCGGCTTGCGTCGCCGCAGCACCATCTGCCGGGTGACCAGGTCGTAGTCGTAGACCGAGTCGGGGCTGACCAGCGAGGTGTACCGGAGCCGGATCTGCCCGGTGCGGTACTCCGGGTTGTCGTGCAGGCCGACGCTGTAGAGCGGCTCCGGGAAGTCGATGTCGTACGCGTCGCCCCCGCCGACGGGGAGCACCCGCAGCCCGGTGAGCCCGTTGGTGCGCAGCGAGACGACCAGGTGGTCGGCGAAGGCGTCGACCGCCTCCAGCCGGGTGCCGGGCGAGTGCTCGATCAGCGGCACCCAGTCGCCGGGCGCGTCCGCCGAGGTGTACGCCAGCGCGAAGTCCTCCGCGCCGTCGTTGTGCAGGATCAGGAAGCGGTGCCCGTGGTGCTCGACCGCGTATTCCACGCCCTGCCGCCGGGGGGCCACGGACGCCGGCGCGCCGGTCGGGTTGCCGGCAGGGATCACCAGCACCTCGCTGGTGATCTTGCTGTGCACGTCGATGAGGATGAACCGCTCGGAGCGGCTCAGCTCGACGCCCACCCAGAACCGCTCGTCGTCCTCCTGGTAGGCCACCACGTCCTCGCTGGAGGGGGTGCCCAGGGTGTGCCGCCACACCCGGTTCGGGCGCCAGCTCTCGTCCACCGTGACGTAGAACAGCACCGAGGCGTCGGCGGACCAGGCGGTGCCGTAGAAGGTGTCGGGCACCTCGTCGGGGAGCAGTTCGCCGGTGGAGAGGTCCTTGACCCGCAGCGTGAACCGCTCGTCGCCGGAGAAGTCCGTGGAGTAGGCGAGCCACCGCCCGTCCGGGCTGATGTCGAGCGCGCCCAGCGCGAAGAAGTCGTGCCCCTCGGCGAGCAGGTTGCCGTCGAGCAGCACCTCCTCGCCGTCGAGCGGCGCGCCGTCGGTGCTGACCGGCGGCTCCGTCTCGCCGTCGCGGACGGCACGGCGGCACTGCACGCCGTACTGCTGGCCCTCCACCGTGCGGGCGTAGTACCAGTAGTCGCCCTTGCGGCTGGGCACCGAGAGGTCGGTCTCCTGGGTGCGCCGGCGGGTCTCCTCGAACAGCTTCGCGCGCAGCCCTTCGAGATGCGCCGTGCGGGCCTCGGTGTAGGCGTTCTCGGCGGTCAGGTAGGCGATGGTCTCCGGGTCGTCCTTGACGGTGAGCCAGGCGTACTCGTCGACGACGGTGTCGCCGTGGTGGGTGCGCTCGCTGGGCACCCGCTTCGCCGTGGGCACGGGGGTCTCGGTGGTCACGGCGCCACGTTACCGGCCGCCCGCCGTCCGCCGCGCGGCCTCGTCGGCGACCCGCCGCCACATCTTTCGAACATGTGTACGATGGCCGGCATGGCGGCTGCAGCGAGTTCCACCGACCGGCCCGGAGCACTCGACATCACCCGGCGGTTGACCGAGATCTGCGGCCCGCCGTTCGCCCGCTTCGCCGGCCCCGCCGACGAGGTGGCCGGCCGCCCCGCCCGTTGGGTCGCCGTTCCGGGCGGCCCGCGCGCCGCCGCCGAGGTGCTGCGGCTGGCCGCCCGGCACGACCTGACGGTGGTGCCGCGCGGCGCCGGCACGAAGATCGACTGGGGCGCGGCTCCCGACCGGGTCGACATCATGCTCGACACCGGCCGGCTCGCCGGGATCGGGCACGAGCCGGTCGGCGCGCCCACCGCGGAGGTCGGCGCGGGCACCCCGCTGCGCGCCGTGCAGGCCACACTGGACCGCACCGGGCAGCGCCTGGCGCTCGACGCCCCCTCGCCCGGCGCCACCCTCGGCGGGGTGCTCGCCGCCGCCGAGGCCGGGCCGCTGCGGCACCGCCACGGCAGCCCCTGCGACCAGCTCGTCCGGGTGCGCTACCTCGACGCCGACGGCGAACTGGTCGACGCCGGGGGCGGCGTCGCCGGGCTGGAGCTGGCCCGACTGCTCTGCGGCTCCCAGGGCGCGCTCGGCGTGCTGGTCTCCGCGACCCTGCGGGTACAGGCCGTCCCGGCCGGCCGGATCTGGGTCAGCCGCCCCGTCTGGACCCCGCTGGAGGTGCACGACCTGGTCCGCACCGTGCTCGCCGCGCGCCTCGACCCGGCGGCGGTCGAGCTGGACCTGCCGGCGGGCCCGGGAGCCCGGCCGCGCCAGGGCAGCCGGGCCGCCGCGATGGCAGCCCACCCGTCCATGTCGGGGCGCGCCGGCGCCGGCCGGCTGGTGGTGCTGCTGGAGGGCGGCCCGGCCGACGTCGCCGAGCGCGCCGACCGGCTCGTCACGCTCCTCGGCGGTGGCGCCGGCGTGAGCCATTCGGCACCGCAGTGGTGGCGGCGCTACCCGTTCGGCCCGGGCGACACGGCGCTGCGCATCGAGGTGCCGATCGCCGACCTGCACGCCGCCGTCTACGCGCTGCGCGACGCCGCCGGTGGCCCCGTCCCGGTGCGCGGCTCCGCCGGCCTCGGCGTGGTGCACGCCGCCCTGCCCGGCGCCATGGCCCCCGACCGGGTGGCGTCGATCCTGGCCGCCGTCCGCGGCGTGCTCCTCGCCCGGCAGGGGCGGTGCGTCGTGGTCTCCGCGCCGGCTGCCGTACGGCGGGCCGTCGACCTGTGGGGCGAGCTGGCCGGGCTGGCCCGGCTGCGCGCGGCCAAGGAGCACCTCGACCCGCACCGCCGCCTCGCCCCGGGCCGCCTCCCCGGCGGCCTCTGAGCCGACCGGGCGGCTCGCGGCGACGCGCTCAGGTGGTGTCGTTGCGGAGCACCAGGATGGCGATGTCGTCGCGGGGTGCCTCGGTCGAGAAGCCGATCGCCGTCGAGCGGAGCCGGGCCGCGATCACGTCGGCCGAGTAGCCGGCCAGCGGGGCGGCGGCGTCGCGCAGCCGGTCGGTGCCGAACAGCTCCCGGCCGCGCCGCCGCTCGGTGACGCCGTCGGTGTAGAAGACGAGCGCGTCGCCCGGATCGAGCGAGAACACCGCCGACGGCGAGGCGATCGAGTCGAGCAGGCCGAGCGCCGTCCCCCCGGTGCCGACGAAACGCGCCCCGCCGCGGGCCGGCAGCAGCACCGGGCGGTCGTGGCCGGCGAGGTGCAGGGAGACGTCGAGCTGGTCGCCGTCGCCGGGGCCGACCGCCGCGAGGGCGAGCGTGCAGTAGCGCCCACCACCCCGCTCGAAGAGCGTCTCGTTGACCCGGGCCAGCGCCTCCGGCAGCGGCTTGCCGTCGCCCACCAGCACCCGGATGACGTCGCGGACCAGGCCGGTGACCGTCGCCGCCTGCACCCCCTTGCCCGAGACGTCGCCGATCACCACGAGCCAGCGCCCGTCCGGCAGCGGCACGACGTCGTAGAAGTCGCCGCCGACGTCGACGTCGCCGCCGGTCGGAACGTACTCGGCGGCGAGGCCGATGTTCTCGACCACGGGCAGCACCGGCGGCAGCAGTGACTGCTGGAGCGTGTGCGCGATCCGCCGGCGCTCGGCGTGGATCCGGGCGTTCTCGATCGCCAGGGCCGCCCGCCGGGCGACGTCCTCCAGCACGGCGACCTCGTCCGGGTCGTGCCGGTGCCGCTGGTGCCGGCCGACGGCCAGCGTGCCGAGCCGCTGGCCCCGGGCGATCAGCGGAACGGCGAAGCCCTCCATTGGGGCGCCGATCGGCATCTGGGTGCCGTTGCGGGACGCCTCGCGCAGCCGTTCCTGGACCGAGTCCGGGCCGGTCTCCTCGAGCACCTGGTGCAGCTGGGGCAGCACCGACTCGTCGGCGTGGCTGGCCGCCGCGAGGCGCAGCCGGCCCCACTCGTCGGTCGTGTGGACCGCGCACCACTGCCCGAGCCGGGGCACCACGAGCTGCGGGACGAGTGCCATGGTCAACTCGACGTCCAGCGACTGCGCGAGCAGCTCGCTGGCCTCGGCGAGGAAGGTCAGCCAGGCCCGCCGGCGGACGTCCGCCCGGCGCAGCCGGTCGTTCTCCAGGTGCAGCGAGAGGCGCTCGGCCATCAGCACGGCCAGCGGTCGCGCGTACGCCGACGGGGCCGCGTCCAGCTCCAGCTCCCCGGCGTACGGCCGGTGCACGGCCAGCGGCACCCGGAGCAGCTCGTTGCCGGGCCGGGGCTGGCGGCCGTACCGGGCCAGCGCCTGGATGCCCTGCCCGTCGCCCCGGTCCAGTCGGACCGTCCCGCCGGCCGCTCCGACCATCTCCGCCACGCGGGTGAGCAGGCTGGTCGCGAACTCGGGCAGGGGGTCCTCGGCGTACGGGTCGGGGGTGGTCTGCATCAGCTCGCTCATCGCCCCGGCGCTCGGCGCGGAACTCTCCGCCGCCGCGCCGCCGGCCACGGCCGCCCCGCCCGGCACCGCCCACCGCGCGGCCGCGGCGTCCCGGTCGCCCGGCGGCGGGCCGGGCCGGTCCAGCCGGAACCAGACCCCCTTGCCGGTGCGGAGATAGGTGGTGCCCCAGCGGCTGGCGAAGTGGTCGACCAGGAGCAGTCCCCGACCGCGTACGGAGACCTCGTCGATGTCCGTGGCGTCGTTGCGGACGCCGATGATTAGCTCCTCCACCGGGCCGGTCGCGAAGTCGGAGACGGTGACGGTGAGCCCGAGCGGGTCGGCCACCACCTCGATGTCCAGCTCGGTGCGGGCGTGCTCGACCGCGTTGGTGCTGAGCTCCGTGGTGAGCAGCATGGCCTCGTTGGCCAGTTCCTCCAGGTCGGCCTCCGTCAGCACGGACCGCACCAGGGCCCGCGCGGCGGCGGGCGTACGCCGGTCGGCGGGGAGCCTGACGCGCCGGACGTGCTCGTCTCGGCCCCCGGTCGCCGCGGGCCCCGCCTCCGCTGACATCCCCGTATCCTCCACCGCCGCCCGCTCGGGTGCCAAGCCGATGCCCGGACGGGTGGCCCGTGGCGCGCCGGCCAGCTCGACGGGCCGGGATAAAGGGGGCGAACCGTAACGGTGACCCCGTCTTCTCCCAAGGCCGGGCGGCGCGGGCGTGACCGGGTGTGACGGCCGGCGCGTGGACGTGGCGCGGACGGGGTCGCGGGACAATGATGGGATGGCCGGCGTCGGCAGGAGTCGGTGGCCCCGAGCTGAGCGAGGAATGATGACCACGGCGAAACAGTCGGTGACCGCGGATCCGTCCGCGCCCGACCACGAGGCGCTCCTCGGCGAACTCACCGAGGCGCTGCGGCGGGTCCGCCGGGGCGATCTCAAGGTCCGGCTGCCCCGCCGGGCGGGCCGGGCCGGTGAGGTCGCGGACGCCTTCAACGAGGTCGTGTCGCTCCAGGAGCGGCAGTACCTCGACCTGCGGCGGATCAGCAGGATCGTCGGCCGCGACGGCCGGCTCACGGAACGACTCGACGACGAGGGGCTGGACGGCTCCTGGGCCGAGGGGCAGCGCGCGGTCAACTCGCTGATCGACGACCTGGGCCGGCCGACCACCGAGATCGCCCGGGTCATCGTGGCGGTCGCCGACGGCGACCTCTCCCAGCACATGGCGCTGGAGATCGACGGGCGGCCGCTGCGCGGCGAGTACCTGCGCATCGGCCGCACGGTCAACACGATGGTCGACCAGCTCTCGTCCTTCTCCAACGAGGTGACCCGGGTCGCCCGGGAGGTCGGCACCGAGGGCAAGCTCGGCGGCCAGGCCGACGTGCGCGGCGTCGCCGGCACCTGGAAGGACCTCACCGACTCGGTGAACACCATGGCGTCGAACCTGACCGGCCAGGTGCGGTCGATCTCGCAGGTGGCGACGGCGGTGGCGAAGGGCGACCTGTCGCAGAAGATCACGGTCGGGGCGCGCGGCGAGGTCGCCGAGCTGGCCGACACGATGAACTACCTCACGGACACCCTGCGGCTCTTCGCCGAGCAGGTCACCCGGGTGGCCCGCGAGGTGGGTACCGAGGGCAAGCTGGGCGGCCAGGCCGAGGTGCCGAACGTTGCCGGCACCTGGAAGGACCTGACCGACAGCGTCAACTCGATGGCGTCCAACCTGACCGCCCAGGTGCGCAACATCGCCCAGGTCTCCACGGCGGTGGCCCGGGGCGACCTGTCGCAGAAGATCACGGTGGCGGCCCAGGGCGAGATCCTGGAGCTGAAGGACACCGTCAACACGATGGTGGACCAGCTCTCGTCGTTCGCGGACGAGGTGACCCGGGTGGCCCGCGAGGTGGGCATCGAGGGCAAGCTGGGCGGCCAGGCCCAGGTGCGCGGCGTCTCCGGCACCTGGCGCGACCTGACGGAGAACGTCAACCAGCTCGCGGGCAACCTGACCAGCCAGGTGCGCAACATCTCCCAGGTCTCCACCGCCGTCGCGAAGGGCGACCTGTCTCAGAAGATCACGGTCGACGCGCAGGGCGAGATCCTGGAGCTGAAGAACACCGTCAACACGATGGTGGACCAGCTCTCGTCGTTCGCGGACGAGGTGACCCGGGTGGCCCGCGAG
This sequence comes from Micromonospora sp. CPCC 205561, assembly GCF_036906775.1. Lineage (NCBI taxonomy): Bacteria > Bacillati > Actinomycetota > Actinomycetes > Micromonosporales > Micromonosporaceae > Micromonospora > Micromonospora sp. CPCC 205561. Next base: position 73,798 of record NZ_JBAKHV010000009.1, on the reverse strand, counting down.
GTGGGCACGGAGGGGAAGCTGGGCGGTCAGGCCCAGGTCAAGGGCGTCTCCGGTACGTGGCGCGACCTGACCGACAACGTGAACTCGATGGCGTCGAACCTGACGTCGCAGGTGCGCAACATCGCCTCGGTCACCACGGCGGTGGCGAAGGGCGACCTGTCGCAGAAGATCACCGTGGACGCCCGGGGCGAGATCCTGGAGCTGAAGTCGACGGTGAACACGATGGTGGACCAGCTGTCGTCGTTCGCCGACGAGGTGACCCGGGTGGCCCGCGAGGTGGGCACGGAGGGGAAGCTGGGTGGCCAGGCCCAGGTGCGCGGCGTCGCCGGCACCTGGCGCGACCTGACCGACAACGTGAACTCGATGGCGTCGAACCTCACCGCCCAGGTGCGCAACATCGCCCAGGTCTCGACCGCCGTCGCGAAGGGCGACCTGTCGCAGAAGATCACCGTGGACGCCCGGGGCGAGATCCTGGAGCTGAAGTCGACGGTGAACACGATGGTGGACCAGCTGTCGTCGTTCGCGGACGAGGTGACCCGGGTGGCCCGCGAGGTGGGCACGGAGGGGAAGCTGGGCGGTCAGGCCCAGGTCAAGGGCGTCTCCGGTACGTGGCGCGACCTGACCGACAACGTGAACTCGATGGCGTCGAACCTGACGTCGCAGGTGCGCAACATCGCCTCGGTCACCACGGCGGTGGCGAAGGGCGACCTGTCGCAGAAGATCACCGTGGACGCCCGGGGCGAGATCCTGGAGCTGAAGTCGACGGTGAACACGATGGTGGACCAGCTGTCGTCGTTCGCCGACGAGGTGACCCGGGTGGCCCGCGAGGTGGGCTCCGAGGGGAAGCTGGGCGGTCAGGCCCAGGTCAAGGGGGTCTCGGGCACCTGGCGCGACCTCACCGAGAACGTCAACCAGCTCGCCTCGACCCTCACCACCCAGCTGCGCGCCATCGCGCAGGTCTCCACCTCGGTGACCCGGGGTGACCTGACCCAGCGCATCGCGGTCAAGGCGCAGGGCGAGGTCGCCGAGCTCAAGGACAACATCAACCAGATGATCGTCACCCTCCGGGAGACGACCAAGAAGAACGCCGAGCAGGGCTGGCTCGACTCCAACCTGGCGCGGATCGGCGGCCTCCTCCAGGGGCAGCGCGACCTCGGCGAGGTCTGTCGGATGATCATGATGGAGGTGACTCCGCTCGTCGACGCGCAGCTGGGCGCGTTCTTCCTGGCCGACAACTCCGAGGGCGTGATGCGGCTGCGGCTGACCGCCTCGTACGGCTACGTCGCCCGCGGGCACGACGTCACCTTCGGCCCCGGCGAGGGGCTGGTCGGGCAGGCCGCCCTCTCCCGCCGCACCATCCGGATGGGCGGCGCGCCCGACGGCAAGCTGATGCTCCGCTCCGGGCTCGCCGAGACGCCGCCGACCGACCTGGTCGTGCTGCCCGTCCTCTTCGAGGGCGAGCTGCTCGGGGTGATCGAGTTCGCCAGCGTCGCCGCCTTCTCCGAGCTGCACCTGTCGTTCCTGGAGCGGCTGGTGCTCACCACGGGCATCGCGGTCAACACCATCCAGGCCAACCGCCGTACGGAGGAGTTGCTCTCCCAGTCCCAGCGGCTCGCCCACGAGTTGCAGGAGCAGTCGGCGGAGCTCCAGCGCACCAACGCCGAGCTGGAGGACAAGGCGCAGCTGCTCTCGGAGCAGAAGGGCAACATCGAGACGAAGAACCGGGAGATCGAGCTGGCGCGGCTCGGGCTGGAGGAGAAGGCCCAGCAGCTCACCCGCGCGTCGGCGTACAAGTCGGAGTTCCTGGCCAACATGAGCCACGAGCTGCGTACGCCGCTGAACTCCCTGCTGCTGCTGGCCCGGTTGCTGGCCGAGAACTCGGAGCGGAACCTCACGCCGAAGCAGATCGAGTTCGCCCGGACGATCCACGGCGCCGGTTCCGACCTGCTCTCCCTGATCGACGACATCCTGGACCTGTCCAAGATCGAGGCGGGACGGATGGACGTCGAGCCCACCGAGGTCCGGTTCGACGAGATCCGCGGCTACGTGGAGCAGGCGTTCGCGCCGCAGGCCGAGGAGAAGAGCCTGGACTTCCAGGTGCGGATCAGCAAGGACCTGCCGGGCGCGCTCGTCACCGACGCCCAACGCCTCCAGCAGATCCTGCGCAACCTGCTCTCCAACGCGGTCAAGTTCACCGACAACGGTGCGGTGACGCTGCGGATCGCGCCCGCGCCCGAGAACGCGGTCTTCGACGTGCCGGCGCTGACCAACGCGCGGCAGGTGATCGCGTTCACGGTGGTGGACACCGGCATCGGCATCTCCGACGACAAGCTGTCGCTGATCTTCGAGGCGTTCCAGCAGGCCGACGGCACCACCAGCCGCCGCTACGGCGGCACGGGGCTGGGGCTGTCGATCAGCCGGGACCTGGCCCGGCTGCTGGGCGGCAGCATCGTGGTGTCGTCGGCGCCCGGCCAGGGCTCGACGTTCACCCTCTTCGTGCCGGACGTGCTCGCCCCGGACGCGGTGGTCGCGCCGCTGCCGCCGTCGCCGGCCCGGGCCGGCCTGCCGTCCTCGCTGCTGATGCCGCCGCCGGAGCTGCCCGAGCCGACCTCCACGCCGGTCACCCGGCGGCTGGACGGGGCCACCGTGCTGATCGTCGACGACGACGTGCGGAACGTCTTCGCGTTGACCAGCGCGTTGGAACTGCACGGGTTGACCGTGCTCTACTCGGACAACGGTGCGGACGGCGTCCGCCTGCTGGCCGAGCATCCGGAGGTGGACATCGTCCTGATGGATGCGATGATGCCCGACCAGGACGGCTACGAGACGACCCGACAGATCCGGCGCAACCACCGGTTCGCCGACCTGCCGATCGTCTTCCTGACCGCGAAGGCCATGCCCGGCGACCGCGAGTCGGCGCTGGCGGCCGGAGGAAGCGACTACATCACCAAACCCGTCGACCTGGACGAGTTGATCGAACTCATGTCGTCCTGGATCAGCGGCAGCCGAAACGAGGAGAGTTCGTGACCCAGATGGCAAAGGCGCTGCTGGTGGACGACCGCCGGGAGAACCTGATGGCGCTGGAGGCGATTCTCCAGGGTCTGCCGGTGCAGTCCGTCGCCGTGGAGAGCGGCGAGGCGGCGTTGAAACAGCTGCTGGTCGACGACTTCGCGGTGATCCTGCTGGACGCCCAGATGCCGGACATGGACGGCTTCGAGACGGCCAGCCACATCAAGCGGCGCGAGCGTACGCGGCACGTGCCGATCATCTTCCTCACCGCCGCCGACCGCGACGCCCAGCTCGCACTGCGCGGCTACGCGGTCGGCGCGGTCGACTACCTGACCAAGCCGTTCGACCCGTGGGTGCTGCGCGCCAAGGTGTCGGTCTTCGTCGAGCTGTGGGTGAAGACCCGCCAGCTCGCGGCCCAGTCGGATCTGGTGCGGGAACGGGACGCGCAACTGCGGGTGCTGACCGACGCGGTCGACGAGGCCACCGGGATGCTCAACGCGGACGACCCCGACGCCCGCGACCGCGCGGTCCAACTCCTGGAACAGGCCCGCTGGGGCAACACCCCCTAACCCCTGCCCCCGCCCGTCCCCGCCCCCCGCCCGTCCCCGCCCCGTCCCTCCGCGCGTCGACCCTCCGCGCGTCGATCTTGCACTTCGGACCCTCGCATACCGGATGAACGGGACATCCCGGGGGCCGGAACTGCAAGATCGGCGCGCCGGTGGGGTGGTGTGGGGTGGGGTGGGCGGGATTGGGGCGTGAGGGGAGGGTGGGTCAGCCCGTGGTCTGGTCGTTGCGGATCATCAGGGCGCTGCGGAGGCCGGTGATGTCCAGGACGCGGAGCAGGAAGTCGCCGACGTTGGTCAGGATCAGCAGGCACTGCGCGTGGCTGGCCTTGCGGCTGAGCACGACGAGGGTGCCGAGGCCCTGCGAGTCGCAGAAGGTGACTCCGCCGAGGTCGAGGACGATCCGGGGCGGCGGGTCGGCGAGCACCTCGTTGACCACCGTCGACAGCTGGGCGGCCGTGAGCATGTCGATCTCACCGGCCAGGCGAAGCACAGCTTCGTCGCCCGTCCGGTGTAGCGTGATGGACAGTTCGGCACGATCCACCGGGTCAGCCTAGCGCGATCCAGGCGACCCGGCCCGTCGAGCGGCGGCGACCCGACCTACCGGCCACCCGCGCCACGCTCCCGAGGCCACACCGGCCCCGGGATGACGGCCCACCCGGCCCCGGGATGACGGCCCGCCGACCCGGGGTGAGGCAGGCCCGGGCCGGTGGTGGCGCCGCCGTCGGCGGCGGACCCGGAGATTCCCGCGTTGCCCACTCCGAGCGGCGCGAGGAGCCCCGCTCCCGGTACGCGAGCCCGCGCCCCGCCGGGCGTAGGAGCCCGGCCCCGGGTGAGCCTGGTAACCCCGGCACGGGGTGGCTGCCGATTCGCGGCCCGACGCTGACACAATGGCGGCATCGTGACCGATATGTTTCCCGCCGGATCTGGCCGCTACCCGGCCGACGCGCCGGCCTCCGAGGCCCTGTTCGACCGCGCCACGGCCATCGTGCCGGGCGGGGTGAACTCCCCCGTGCGCGCCTTCCGTGCCGTCGGCGGCACCCCGCGCTTCATGGTGCGGGGGGAGGGGCCCTGGCTCTACGACGCCGACGACCGGCGCTACGTCGACCTGGTCTCCTCCTGGGGCCCGCTGATCCTCGGCCACGCGCACCCGGAGGTCGTGGACGCGATCAGGTCGGCCGCCACCCGGGGCACCAGCTTCGGCACGCCCACCCCGGGCGAGGTCGAGCTGGCCGCCGAGATCGTCGACCGCACCCCGGTCGAGCAGGTACGGCTGGTCAACTCGGGCACCGAGGCGACCATGTCGGCGATCCGGCTGGCGCGTGGGTTCACCGGCCGTCCCCGGATCATCAAGTTCTCCGGCTGCTACCACGGGCACTCAGACGGCCTGCTGGCCGCGGCCGGCTCGGGGGTGGCCACCCTCGGCCTGCCCGACTCTCCGGGGGTGACCGGCGCGGCGGCGGGCGACACGATCGTGCTGCCGTACAACGACGTCGCCGCGGTGGAGCAGGCGTTCGCCGCCGAGGGGCAGCACATCGCCGCGATCATCACCGAGGCCGCCGCCGGCAACATGGGCGTGGTCGCCCCGCGCGACGGCTTCAACCAGCAACTCGCCCGGATCGCGCACGCGCACGGCGCGCTGCTCATCGTTGACGAGGTGATGACCGGGTTCCGGGTCTCCCGCGCCGGCTGGCACGGCCTCGACCCCTCCGACGCCGACCTGTGGACGTACGGGAAGGTCATGGGGGGTGGGCTGCCGGCCGCGGCGTTCGGCGGGCGGACGGAGATCATGCAGCGGCTGGCCCCCGCCGGCCCGGTCTACCAGGCGGGGACCCTCTCCGGTAACCCGCTGGCCTGCGCGGCCGGCCTGGCCACCCTGCGGCTGGCCGACGACGCGCTCTACCGCAGGCTGGACGAGACGGCCGCCGTCGTGAGCCGGCTCGCCGCCGACGCGCTGGCCGCCGCCGGCGTCCCGCACCGGCTGTCGTACGCGGGGAACATGTTCTCGATCTTCTTCACCGACGCCGACGTGGTCGACTACGACAGCGCCCGCACCCAGCAGGTGCCGGCGTTCAAGGCGTTCTTCCACGCGATGCTCGCCGGCGGCGTCTACCTGCCGCCGAGCGCCTTCGAGGCGTGGTTCGTGTCGGCGGCGCTGGACGACGCCGCGCTGGAGCAGCTCGCCGCCGCGCTGCCGGTGGCGGCCAACGTCGCGGCAGCGGCGGGTCACGGGGCGCAGCGGTGAGCGCGAGGAGTGAGCCGGGTCTGCGAGCCCCGCAGTTGCGAGCGAAGGGGGCGCAGCGGTGAGCGCGAGGAGTGAGCCGGGTCTGCGAGCCCCGCAGTCGCGAGCGAAGGGGGCGCAGCGGTGAGCAAGACGGTGGTCCACGTGCTGCGGCACGGCGAGGTGCACAACCCGGACGGCATCCTCTACGGCCGGCTGCCGGGCTTCCGCCTCTCCGAGCTGGGCGTGCAGATGGCGAAGGCCGCCGCGCAGGGGCTGGCCGAGCGGGAGGTCGTGCACGTCGTGGCCAGTCCGCTGGAACGCGCCCAGCAGACGGCCGAGCCCATCGCCGGGCAGTTCGGGCTGCCGGTCGGCGTGGACGAGCGGCTGATCGAGAGCGCCAACTGGTTCGAGGGCAAGAAGGTCTCGCCCGGCGACGGCTCGTTCCGCGACCCGCGCAACTGGTGGGTGCTGCGGGACCCGGTGACTCCGTCCTGGGGCGAGGCCTACCGCGCCATCGCGGAGCGGATGTTCGCCGCCCTGCACGCCGCCCGGGTGGCCGCCGAGGGGCGCGAGGCCGTGCTGGTCTCCCACCAACTGCCGATCTGGACGCTGCGCCGCTACGTCGAGCGCAAGCGGCTCTGGCACGACCCGCGCAAGCGCCAGTGCGGGCTGGCCAGCCTCACCTCCTTCCACTTCGACGGCGCCAAGGTGGTCGGCATCGGCTACTCCGAGCCGGCCGCCCACCTGATCGCGATGTCGCCGACCGCCAGGACGGCCAAGGGGGCCTGATGAACGCCCGGAGGTGGACCGCGGGTCTGCTCGCCGCCGTCGCGACGGCGGCGCTGGCCGGCTGCTCGGCACGCGACGGGGAGGATGCCTGCGACAACCGGGACGGCATCATCGAGTGCGCCCCCGACCAGCGTTCGGCCGCCCCGAAGCTCGCCGGCGAGCTGCTCACCGGCGGCGACCACGACGTGGCGAAGGACCGGGGCCAGGTCGTGGTGGTCAACTTCTGGGGCTCGTGGTGCGCGCCGTGCCGGGCCGAGGCGGACGACCTGGAGAACACCTACCAGGCCACGAAGGCCTCCGGGGTGACCTTCCTGGGCATCAACATCCAGGACCAGCGGGACAAGGCGCTCGCCTTCGAGGAGAGCTTCAAGGTCACCTACCCGAGCCTCTTCGACCCGCCGAGCCGGCTGGCGCTCGCCCTGGACATCCCGCCGAACACCATCCCGGCCACCGTCGTGCTGGACCGGGACGGCCGGATCGCCACGGTGATCCGGGCGGCGGTGAAGCAGGAGGGCCTCCAGCCCATCGTCGAGCGGATCGCGGCCGAGCGGCCGCCGGCCAACGGTTCCCGCTGATGGGCGAGACGTTCTCCGAACTCGCCCGGTCGGGCCCGCTGCTGCTCGCCATCGGCGCGGCGGCGCTCGCGGGGCTGGTCAGCTTCCTCTCCCCGTGCGTGCTCCCGCTGGTGCCGGGCTATCTCTCGTACGTCACCGGCCTCGCCGGCGCCGACCTCGAAACCCGCCGCCGGCCGGCGACGGAGCCCCGGCCCGGCGCCGGGAGCGCCGCGAGCGGGGAGAACGGCGGCGGGGTGGCGGTGCGGGAGCGCACCGCGCCGGCGACCGCCGGGGTGAAGGGGCGGGTGCTGGCCGGCACGCTGCTGTTCATCGGCGGCTTCACCGTCGTCTTCACCGCCACCGCGATCCTCTTCGCCGGCGTCGGCCGGGTCTTCTTCGAGTACCAGCGGGCGCTGGAGATCGTCATCGGCGGGCTGATCGTCGTGCTCGGGCTGAGCTACGTCGGGCTGCTGCCGGGGTTGCAGCGGGAGTTCCGGATCCAGCGGCTGCCCGCCGCCGGGCTGCTCGGCGCGCCGGTCTTCGGCGCGGTCTTCGCGCTCAGCTGGGTGCCGTGCGTCGGCCCGACCCTCGGCGCGGTGATGGGCATGGCCGCCGTCGGCGGGCAGACCGACCGGGCCGCGGTGCTCGCCGTGGCGTACTGCCTCGGGTTGGGGATTCCGTTCGTCGTCTTCGGGCTGGGCTTCGAGCGGCTGCTCGGGGTGTTCCGGGCGGTCCGGCGCAACAGCCGCTGGGTTACCCGGGTGGGCGGGGCACTGCTGATCCTGATCGGCCTCGCGCTGGTCACGGGCGGCTGGACGAACTTCGTGATCTGGTTGCGGACCATCGTCGGGGTGGGCGAGGTGAGCATCTGATGACCGCCGTCGACGACCGGCCGGCACCGCCGGCCGAGGCCCCCCGGCGCCGGCCCAACCCCCTGCTGGGCCTGCTGCGCAACTCGTGGCGGCAGCTCACCAGCATGCGTACGGCCCTGGTGCTGCTCTTCCTGCTCGCGGTGGCCGCCATCCCGGGTTCCGTGCTGCCGCAGCGCGGGGTCAATCCGGAGGACGTGCGGGACTACTTCGTCGCGCACCCCGAGCTGGCCCCGGTGCTGGACCGGATCGGCGCCTTCGAGGCGTTCGGCTCGGTCTGGTTCTCCGCGATCTACCTGCTGCTCTTCACCTCGCTGATCGGCTGCATCGCGCCCCGGCTGCGCGACCACGTACGGGCGCTGCGGTCGAAGCCGCCGGCCGCGCCGAAGCGGCTGGACCGGCTGCCGCAGCACGCGGTGCTGGCCGCACCGCGGGACGGCGCGGCGGCGATCGCCGAGACGCTGCGCCGGCGGCGGTGGCGGGTGGTGGTGCGTGGCGACGAGGTCTCCGCCGAGAAGGGCTACCTCAAGGAGACCGGCAACCTGCTCTTCCACAGCTCGCTGGTGTTCGTGCTGGTCGGCGTCGCGCTCGGCTCCTGGTACGGCTGGAGCGGCAACAAGCTGCTGGTGGCCGGCGAGGAGAACGCGTTCTGCAACACCCGCCAGCAGTACGCCGAGAGCAAGCTCGGCCCCCGCGTCGGCAGCGCCGACCTGCCCGGCTTCTGCATCCGGCTCGACGACTTCGAGGCGCGGTTCCTGGAGTCCGGCCAGCCGGAGTTCTTCGACGCCGAGGTGACGGTCGACGAGGCCGACGGCGGGCGGCGGCAGGCCAACTTCTCGGTCAACTCCCCGCTGCGCCTCGACGGTGCGAACGTCTACCTGCTCGGCCACGGCTACGCCCCGGTGATCCGCTACACGGACCGGTTCGGCAAGAGCCAGACCAGCAACTTCCCGTTCCTGACCACGGGCGACGTCGGGTTGACCAGCGAGGGTCTGGCGGCCTTCCCGGACATCAACGTCGACCCGGCGACGGGCGAGCGGGACGCGAACCTCCAGATGGCCTTCTCGGGCCTCTACCTGCCGACCGCGCCCGCCGCCGCGCCGTTCGCCCGCTCCGAGTACCCCGCCGAGCGCAACCCCGCGCTGAACCTGGTCGCCTACCGGGGCAACCTGGGGCTGGACGCCGGCATCCCCGGCTCGGTCTACGAGCTGGACCAGCGGCAGGTGCGGGCCGGCAAGGTCAGGGAGGTCGGCACGAAGCTGCTCCGCAAGGGCGAGACCTGGAAGCTGGACGACGGCACCACGGTCGAGTTCCTGGGCACCGAGCCGTACATCACCCTGTCGGTCCGGTACGACCCCGGCTCGACGCTGCTGCTGGTCAGCTCCGCCGTCCTGCTGGTCGGGCTGATGGGTTCGCTGTTCGGCCGGCGCCGCCGGGTCTTCTTCCGGGTGCTGCCGGCCGACCCCACGAGTGGATCTCCGACGGGCGGTAGTAGTTTGGTCGAGGCCGGTGGCCTGCCGCGCACCGACCATCCCGGGTTCGCCGACGAGTTCGCGCAGCTCGTGGCCGCGATCGGCGGCGACGGGCGGTCGGACGAGGAGGCCGGGGTCGACCCCGACGGCGGCGACCGGGCCGGAGCGCGAGAAGGAGCCGAGTGATGTCCGCACTCTCCGACCAGCTGGTGTCGTTCGCGATCCTGGCGTACCTGGTCGCGATGATCAGCCACGCCGTCGAGTACGCGCTGGGCAACTCCCGTGCCCGGTCCGTGGCGCACGCCCGGGAGCTGGTCGGTGCCGGCGTGGGGGCGGCGGGGGGCGTCACCTCGGGCGTACCCGTCGGGACCGGCGCGTCGGCCGCCGAGCGCACGGCCCGACGCGCCCGGCTGGCGGGCCTGGTCGCGGTCGCGGCCACCGCCCTCGGGGCGTTGCTGCACCTGGGCGCGCTGGTCACGCGCGGTCTCGCCGCCGACCGGATGCCCTGGGGCAACATGTACGAGTTCGTGCTCACGGGCACCTGGATCGGGGTCGCCGCCTGGCTGGTGGTGCTCTGGCAGCGGCCGCAGCTGCGCCGCCTCGGGCTGTTCCTGACGCTGGTGATGGTGCTGCTGGTCGCGACGGCGGAGCTGGTGCTCTACACGCCGATCGTGCCGCTGGTGCCGGCGCTCAACTCGTACTGGTTCGTCATCCACGTCTCGACGATCGTCTTCGCCTCCGGCATCTTCCTGCTGGGCGCGGTGCCGGCGGTGGCGTTCCTGATGCGCGCCGGCTACGAGCAGGGCCGGCGGAGCTTCCCGTACACCCTGGCGAAGCGGCTGCCCGCGGCGGCGGCGCTGGAGCGGCTGACCTTCACGCTGCACGCCTTCGCGTTCCCGGTCTTCACCTTCGCGGTGATCGCCGGGGCGATCTGGGCCGAGGCGGCCTGGGGGCGGCCGTGGGGCTGGGACCCGAAGGAGACCTGGTCGTTCATCTCCTGGGTGATCTACGCCGGCTACCTGCACGCCAGGGCCACCCCGAGCGTGCGGCGGAACGTGGCGACCTGGCTGGCCATCGCGGGCTTCCTCACCATGCTGATGAACCTCTTCGGCGTGAACATCTTCTTCGAGGGCCTGCACTCGTACGGCGGCCTCGACTGATCACCTCCGGGTGGCGTGCGGGGTAGCTGCCGGCCGATGGCGTTCAGAACCTCCGGCTCGGCCGCCCGTACGCTGCGCAGGGGCCCCCACGCGGTCCGGAACCCCGTGATCGCCGGTGTCACACCACCCGGCGTGGTCGCCGCCGTGACCGGTGCGGGAGACTGGCAGGCATGGCGGCTCGTGGCTTCCCGTACACAGACCTGAAGGACTTCCTCGCGGCGCTGGAGCGCGCGGGCGAGCTGCGGCGGGTGAGCGCCCCGGTCGATCCCACCCTGGAGATCAGCGAGGTCGTCACCCGGACGGTCCGGGCCGGCGGTCCGGCGTTGCTCTTCGAGCGGCCGACGCGGGGCGAGATGCCGGTGGCGATCAACCTCTTCGGCACCGAGAAGCGGATGGCGATGGCGCTCGGCGTCGAGTCGCTGGACGAGATCGGCGAGCGGATCGGCGACATGCTCAAGCCGGAGCTGCCGATGGGCCTCTCCGGCATGATGGACGGCCTCGGCAAGGTCATGCAGCTCAAGTCGATGCCGCCGAAGAAGGTCAGGACCGCTCCCTGCCAGCAGGTGGTCTACCGCGGCGACGACGTCGACCTGAACCGGCTCCCGGGGTTGCAGGTCTGGCCGGGCGACGGCGGGATCTTCCACAACTTCGGGCTGACCCACACCAAGCACCCCGAGACCGGCAAGCGCAACCTGGGGCTGTACCGGTTGCAGCAGCACTCGCAGAACACCATCGGCATGCACTGGCAGATCCACAAGAACTCGACGGCGCACCACGCGGTCGCCGAGCGGCTCGGGCAGCGGCTGCCGGTGGCCATCGCCATCGGTACCGACCCGGCGGTGGCGTACTCGGCCAGCGCGCCGCTCCCCGCCGACATCGACGAGTACCTGTTCGCCGGTTACCTGCGGGGCGAGCGGGTCGAGATGGTGGACTGCCTGACGGTCCCGCTCCAGGTGCCGGCGCACTCGCAGGTCGTCCTGGAGGGGTACATCGAGCCGGGCGAGCGGCTCCCGGAGGGCCCGTTCGGCGACCACACCGGCTTCTACACGCCGGTGGAGCCCTTTCCCGTCATGCACATCGAGTGCATGACGACGCAGCGCGACCCGGTCTACCACTCGATCGTCACGTCGCAGCCGCCGCAGGAGGACCACGGCCTCGGCAAGGCCACCGAGCGGATCTTCGCGCCGCTGCTGCGCTTCCTGATCCCGGACATCGTCGACTACGACCTGCCCGCCGCCGGGGTCTTCCACAACTGCGCGATCGTGTCGATCCGCAAGCGCTACCCGAAGCACGCGCAGAAGGTGATGAACGCCATCTGGGGCGCGCACATGATGTCGCTGACCAAGCTGATCGTGATCGTCGACGAGGACTGCGACGTGCACGACTACAACGAGGTCGCCTTCCGCGCCTTCGGCAACGTCGACTACGCCCGTGACCTGCTCCTCACCGAGGGCCCGGTGGACCACCTGGACCACGCGTCCTACCAGCAGTTCTGGGGCGGCAAGGCGGGCGTCGACGCGACCCGCAAGCTGCCCACCGAGGGTTACACCCGCGGCTGGCCGGAGGAGATGAGGATGGCCCCCGAGGTCGTCTCGCTGGTCGACAAGCGCTGGAAGGAGTACGGCATCTGATGGCCACCCCCGCCGACCCGCGCGATCTCGCGGTTTCCGCCCCCGGTTCGCCCGGTTCCGTCGGCTCCGCCCCGGCGGCAAGTGCAAGATCGCGGGGGAGGGTGCGCGCCTTCCTCGACCTGGTGGCGATCGAACACTCCGTGTTCGCGTTGCCCTTCGCGTACCTGTCGGCGCTCACCGCCATGCAGGTGCACGGCGGGCGGGTGCGCTGGGTGGACCTGCTGCTGATCACCGTGGCGATGGTCGGTGCGCGGACGTTCGCGATGGCCGCGAACCGGATCCTGGACCGGCGGATCGACGCGCGGAACCCGCGTACCGCCTCCCGGGAGCTCGTCACCGGGGCGGTGAGCGTGCGGACGGCCTGGACCGGCGCGGCGGTCGCGCTCGTGGTCTTCCTCGGCGCGGCCGCCCTGCTCAACCCGCTCTGTCTGGTGCTCGCCCCGCTCGCCGTGGTGCCGCTTGTCGTCTACCCGTACGGCAAGCGGTTCACCAACTGGCCGCACGCGATCCTGGCCCTCGCCCAGGCCGTCGGGCCGGTCGGCGCCTGGCTGGGCGTCACCGGCACCCTGGACGGCTCGTGGCCGGCCTGGCTGCTCGGCGTGGCCGTCGGCCTCTGGATCGGCGGCTTCGACCTGATCTACGCCTGCCAGGACGCCGAGGTCGACCGGCAGATCGGCGTGCACAGCGTGCCGGCACGCTACGGGCTGCGGTTCGCGCTGCACGCCTCCACGGTCGCGCACGTGGTGACGTTCGCGCTCTTCGTCTGGTTCGGGGTGCTGATCGGCTTCGGCTGGCTCTGGTGGATCGGGCTCGGGCTGACCGCGCTCGCCTTCGGCTACCAGCACCTGGTGGTCGGTCCGACCGACCTCAGCAAGGTCAACCGGGCGTTCTTCACCGCCAACGGCTTCGTCGGCATCGCGCTGTTCCTCTTCGCCCTGCTCGACCTGGTGTTCCGCCTCGGCCTGCGCGCCTGATCCGGCCCGTCGCCGCCCTCCGGCAGCCGCCGGCCCCTAGCCGCGTCGGCCGCTGCCGGAGACGTCGACGAGGCGCCCCTGCCCGCCCGCGTAGCGGGCGCTCTCCAGGGTCCAGTCGACGGTGGCCCGGACGGCGTTCGCCACCCCGTCGAGATGGTCGGCGACCGCCTCGTCCAGCGCCGGGCCGAACGACGGCACGGCCGCGCGCAACTCCACGAAGCGGCGCATCGAGGCCCGCCAGCGCTCGGCCGTCAGGCCGAGCGCGGTCTCCACCGGCACCCGCCGCTCGGCGGCGGTGGCGAGCACCAGGTTGTGCCCGCCGGAGACGGCCTCGTCCCGCTCCAGCGAGGCGAGGTCGTTGTACCAGGAGATCAGGTCGTTGCCGGTCTCGGCGATCCCGCGTAGCACCGGGTGCTGGTGGACCGGGCCCGGCAGCGGGCGCCCGGTGACGAACTCCACCAGCGGGAACGAGACGTACGCGGCCGAGGTCGCGCGCCGCAGCTCCACGTACTCGGCGACGCCGGGGGCGCGCCCCGCCGCCTTGTTGACCGCCTCCCGCCAGGTGCCGTCGAGGTGGTGGGCGACAGCCTCGGCGAAGCGCCGCCGCCAACGCGCCGGCATCCGCCGGCGTGGCTCCCGCCAGGCGCGCACCAGCAGCCGCCGCAGCGGCCCGGTCAGGCCGGCGTGCCGGAGCCGGGGACCGTCGTGCAGCAACGCCAGTGCCCCGGCCCGCAGCGACCGGATCTGGTCGGGGTCGGGCCGCCCCCGGCCGTCGCAGGCGTCGTCGACCAGGAAGAACCACGTGAAGAGGGCGGCCAGCACCCGCAGGTCGGCCTCCGTGGCGCCGGGGTAGAGCCGGCCGGCGTAGCGGGCGAAGCCGGAGCGGGCCAGCCGCTGCAGCGCCACCCCGTCCAGCGCCAGGCCCAGGCCCGGCAACAGCTCGCCGGCCAGCCACTCCTGCACCCGGTCGGCGTGCGGGGAGAGCCGGGGCGGGATGGGGCATTCAGACCGCAGCGACCAGAGGATCTCGCCGGTCATCACCGATCCCTCCCGTACGTCCCGCGGTCGGCGCGAATCGCACCGGCAGCATGTCAGGTCGCCGGCAGAAGCGCCCTCCGCGCCGACATAGCGCCCCGGGCGGGACAACCGGCGCCGACGCGTACATCGCGGACGGGCGGCGGCGGGGCGGCGCGCGGCCCGTCCGGCGGGGGTGCCGGGCGCGGCGGGGCGGCGACCAGGCAGGCTGGAGGGCATGCGCGAACCATGGGTGGTCGGAGTCTCCGGGGCGTCCGGCACGCCGTACGCGGCGGCCGTCGTGCGGGCGCTGCTCGACGCGGGCGAGCCGGTGGACCTGATCGTCTCCCGGGCCGCCCGGCTGACCGTCCTCGACGAGACCGGCCGCCCGTTCCGGGACGGGCACTGGGCCGAGGACCTCGCCGCCTGGCTGGGCCGCGACCTCGCGGGCGCCGACGTGCGGCACTGGCCCGCCGGCGACCTGGCGGCCGGCCCGAGCAGCGGCTCCTACCGGGTACGCGGGATGGCGGTCGTCCCGGCCAGCACGGCGGCCTGCGCCGGCATCGCGATCGGGCTCTCCAAGGACCTGCTGCAACGGGCGGCCGAGGTGAACCTGAAGGAGCGCCGGCCGGTGGTGGTGGTGCCCAGGGAGACACCGGTGACCCGCAGCCACCTGGAGCACCTGATCGCCCTGCACGACGCGGGGGCGGTGGTGCTGCCGGCCAGTCCCGGCTTCTACGGCGCCGGCGCGTCGGCCTCGGCGCGGCAGCTCGTCGACTTCGTGGCCGGCAAGGTGCTGGACGCCCTCGGCGTACCGCACGACCTGTTCCGTCGCTGGGCCGGTGAGCTGGGCGCGGCGCGGGAGTGACCCGGGCCCGCACAGCGAGACGCGGACCGGAACTGTAGTCCGGTCCGCGTGACGATCCGCACCATTCAGTACATGCCGGCGTTGGCCGGGCCCGGCCCGGTCGAGGCGGCCGGCCCCGCGTTGCGCGGTTTGCCGACGTCGTCCGCCTCGTCCAGCATGCCCTCCCCCTCAAGCAGGGCTCGCACCTCGGATTCCCGAAACCGGCGATGCCCGCCTGGAGTCCGGATGCTGCCTATCCGGCCCGCCGCTGCCCATCGCGTCACGGTCTTCGGGTCAACCCGAAACAACGCGGCAACTTCACCCGGTGTCAGCAGGCGATCTCCAGTGTCCACAGCCCCCTCCTCGCGTCGACGAAGCCCCCGGCTGAACACACTGCCCCCGGCCGGTGCGAGCCCAGAGCCGTCATGAGGGACGTATGGCAATTACAGCACCAGCGACCTGGCCTGTCCGCCAAACGCGAAAAAAGCACTGAGTGGGAAGTTAGGAAATATTACCTGCGCAGAGCCCCTTTGACCGCGAGTCTGTGAACAACTACACCCTGTCATGTCCAACGTGCGCCGGGTGCCCGACGTTACGCCCGGGCCGCTAGGGTCTACAGTCCGTGGACGCCATCGACCTGAGCCTCGTGGAGCTGTTGCGCGGCAACGCCCGCCTGTCCTACGCCGAGCTGGCCCGGCAGGTCGGCCTCTCCGCACCCGCCGTGCACGAGCGGGTCGGCAAGCTGGAGTCCGGCGGCGTGATCCGGGCCTACCGGGCGGAGGTGGAGCCCGAGTCGATCGGGCTCGGCGTCACCGCGCTCATCGGCATCGTCCAGGACTCCGGCGGCGACACCGACGACGTGCTGGAGGCGTTCCGCAAGATGCCGGAGATCGAGTCCTGCTACTTCATGGCCGGCGTCGAGTCGTTCCTGCTCAAGGCTCGCGTCGGCACCATCGCCGAGCTGGAGCGGCTGATCGTCCGGCTGAACCGCACCCCGGGCGTCGCCTCCACCCGGACGGGCGTGGCCCTCTCCACGAAGTGGGAGAACCGCCCCCAGCCCCCGGTGCGGCCGGCCGCCTGACCGGCTCGCGGCCCCTCGACGGGCCGCCGGCTCTGGCGCCCGCCCGCCGGGCGGCGATAGCGTGCGCCGATGACGAAGCCCGCCCCCGGGGCGGCGGTGGTGACCGGCGCGGCGGGCGGCCTCGGTCGCGCCGTCGCCGCCGCGCTGCAGGCCGACGGCTGGCCCGTGCTCCTCACCGACCTCGACGCCGACGAGGTGGCCCGCGCCGCCGCGCCGCTCGGCGGCTGGTCCCGCCCGCTGGACGTACGCGACGAGGCCGCCTGCGCCGCCGTCGCCGCCGAGGCGGCCGGCCGGGGCGGGCTGGGCCTCTGGGTGAACAACGCCGGCATCCTGGTCACCGGCCCCGCGTGGGAGCACGACGCGGCGACGCGCCGCCGGGTGGTCGAGATCAACGCCCTCGGCGCGATGAACGGCACCCTGGCGGCCCTGGCCGTGATGCGGGCGCAGGGGCGCGGGCACGTGGTCAACGTCGTGTCGCTGGCCGGCCTCGTCGCCGCGCCCGGCGAGACGGTCTACGCGGCCAGCAAGCACGCCCTGATCGCCTTCAGCATCGGCACCCTGGCCGACCTCCGGCTGGCCGGGCACCGGGGCGTACACGTGTCGTGCCTCTGCCCGGACGGGATCTGGACGCCGATGCTGCACGACCGGCTCGACGACCCGGGCGCGGCGGCGTCCTTCACCGGGACGCTGCTCAGCCCCGAGCGGGTGGCCCGGCGGGCGGCGCGGCTGGCCCGGCGGCCCCGCCCGGTGGTCAGCGTCCCCCGCTGGCGCGGCGCACAGGTCCGCCTCCTCGACGCGCTGCCCGGGGCCGCGGTACGGCTCGCCCCGCTGATCCTCGCGGCCGGCCGGGCCGGTCAGCGCCGCCAGCGCCGCCGGGCCGGGGCAGATCCGGACTGAACCGGCTTGCTAGGTTGCGAAGGTGACTCATCTGGACCGGTGCGACGAGGCCAGCCGGCGCTGGGTGACCGAGGCGATCGCCACCGTCGAGGCCGACGCCAACCGCTCCGCCGACACCCACCTACTGCCGTTCCCGCTGCCGCGGCAGTGGGGGATCAGCCTCTACCTCAAGGACGAGTCGGTGCACCCCACCGGCTCGCTCAAGCACCGGCTGGCCCGCTCGCTCTTCCTCTACGGGCTCTGCAACGGCTGGATCGGCCCGGAGACCACGGTCGTGGAGGCGTCGTCCGGGTCGACGGCGGTCTCCGAGGCATACTTCGCGCGGATGCTGGGGTTGCCGTTCATCGCGGTGATGCCGGCCTCCACCTCGCCAAAGAAGATCGCGCAGATCGAGTTCCAGGGTGCCCGCTGCCACCTGGTCGACGACCCGGCCAAGGTGGTCGTGGAGGCCCGCTGGCTGGCGGAGGACTCGGGCGGGCACTTCATGGACCAGTTCACGTACGCCGAGCGGGCCACCGACTGGCGCGGCAACAACAACATCGCCGAGTCGATCTACGCGCAGCTCTCCCTGGAGCGGCACCCGGTGCCGGCGTGGATCGTGGTGGGCGCCGGCACCGGCGGCACCAGCGCCACCATCGGCCGCTACGCCCGGTTCCAGCGGCTGCCCACCAAGCTGTGTGTGGTCGATCCGGAGAACTCCGCCTTCTATCCCGCCTGGCAGGCGGCCGACTGGTCGGTGCGCACCGGGCGCGGCTCCCGGATCGAGGGGATCGGCCGGCCGAGCGTGGAGGCGTCGTTCGTGCCCTCCGTCGTGGACCGGATGGTCCAGGTGCCCGACGCCGCCTCGCTGGCCGCCATGCGCGCCGGCTCGGCCGTGCTCGGGCGCCGGGTGGGCGGCTCGACCGGCACCAACCTGTGGGGCGCCTTCGGGCTGATCGCGGAGCTGCTCGCCGAGGGGCGCACCGGCTCGGTGGTCACCCTGATCTGCGACGCCGGCGACCGCTACGCCGACACCTACTACGCCGACGACTGGGTGGCCGCGCAGGGGCTCGACCTGGCCCCGCACCTGGCGACGATCGAGCGCTTCCTCGCCACCGGCGCCTGGCCCTCCTGAACCACCGGGGCCCGGCCCGCCCGAGCCACCGGGGCCCGGCCCCGCCCGAGCCACCGGCGCCTGGCGCACGGGGCCGCTCAGCGCGGGCCGACGCGTTCGGCCAGGCCCGGGTAGCGGGTCACGTAGCCCTCGCCGTCGAGGTCGATCTCGGCAGTGAAGGTGTCGCTGGCGAAGCGGACCCGGCCGGGGCCGAGCGGGGTGTAGACCTGCTCGGCGGGCACCACCACCAGGCCGGGCACCAGGATCCAGGCGACGTCGATCCGGCGCGGCATGTCGGCCGGCGCGCGCGTCAGCCCGAGCCGGCGCACCGGCAGGGCGTTGAAGAGTGCCGCGCCGCCGAGGTCGACGTCCAGCGCGCCGGCCAGCCGGTCGGGGTCGTCGGTGCCGGGCAGCCCGGCGGGCGGGTGGCCGGTGATCCGCAGCGCCGCGTCCAGGTCACCCTGCTCGGAGGTGGTCACCCGCCACCCGTCGCCGAGCCGTTCCAGGCGTACGCTCCGCAGCCAGCCGCTGCCCTCCGTCTCCACCTCGACCCGGGTGGCGACCCACTGCGGATCGGTGGCGAGGTGGTAGCGGCAGGTGTAGGGGATCGGGTCGACGGCCGTCATCGTGCCCCGCGCGGTCAGCCCCCGGCTGTCGTCGAGGAGCGCGTGCTCCGCGCCGGCGGTGTCCGTCCGGGTCCAGAAGAGCGACTTCGGCATGGTCGGCATGAGCCGGACGTTACGCGACCCGGCCGACACCGGCAGCGGATGCGCGAACGCCGCCGCGGGGCGTGGGCTCCGCGGCGGCGTTCGAGGATGACGCGATGATCAGTGGGTACGCGCCGGCGGTCGCCCGCCGAAACCACGGCGCTCGTCGCGCGGCCGGTCCTCGCGTCCCCGGCCCTCGGGCCGGAAGCCGCCCCGGTCGCCGAAGCGCCGCTCGCCGCGCTCGGCGTAGCCGCGTCCCTCGGTCGGCCGGTCGCCGTAGCGCCGCTCGCCCTGGGGCCGGTCGCCGTAGCCGCGTCCTTCGACGGGCCGGTCGCCCTGGCGCCGTTCGCCCTGCGGGCGGTCGCCGTAGCTCCGGTCGCCACGGTCCGCGAAGCCCCGGTCGCCGTAGCCACGGCCCTCCGCGGGCCGGTCGCCGTGACCGCGCCCCCCGGCGGGACGGTCGCCGTAGCGCCGCTCGCCCTGCGGGCGGTCGCCGAAGCGGCGCGGGCCGCCCGGCCGGTCGCCGTGCCGGCGCGGCTCCTCAAGCTCGACGCGGACCGGAACGCCGCTCGGCTCGCGGGCTCCGATCAGCTCGGCGAGCGCCGGGTCGCCGGCCCGCACCCGGGTCTCGGC
Source organism: Micromonospora sp. CPCC 205561 (assembly GCF_036906775.1). Lineage (NCBI taxonomy): Bacteria > Bacillati > Actinomycetota > Actinomycetes > Micromonosporales > Micromonosporaceae > Micromonospora > Micromonospora sp. CPCC 205561. The sequence goes on along the minus strand of NZ_JBAKHV010000009.1, from coordinate 54,281 downwards.
CGGAGCCACGCCGGCCTTCTCCAGCATCGCGAGCGTGGTCCGCCGCTGCTTGGGCAGCACCAGCGTGGCCACCGCACCCGACTCGCCGGCCCGTGCGGTACGCCCCGCGCGGTGCAGGTAGTCCTTCGGGTCCTTCGGCGGGTCGACGTGCAGCACCAGCGAGACGCCGTCCACGTGGATGCCCCGGGCGGCCACGTCCGTGGCGACCAGGACGTTCATCCGGCCCTCGCGGAACTCGGCCAGCGTGCGGGTACGCATCCGCTGGGTCTTGCCGCCGTGCAGCCCACCGGCCCGCACGCCGACGGCGGCGAGCTGCTCGACCAGCCGGTCGACGCCGAGCTGGGTCCGGGCGAAGACCATCGTCCGCCCGTCGCGCGCGGCGATGGAAGCCGCCACGGGGAACTTGTCGTGCGGCGGGATCAGCAGCATGTGGTGGTCCATGGTGGAGACCGAGGCGGTGGACGGCGCGGTGGAGTGCGTCACCGGGTCGGACATGAACCGCTTGACCAGCGCGTCGACGTCACCGTCCAGGGTGGCCGAGAAGAGCAGCCGCTGGCTGCCGGCGGGCGTCTTCGCCAGCAGCTCGGTGACCTCGGGCAGGAAGCCCATGTCGGCCATCTGGTCGGCCTCGTCGAGGACCGTGATCTCGACGTCGTCGAGGCGGCAGACGCCCCGGGCGATCAGGTCGCCCAGCCGGCCCGGGGTGGCCACGATGATCTCCACCCCGCGCCGCAGGGCGTCGACCTGCCGGTCGTACGGCACGCCGCCGACGGCGGTCTTCAGGAACACCCCGACCGCCTTGCCGAGCGGCACCAGCGCGTCGTTGACCTGCATGGCGAGTTCCCGGGTCGGCACCAGCACCAGAGCCCGGGGGTGCAGCGGCCGGGCCCGGTTCCGCTCGGCCAGCAGGGCCAGCACGGGCAGGCCGAAGGCCAGGGTCTTGCCGGAGCCGGTCTGGCCCCGGCCGAGGACGTCCCGGCCGGCGAGCGCGTCCGGCATGGTGGCGCGCTGGATCTCGAACGGAGTGGTGATGCCCTGGCGGGCGAGCGTGCGCACCAGCGGCTGGGGCAGTCCCAGCGCGGCGAAGTCGACGGCCTCGGCGGGCGCCGGAGTCGGGTCCTGCCGGGTCACGTCCGGCGCGGCGGTGGTCTGCGCGTCGGCGCTGTCGAGGGCGGGCGGAAACGTGCCGGGTTCAGCGAAGGTGGTCAAGAAATGCCTTTCGAGCGGGGCGCATCTTCGCGATGGCCTGCCGCAGCTGAACGCCGCCGAATCGCCCGCAAGATCGCCCAAGGGCGCGCACCACGCGCGCCGGGTCAGTGATCTGTACCAGTGTACGGCGGCCGGGCGGACCCGCCACCGGACCGCGAAGGGGTAGTGGGCGGGCTCACCCTCCCCGCCGCCCGTGACTCACTTCGACAGGACGCCGCCCACCAGCCCGCCCACCGTGTCGTTGGCCAGCAGGACGACCAGCACGCCGATCGCCACCAGCAGGCCGAGCGAGGCGGCCAGCACGATCACCACCTTGGCGGTGCTGGAGCGTTGCTCGGTGGGCGTCTCCGTCCAGCCCTGGGCGAGGATGTGCCCGGTCAGCGAGCCGGAGTTCTCCACGGCGTTGGCCGGGAAGGCGACCGTGCTGAAGCCCGGCCCCTCGGTGCCGGCACCGTAGATCGTGCCCAGGTCGGGCCCTCCGTCGTAGCGGCCCTTCGGGGCGCCCTTGGCCTGGGCGGAAGGGGTGCCGGCGGAAGTCCCGCCGTGGACGCGACCGGCGAGCCGGTGCGCCTGCCGGGGCGCGGTGGACGGCTCGGCGCCGCCCGGCCGGCGGTCCCCCGGGCTGGTCGGCGGTGGCCAACCCGGCACCGCGGGCGCGGGCACCCCCGCCGCCGCGTCCGCCGGCGGCGCGGAGGCCGGCCGGGCGGACGCCGGGGGCGCGGAGAAGGACGGTGGGGCGAAGAGCGGCGCACTGGCCGGTGGCGTGGCGAAGGGCGGCGCGCTGGCCGGTGCTGCGCTGGCCGGCGTGGACGCCGGCCGGGCGGACGCCGGGGGCACGGAGAACGACGGCGTGATCGGGGCGGGAGCCGGGGCCGGCGCGGAACCCGTGAGGGGCGGCGGCGGGAACGGCGGTGCCGGCGGCGGGCCGGGCGGGGGCGGCGGGGCGGGCACCAGCGGGCCGGGAGGCGGCGCGGGCGGTCCCGGAGTGGGCGGCACCGGCCCCGGCGGCCTGGGCCCGGGGGGCACCGGAGCGGGTGGGTTCGGGCCGGGGACCGGCGGGTTCGGCCCCGGGAGGGGCGGCGCGGGAGCGGGCTCGGGCTGCGGGACCGGCGGCGCCGGGGCGGGCTCGGGCTCAGGGACCGGCGGGGTCGGCGGCTGCACCGGCTCCGGTGGCCGGGCGGGCTCCGGGGGCTCCGGGTTGACCGGTGCCGCCCGGTAGATCCGGGCCTCGCCCGTGCGGGAGCGGATCGCCCCGGCCTCGTCGGCCGAGACCCGCATCATCCCGGGCACGGCGGCACTGGCGCGCGCCCCAGCGCCGCGCTGCCCGGGGACCTGCCCGGAGGACGGGGTGGCCGATCCGGTCGCCCGGTAGGTGGTGCCGCCGCTCGGGGCGACCGGCGGCGCCTCGCCCTCGCCGGGGGCGGCGACGGTGGCCACGGTCACCCGGCCTCGGGCCGGCGCGGCGGCGGGCTGCCGGCGTACGTCGTCGGGCGACGGCCCGGACGAACCGGCGGAGCCGGCGCCCGACGGTGATCCGTCGCCGGGGACGGTCGGGGGACGCGGCGCCTCGGCGCGGTTCAGGTCGGGCGTGGGCCCGTGGTCGACCGGCTGTGCCGGAACCTCTTGCTCGGCCATGCTCGCCCTCCGCGCACGCTCGCGCCCGGGTCCGCGACGTCGGACCGGGCGTGCCTGTCTGTCACCGTGCCACATTCCGGCCCGGCGGCACAGCCGGAGTGCGTTCCGGACGGTGCCGGCTCGACGCGGCGGGCCGAACCGGCGGGTGCCCGGTTCAGCTGCCGGCGCTCGACGAGGGACTGCCGTCGGGGGACGTGCTGCCCGCCGGCGTGGTCGGCGCCACACCGCCGGAGGTGGCGCTCGGCGACGACGAGGCGGAGCGGCTCGCCGCCGGCGCCGACGGGGTCGGCCCGGACGGGGTCGGCGACGGCGACGGCGAGGTCGACGTGCTGGGGGAGGGCGTGGGCGAGGCGGAGCCGGTCGGCGACGGCGACGGCGTCGTCGACGGGGTCGCCGACGGCGGCGGCGAGGAGGGGCTCGCGCTGCCCGTCGGCTTCGGCGAGGCCGGCGGCTTGGTCTTCGTGGGTGACGGTGAGGGAGTGGCGTTCGGCGCGGGCACCGCGTTGACCACCCGGGTGGCGGCGTAGAGCCGGGACCAGCGCACGGTGGAGATCTTCACGACGTCACCGGTGGTCGGCGCGTGGATCATCTTGCCGCCGCCGACGTACATGCCCATGTGGTGGATCGTCGTCCAGCTGGTGCCGGAGGCGAAGAAGAGCAGGTCGCCGGGGAGCAGCGCGGTGCGGGACACGGTGCGCGAGCGGGTGGCGTAGTACTGGTCCCGGGAGACCCGGGGCAGCCCGTAGTAGCCCGCCGACCGGTAGGCGGCGTAGATCAGGCCGGAGCAGTCGAACCGGTTCGGCCCCTCGGCGGCCCACAGGTACGGATCGCCGAGCTGCGCCCGGGCGTACGCCAGGGCCTTCAGCGCGGTGGGGTGGGCCGCCAGGCCGTTGGCGGTCTCGTTGCCGGTGTAGCCGGCGCCGAGCCGCTGGTCGAGGGCCTCCTGCTGGCGCTCGATCTCGACGAGCTGCGCGGCGTTGTCCCGGCGCAGCTTGGCCAGCTTCCCCTCGGCGACGCGAAGGGCCTTCTCGCCGGCGGCGTACTCCGCCCTGACTCCGGTGAGCCGGGACTCGGCCGAGAGCAGCGCCTGGCCGGCCACCTGTTCGGCGGTGCGGGCCCGGGACAACCCGCCCTCGGCGGCGGTGGTGCCGCCCTCGGCCTTCTCGCCCCGGATGAGCCGGGACAGCCGGCTCAACTCGTGCAGGTCGCTGGCGAACTGGCCGGGCGGGAGGGCGGCGGCGGCCTTGAACGCGCCCGCGGCGGCGGCGTCTGCGCCCTCCTGCGCGCGGGCCAGCGCGTCCCGGGCGAGGCCGAGGTCGCGCTCGGCGGTCGCGCGCTGGGACTCGGCCTCGGTGCGCCTCTGCTGAAGCAGCAGCAGTTGGTCGCGGAGCTGCCCGACCTGGGCCTCGGCCGCGTAGATCTGGGTGGCGAGCGGGCCGTTGGCGACGTTGCCCGCCGGCAGCCCGGGCACCCCGGTACCGGCACCCGGCAGCCCGGGAAGCGGCGCGCCGCCGGGGAGTTGGAGCTGGCCGATGACGCTCGGGCGGAGACCGGTGTCGGGGACGCTCGTGGGCAGCGCGGGATCCGCCTGGACGGGATTGGCGAGGACCGCGGCGGCGACCGCTCCGAGCAGGGCGGACCAGAGCGCCGGGCGCAGCACCGGCGAGATCACCGGACTCCGTCGTCGCTGCCGTCGCCCGCGCCCGCTGTCGACCATTCCGCTCCCCGTCCGGCGTGTGCCGCCGCACCGGTGGGCGCGGCCGTGCGGACGCTACCAGCGTGTGGCGAACGTCCCACCCTGTCTTACCGCACCCACGCAGCGATGTCGATGTGCCGGGGGTAACGGGAGGCTGAGAATTCGGTGAGTACGCGCACGGCGGGCGGACCATGCTGCGGCGGCGTCGACGGGCCGACGTAGGCTCGATTCCTACCGCAGGTGGAAGGGACGTGGCTTTCGATGGACGCCGGACTCAAGCGTGAGCTCGAAGCGAAGGTGCACGCCGGCGAGCGGCTGACCCGTGAGGACGGCATCGCCCTCTACGACAGCGACGACCTCGCGTGGTTGGGGAGGCTGGCGCACCACCGGCGTACGGAGCTCAACGGCGACCGGGTGATGTTCAACGTCAACCGGCACCTCAACCTGACCAACGTCTGCTCGGCCTCGTGCGCGTACTGCTCGTTCCAGCGTAAGCCGGGCGAGAAGGACGCCTACACGATGCGCATCGACGAGGCGGTCCGCAAGGCCAAGGAGATGGAGGACGAGCAGCTCACCGAGCTGCACATCGTCAACGGCCTGCACCCGACCCTGCCCTGGCGCTACTACCCGAAGGTGCTGCGCGAGCTGAAGGCCGCGCTGCCGAACGTCAAGCTCAAGTGCTTCACCGCCACCGAGGTGCAGTGGTTCGAGAAGATCAGCGGGCTGAGCGCCGACGAGATCCTCGACGAGCTGATGGACGCCGGCCTGGAGTCGCTGACCGGCGGCGGCGCGGAGATCTTCGACTGGGAGGTCCGCCAGCACATCGTCGACCACGCCTGCCACTGGGAGGACTGGTCGCGGATCCACGCCCTGGCGCACAGCAAGGGCATGAAGACCCCGGCGACCATGCTCTACGGCCACATCGAGGAGCCCCGGCACCGGGTCGACCACGTGCTACGGCTGCGCGAGCTCCAGGACGAGACCGGCGGCTTCGCGGTCTTCATCCCGCTGCGCTACCAGCACGACTTCGTCGACTCGGCGGACGGCAAGATCCGTAACCGGATCCAGGCCCGCACGACGATGGCCTCGCCGGCCGAGTCGCTGAAGACCTTCGCCGTCTCCCGGCTGCTCTTCGACAACGTCCCGCACGTGAAGTGCTTCTGGGTGATGCACGGGCTGTCGGTCGCCCAGCTCTCGCTCAACTTCGGCGTCGACGACCTGGACGGCTCGGTCGTCGAATACAAGATCACCCACGACGCCGACTCGTACGGCACCCCGAACACGATGCACCGGGACGACCTGCTGCACCTGATCTGGGACGCCGGCTTCCGCCCCGTCGAGCGGAACACCCGCTACGAGGTGGTCCGCGAGTACGACGCCGCCCCGTCCCTGGCCGAGCGGCGCGCCGAGCCGCAGCAGGTCTGGGCCTGAGCCGCCACGTACCCTCGTAGGCCATGACCGAGCAGCGGAGTGGGTTTCCCCGGCGTGACGCCGAGGGGCGCATCCTCACCCTGGGCGACCTGCTCGGGGTGAGCCTGGCAGGCGTGGTCATCGGCCTGCTGGCGGTGGCGGTGTTCGACGCGGGGTTCGTGCTGATCGGCGACGGCGAGTTCGGCGGGGCCAACGGCTGGCTGGCGATCATCCTGCCGGCCTGGCTCTTCTGGGACGACTTCCGTGCCTGGGAGTTCGGCGCGGCCCGGGTGGTGGCGGCGCTGGCGGCCGCCGCGGTGGGGATGGTCGCCGGGCTGGTGGTGGCCGGGCTCGCCGCTGGGCTCCCGCCGCTGCTCTCCGGTGGGCTGGCGGCCGCGGCCTTCACCCTCGGCTTCGCGGTGGTCTGGTTCCACGGCGTCCACTGGCTGGCCCGTCGGACGGGCTGAAGCTGCCGCCGGGAGTCCGGCGGCGGAGAACGGAGTGCGGAACGTGAGCGCGGCGGTCAAGTACACGCTGGGCCGGATCGGGCTGTTCGTCGCCGTGCTGGCGGCCCTCTGGCTGGTCGATCTGAACATCTTCATCAAGCTGATGGTGGCGCTGGCCTTCTCGGCGGCCCTGTCGTTCTTCCTGCTCAAGCGCTGGCGGGACGAGATGGCCGAGGAGATGGCCACCGCCGCCGAGCGCCGGCGCGCCGAGAAGGAGCGCCTCCGCGCGGCCCTCGCGGGCGACGACCAGGGCCAGGAGACGCCCGAGCCCCCGAAGTGACGGTGCGGCCCCGGCCGGGAAGCCGTCGAGGGGCCCGGTCGCCGGGCTGAGCCGGGCGACGCGGACCCCTCGAACGGTCGGGTCGGTGTCAGGTCACCAGTTGGTGGAGCCGGCGACCTTCGGCCACGGCTTCGACGTGGGCTTGATCAGGTAGACGACGCCGCCGGAGCCGCCGGACACCCCGCCGCTGGCGTTGGTCCGCTTGGTCCGCAGCCAGATCTGCTCGAACTGCTCCCGCGGGTAGACGTTGCGCACCGCCTCGTTGCTCGACGAGGCCGGGTCGTTGACGATCACGTCGCCCTCGGCGGTGAAGCCGACCACGACGAAGAGGTGCCCCGAGGTGCCGTAGCCGGCCCCGTCCAGCTCGCTGGCGAGGAAGGACTGGCTGGTGACCACCGGGATCCCGGCGGCGATGAAGCGCTCCACCTCGTCCAGCGAGTGCAGCCGGGTGACGCGGGCCTCCAGGCCGGGGAAGCTGGCCGCGTACGCGGTGTTGAACGGCCAGTTGCCGGCGCCGTCGTACTGGTAGTCGTAGACCATCCGGGCGGCGTGGTTGACCGTCGGGTCGGGGTAGGTCGGATCGACCCAGGCGGTGTCCTCCTCGGACGCCTTGCGGCCCCAGTACTCGATCACCATCGTGGTGGAGGTGGGGGAGCACCAGGCCTGGCCGCCGCCGTCGTACTCGGGGTAGTGCCCGGCGTGGATGTTCTGCGAGTAGCGGGGGACGGCGAGTTCCCTGCCCCAGGCGATGCCGCCGGCGCTCGGCTCGACGGTGAACCGGTCGGGCACGTTGGAACTCATCGCGCCGACGGTGTGCACGACCGGCGCGGCGCTCTGGCCGGGGGCCTTGTAGAGGGTGAGCCGCAGCTGGTACGCCCGCAGCAGCACCCCGGCCGAGGCGTCGTCGATGCTGAAGGTGTCGGTCCAGATGGTCGACCAGGGGTCGCCCTGCCGGTTGACGCTGGTCCGCTTGATGTCGGCGTCGCCGGAGGCCCACCGACCCATCACGTACCACTTGGTCTGGTCGCCGGTGTTGTACGTGCCCTGCATCTCCACCTGGATCCAGGTGCCCGCGGGGGTGTTCGCGTTCCACGAGGCGATCAGCTCGGTGGCGTCGAACCCGATCTGGGTGACCGGGGACGTCCAGGTCCCGTACTCCCAGCTCCTGGTCACGCCGGTGTGCGGGTCGGTGTAGTCGGTGGTGCCGAGCGGCCGGGCCAGCGTCACACCCGGGCGCAGGCCGGGGACGGCCCGCGTGCCGGCGTGGGTCCCGCGCCGCCAGTCGGGGTAGCGGGACCAGTCCTGGAAGGTGATCTGTTCGTCGTGGGCCACCGGTCGTTTGGTCGACGGGGCCGCGACGGGTGCGGCGGCGACGGCGGGTGCCGCGGTGCCGAGAAGGGTGAGCGCCGTGGCGGCCGCGAGGGCGGCCGTGCGCAGGCGTGTTCTGGCCATGGGTCCTCCGCAGGGACGGACGATCGTTGCGGGTCAGTGTCCCGCCCGGAAGGAACTTTCGCCAGAGCCCGGCAGTTGGAAAATACTTGCCGATGTGACGATCAGGATGACATGCAAGTAAGCAGCGACGCATATTGATATGACCATGCGGTGGGTGGTGGAGTGTCCTCCACCGAGCGGGATCTCTCCCGCCCCCCGAGGAGGTTGTCCATGGCCTTCCGCAACACCGCCCTCCGTCGCCGCCTGGCGGTCGCCGTAGCAGCCGCGTTCGGCCTGCTCACGGTCGCCGCCGCGCCGGCCACCGCCCGGCCGGCCCCGGAGCACGCCGACACCGCGGCGGCGTCCTACCGGGTGCTCGGCCCGCGTACGGTCGCCGACCGCACCGCCGTCGCCGGCACCGGCGCCGCCATCGACTTCGTCGAGCACGGCGTGCTGAACGTCTCGGCCACCCCGACCGAGGCGGCGGCGATCACCCGGCTCGGGTTCCGGCTGGAGGCGGTGCCCGCGCCCTCGGGTGACGGGCACAACCATGCCGAGGGGGACGTCGGCACCGCCGCCTTCCCGCCGGCCGACTCCAACTACCACGACTACGCCGAGCTGACCGCCGTGGTGAACAAGGTGGTCGCCGACCACCCCTCGATCGCCCGGAAGATCAGCATCGGGTCCTCGTACGAGGGTCGCGACCTGATGGCGGTGAAGATCTCCGACAACGTCGGCACCGACGAGAACGAGCCGGAGATCCTGTTCAACTCCCAGCAGCACGCCCGCGAGCACCTGACCGTCGAGATGGCGATCTACCTGCTCAACCTCTTCACCGACAGCTACGGCGGCGACTCCCGGGTCACCAACATCGTGAACACCCGGGAGATCTGGATCGTGCCCACGGTCAACCCGGACGGCAGCGAGTACGACATCGCCACCGGTTCCTACCGTTCCTGGCGCAAGAACCGGCAGCCGAACAGCGGCTCGACGGCCGTCGGCACCGACCTGAACCGCAACTGGTCCTACCAGTGGGGCTGCTGCGGCGGCTCGTCCGGGACGACCTCGTCGGACACCTACCGGGGCCCGTCGGCCTTCTCCGCGCCGGAGACCCAGGCGCTGCGGAACTTCGTCAACAGCCGGGTGGTCGGCGGCACGCAGCAGATCAAGGCGAACATCGACTTCCACACGTACTCGGAGCTGGTGCTCTGGCCGTTCGGCTACACGTACAACAACACCGCGCCGGGGATGACGACGGACCAGTACAACACCTTCGCCACCCTCGGCCAGCAGATGGCGAACACCAACGGCTACACCCCGCAGCAGTCCAGCGACCTCTACATCACCGACGGCGACAGCATCGACTGGATGTGGGGCCAGCACGGCATCTGGGCGTACACCTTCGAGATGTACCCCGGCTCGGCCGGCGGCGGCGGCTTCTACCCGCCCGACGAGGTTATCCCCGCCCAGACCTCGCGCAACCGGGAGGCGGTCCTGCTGCTCAGCGAGTACGCCGACTGTCCGTACCGGGCGATCGGCAAGCAGGCCCAGTACTGCGGCGGTGGCGGCGGCACCACGGTCTGGTCGGACACCTTCGAGACGGCCACCGGCTGGACGACCAACCCGTCCGGCACCGACACGGCGACCTCCGGGACGTGGGAGCGGGGCGCCGCCCAGGCGACCAACTCCAGCGGCGCGAAGCAGCTCGCCCCGTACGCCGGCGCCAACGACCTGGTCACCGGCCGGCTGGCCGGCACGGCGGCCGGTGACTACGACGTCGACGGCGGCGTGACCAGCGCCCGGTCGCCGGCGGTGACCCTGCCGTCGAGCGGCACGCTGACCCTCAGCCTCGCCTGGTACCTGGCCCACGGCTCGAACGCCTCGTCGGCCGACTACCTGCGGGTGAGCGTGGTGCACAACGGCGGCACCACGGCACTGTTCACCCAGTCCGGGGCGGCCAGCAACCGCAACGGCGCGTGGGCGGTCTCCAACGCCAACCTCACCCCGTACGCCGGCCAGTCGGTGCGGATCCTGGTCGAGGCGGCGGACGCCTCGGGCGCGAGCCTGGTCGAGGCGGCTGTGGACAACGTCACCATCACCAGTTCCTGACCCGGTGGGGCCCCGTCCCGCCCCCGGCGGGGCCCCACCACCTCCCGCACACGTCGATCCAGGGCATATCGCCGCCGTTGACGATCAACGAGCGTCGATACGCCCTGGATCGACGAGGCACGTCCGGGGCGTGCGCTACCGTTCTTACGACCACGCGCAGCGAAGCCGGTGGGAAACCGGCGCTGTCCCGCAACTGTGATGCCCCCACCACGCCCGGCCGAGCGCCGGAGGCGGTGGGGGCGAGCCAGGCCGCCTGCGTCCGTGGTCGCGACACGCGCTCTCGAGGAAGGGCGCCTCGCGGACGGGCGCCCCGCTCCCTGTCGGCGAAGCACCACGCTCCTCGACCGACAGGAGGACCCATGCTCAGACGTACCCCCCGGCTCTTCGCGGCGACCCTCGCGGTGGCCGCGCTCGCCCTCGGCGCGTGCGCCGAGAAGACCTCCGACGAGACCCCCGCCGCCGGCGCCAGCTCGGCGGGCGCCGCCTACCCGGTCACGGTGGGCAAGCTGACCCTGGAGAAGCGCCCCGAGAAGATCGTGTCGCTCTCCGCGTCGGCCACCGAGATGCTCTTCGCGATCGGCGCCGGCAAGCAGGTCACCGCCGTCGACGACCAGTCGAACTTCCCGGCCGACGTGCCGAAGAGCGACCTCTCGGGCTTCACCCCGAACGCCGAGGCGATCGCCGGCAAGAGCCCCGACCTGGTGGTGCTCTCCGACGACCGCAACAAGATCGTCGAGCAGCTCACCACGCTCAAGATCCCGGTTTACCAGACCCCGGCGGCGACGACGCTCGACGACTCCTACCGGCAGATCACGGAGCTGGGTGCCCTCACCGGCCACCCCGGCGAGGCCGCCGACGTGACCAGGCGGATGAAGGACGACATCACCAAGCTGGTCGCCGACCTGCCGAAGCGCGCCGAGAAGCTGACCTACTACCACGAGCTGGGCCCGGAGCTCTACACGGCCACCAGCAAGACCTTCATCGGCTCGATCTACGCCATGGCCGGCCTGGAGAACATCGCCGACCCGGCCGACGCCGACGGCAAGAGCGGCGGCTATCCGCAGCTCTCCCAGGAGGTGATCGTCAAGGCCGACCCGGACTTCGTCTTCCTCGCCGACACCAAGTGCTGCAAGCAGAGCGCGGAGACCGTCAAGGCGCGGGCCGGCTGGGCGGGCGTCACGGCGGTCAGGAACAACCAGGTCGTCGCGCTCGACGACGACGTCGCCTCGCGCTGGGGACCCCGCGTCGTGGACCTGCTCCGGGCCGTCGTCGACGCGGTCGCCAAGGTGCCCGCGTGAGCGCCACCCGTCGATGACCGAGGCCCCCGGGACGGCACGACCCACCCGGCGGGCCGGCACGCTCCCCGCGTCCCGGCCCGCCGGGCTACGGCCCCGTTGGCTCGTCGCCGGCGTCGCCGCCGTGCTCGTCGCCCTGGTCGCCGGGGTGTCGCTCGGGCCGGTCAGCCTGCCGCCGGGCAGCGTCGCGGCCGAGCTGCTCAACCTCATCCCCGGGGTACGCCTGGACAGCGGGCTGACCGAGCGCGAGATCGCCATCGTCACCGAGCTGCGGCTGCCCCGGGTGGTCCTGGGCCTGCTGGTCGGCGGCCTGCTCGCCCTGGCCGGGGGCTGCTACCAGGGGGTGTTCCGCAACCCGCTCGCCGACCCGTACCTGCTCGGGGTGGCGGCCGGGGCCGGGCTCGCGGTCACGGCGGTGATCACCCTGGGCGCCGGGGCGGGCGGCGCGCTGACCGGGCTGCCGTTCACCATCCCGCTGGCCGCGTTCGTGGGCTCGCTCGGCGCGGTGGCGATGACGTACCTGCTCGGTGTCTCCGGCGGGCGCGGCCGCTCGACAGCCACGCTGATCCTGGCCGGGGTGGCCGTCTCCGCGTTCCTCTCGGCCGGCCAGACCTACCTGCTGCAACGCAACTCGGACAGCATCCAGCAGGTCTACTCCTGGCTGCTCGGGCGGCTCGCCACCGCCGGCTGGCACGACGTGCGGCTGGTGCTGCCCTACTTTTTCCTCACCGCCCTGGTGGTGCTGCTGCACCGGCGGGAGCTCGACGTGCTCTCCGTGGGCGACGACGAGGCCACGAGCCTCGGGCTGCACCCGCAGCGGTCCCGCTACCTGCTGATCGCCGCCGCCTCGCTCGGTACCGCCGCCGCCGTCTCCGCCTCCGGGCTGATCGGCTTCGTCGGCATCATCGTGCCGCACGCCGTCCGGCTGCTGGCCGGGTCGAGCTACCGGGTGATCCTGCCGCTGTCGCTGCTCTTCGGCGGTGCCTTCCTGGCCCTCACCGACGTGGTCGCCCGCACCGTCGCCGCCCCGTCCGAGATCCCGATCGGGGTGGTGACCGCGCTGCTCGGCGGCCCGTTCTTCGTGCTGGTCCTGCGTACCTCCCGCCGGGTGCTCGGATGAGCCCGGGACGGGCACCGGCCGACGGCACGGGGCGGGCGCCGGGTGCGGGCGTGGGACGGGCGGCGGCGGACGGCCGGACGGCTCCGCCCGCCGTCGAGGTGCGCGACCTGCACGTGCGCCTCGGCGGGACGCCGATCCTGGCCGGCGTCGACCTGACTGTCGCCGCGGGCGAATGGGTCACCGTGATCGGCCCCAACGGCGCCGGGAAGTCGACCCTGCTGCGCGCCGTCGGCGGCCTGCTGCCCGCGCCGGACGCCGTCTCCCTCTTCGGTACGCCGAGCGAGGCGCTGCGCCGCCGCGACCGGGCCCGGGTGGTCGCCACCGTGGCCCAGTCCCCGGTCGTGCCGGCCGGCATGACGGTGCTCGACTACGTGCTGCTCGGACGCACCCCCTACATCCCGCCCCTCGGCCGGGAGTCGGCCGCCGACCTGGCCGCCGCGTACGAGGTGCTCGACGGGCTGGACCTGGCCGGGTTCCACGACCGGGAGATGGCCACCCTCTCCGGCGGCGAGCGGCAGCGGGTCTTCCTGGCCCGGGCGCTGGCCCAGGGCGCGACGCTGCTGCTGCTCGACGAGCCGACCAGCGCCCTGGACATCGGCCACCAGCAGGACGTGCTGGAGCTGGTCGACCGGCTGCGCCGCGAGCACGGCCTGACCGTGCTCGCCACGATGCACGACCTCTCCATCGCCGGCGAGTACGCCGACCGCATGGTGCTGCTCGCCGACGGCCGGGTGGTCGCCGCCGGCACCCCGCGCGAGGTGCTCACCGAGCAGCTCCTCGCCACCTGGTACCGCGCCACCGTCCGCGTCGTGGACGGCGACCACGGCCCCCTCGTGGTCCCCATCCGCCCCCGCCGCTGACCCCGCCCTCGCTCCCCGCCCCCTCCCCCTCCCTCCCTCCCCTCCCCCTGCCCTCTCCCGTGCCCGCGATCTTGCAGTTTCCGCCCGGAAGAACCGGGACGGAACGGGCGGCCGGGGGGCGCGAACTGCAAGATCGCGGGCACGGAAGGGGGGGGAGGGGGAGGGGGAGGGGCGGTGGTTAGGGGCGGGTGAGGATGTTGAAGAGGGCGCCGTGGGGGTCGCGGAGGGCGGCGTAGCGGCCCGCCGGGGCGTCCTGCGGCGGGACCAGGATGGTGCCGCCCAGCTCGGCGGCGCGGGCGGCGGCGGCGTCGGCGTCGGCCACCGCGAAGTACACGGACCAGTACGCGGGCGTGTCCGCGGGGAAGCCGTCGCCCAGCGGCGGCACCATGCCGGCCACGATCCGGTCGCCGAGCCGCCAGCCGGTGTACGTGCCGGAGCCCGCCCGCTGGTCGTCCGGGTGCCAGCCGAAGACCAGCTCGTAGAAGACCTTCGCGCCCTCCGGATCCGGGGTGACCAGCTCGGTCCAGGTCAGCGCCCCCGGGGTGTCGAAGACCTCGGCCCCGGGCATCGCCATCGGCTGCCAGACGCTGAAGGCGGCCCCGGCGGGGTCGGCGAAGACCGCCATCCGTCCCTGGTCGAAGACCTCGAACGGCGGTACGACCACCTGCCCGCCGGCCCGCTCCACGCGGCCGGTCACCAGGTCCGCGTCATCGGTCGCCAGATACGTCGACCAGATCGGCACCTGGTCGGGAATGGCCGGCGGCCCCGCGCCCGCCACCGTCCGCCCGGCGAGCAGGAAGACCGTGTAGCCGCCCGCCGCGGGCTCCGGGTCGATGCGTCCCGTCCAGCCGAACAGCTCCGGATAGAACCGCCGCGCCTCGGCGAGACCGGGGGTGGCGAGGTCGACCCAGCAGGGCGTACCCGGCGGGACGATGCTCACGTCGGCCCCTCTCGGCTGGGGGCGGCCACGCCGGCACGCCCTGCCGAGATCGTGGCACCGACCCGGCGGGCCCCGGGGCCGATCGGGCGAAACGTCAGCTGAACCGTCGACCCTCGTCGCGCCGGTACGCCCACCCGGCCAGCGCCGCCAGCAGCACGACCCAGACCCCGAGCATGACCATCGACAGCGGGTTGACCGGGTAGTCGCCGACCGCCGCCCACATCAGCTCCACCGCGCCCCGGGTCGGCAGGAACGGCGCGACGGCCTCGACGAAGCCGGGCGCCTGGTCAGGTGCGGAGAGCAGGCCGCCCCCGAAGGCGAGCGGGAAGAAGACGACCTGCGCCACCACGATCGCCGCCCTGCTCGGCATCGAGTAGCCGATGGCCAGACCCAGCAACGTGAACGGCACCGAGATCACCGTGACGGTCGCCAGGGCCAGCAGGAACGCCGGTGCGCTGGTCCGCGCCTCGGTGAGCGTCGCCCCGATCACCACCACCGGGACCAGGGAGAGGTAGGTGAGTGCCAGCCCCGCCAACACCCGGCCGGCGAAGCGTGGCGCGGGGCCGGCCGGCAGGGTCCGGGTGTACGGGTTCCAGGGCTGGTCGCGGTCCTCGGCGACCCCGACCCCGTACTGGAAGACGTTAGCGCTCAGCACCGAGAAGGTGACCATCGCGGCGGTGGCGTAGGTCGCGGCGACCGGATCCTTGCCGGCGAACGGCACCACGAAGAAGAGCATCGCGACGGCCGGGAAGAAGGCGCTGCCGACGACGGCGATCGGGATGCGGACCGTCTCCAGGAGTTGGTAGCGGGCATGGACCAGGGCGAGGCGCATGGGAGATCCGTCCCCTCAGACGGTGGCCGGCGGGCCGGCCGGGGCGGTCGTCGGACGGGCGGTTCCGGCGCCCGGCGCCGCGTCGGTCGCGGTGATGGCGAGGAACGCCTCCTCCAGCGAGGTGGGGCGCACCTCCAGGTCGGCGAACGCCACCCCGGCGGTGACCAGGGCCCGCACCAGCTCGTCGGCGTCGGTGGTGAGCAGGTGGGTACGGCCGTCGACCCGCTCGCTGCGGACCACGCCGGGCAGCGCGGGCAGCTCGTCGGCGACCAGGCTGACCCGGCGGACGCCGACGATCCCCCGGACCGCGGCGACCGAGTCGTCGGCCAGCACCCGGCCGTGCCCGATGACCACCACCCGCCGGGCCAGCGCCTCGACCTCCTCCAGGTAGTGGCTGCTCAGCAGCACGGTGCCGCCGTCGTCGTGGAACGCCCGGATCGCCTCCCACAGCGTGTGCCGCGCCGCCACGTCCAGGCCGGTGGTCGGCTCGTCGAGCAGCACCAGCCGGGGCCGGCCGACGAAGGCGAGCGCCACCGCGAGTCGGCGGCGCTGCCCGCCGGAGAGGCCGCCGGTCTGCCGCCGGGCCAGCCCGTCCAGGCCGAAGCGGTCGAGCAGCTCGCCCCGGGGGACCGGGTCGGGGTGGTGGGCGGCGACGAAGTCCACCACCTCGCCGACCCGCAGCGTGCCGGGCAGGCCCGTCTCCTGCGGGGTGACCCCGATCCGCCGCCGGCTCGCCGGGTCGCGCGGGTCGCCGCCGAACAGTTCGACCCGGCCGGCGGTGGGCCGGCGCAGCCCGACGAGCAGGTTCAGCAGGGTGCTCTTGCCGGCCCCGTTCGGGCCGAGCAGGCCGACCAGTTCGCCGGCCCGCACCTCCAGGTCGATCTGGTCGAGGGCGAGCACATCGCCGTACCGGCGACTGACCGCCTCGGCGCGGGCGAGGATCACGGGACGCTCGTCAGGGAAACCACGGATACCTGTCTACCCTCCGGGGGCAAGCCGCCGGTCACCCGAGCGGGGCGGGCAGCGGCGCGGCGTGCAGCACGGCGAGGCGGGAGACCGCCCGGGTGAGCACCACGTAGAGCCGGTTCAGGCCACGCGGCTCGGCCGCCACGATCGCCGCCGGCTCGACGACGATGACGTGGTCGTACTCCAGGCCCTTGACCAGGGTCGCGGGCACCACCGTGACGCGCGCCGCAGCGGCCGGCTCGTCGACGGTCGCGGTCGCCACGCCGGCCGCCGCCAGCGCCGCCCGCAGGCCGCCGACCGCGTCGTCGGCGGCGATCACCGCCACCGAGCCGTCGAACCCCAGCGCCGCGTGCACCTCCGCCACCGTCGCGGCGGTCAGGTCGTCGACCGTACGCAGGTCGAGCGCGCCGTCGCGGCGCAGCGACTCGGCCGGGGGCACGTCGACGGCGAGCGCCGGCAGCAGCCGGTTGGCGAAGGCGACCACGGCGGCGGGCACCCGGAATCCGACCGTCAGCGGGACCACGACCGCGTCCGGCTTGCCGAGGTGGCGCAGGGACTCCCGCCAGTCCGCGGTGGCCCACGGGGCGGTGCCCTGGGCCAGGTCGCCGAGGAGGGTGACCGATCCGTGCTCGCTGCGCCGGGCGATCACCCGGCACTGCATCGGGGAGAGGTCCTGCGCCTCGTCGACGACCACATGCCCGAAGCCGCCCGGCCGCTCGATGAGCCCGGCCGCCTCGTCGATCAGCACCGCGTCGGCCGCCGTCCACTTCGTCGCCTTCGGCGTCCGCCCGAGCTTCGTCCCGGCCCCGGCCGGGCGGCGCGCCGGGCGCGGAGCCGCCGCGCCGGCCGTCGCCGGATCGGTCGCCGCCGCCGGGGCGGGTGCCGGGTCGGGGGCGGCGACCCCGCGCAGCAGCGCCTGCTCGGCGGGGGTCAGCAGCCCGTCGGCGGCGGTGGCCAGCAGGTCGGCGTCGGTGAGCAGCCGGTGCAGCAGCCCCTCCGGGGTGAGCGCCGGCCAGACCGCGTCGAGAAAGGCGGTGACCGGCGTGGCCCTGCCCATCCGGCGCAGCCAGGCGTCGCTCGGCGACTCGGCGCGCCGCGCCTCCGCCTGCCGTTGCAGCAGCGCGACCACCCGGGCTCGGACGCGCTCCCGCCCGGTGGCGTGCGGAAGCCGCTCCCGGCGGGTCTCCTCCAGTATCCGGTGCAGCGGGTCCAGTCCGATCCGCCACCGGAACGAGCCGTCCGAAACCATGATCGGCTCGGTCGGCTCACCGAGGTGCGCGTCGACCGCCCGGCGCAGCACCTCCGCCATCCGGGCGTCGTGCTTGACCGCCGCGACGGCCGGGTCGTCGACGGCCCGCACGGGCACCCGGCCGACCAGGTCCTCCACCGTGGCCTGCTCGACCTCCACCTCGCCGAGCGCCGGCAGCACCGCCGCGATGTACGACAGGAAGGCCCGGTTCGGCCCCACGATCAGCACACCCGAGCGGCGCAGCCGTTCCCGGTGCAGGTAGAGCAGGTAGGCGGCCCGGTGCAGGCCGACCGCCGTCTTGCCGGTGCCCGGCGCGCCCTGCACGCAGATCGAGTCGCCCAGGTCGGCCCGGACCAGTTCGTCCTGCTCCGGCTGGATGGTGGCGACGATGTCGCGCATCGGCCCGACGCGCGGGCGTTCGATCTCGGCGGTCAGGATCCGGCTGGTCGTGCCGAGTTCCTCGCCCCGGTCGAGGCGCTCGTCCTCGAAGCTGGTCAGCGCCCCGCCACTGAACCCGAAGCGGCGCCGCACCGCCACGCCCTGCGGGTCGCGGGCGCTGGCCCGGTAGAACGACCGGGAGACCGGGGCCCGCCAGTCCAGCACCAGCGGCTCGCCCCGGTCGTCGGTGACGTGCCGACGGCCGACGTGGTAGCGCCGCCCGGCGTGCTCCCCGTGCCACCCCCCGGGCCCGTCGCCCGATTCGTCGGAACCGGTGGCGGCGGACGCCTCGCCGGGCCCCGGGCCGAAGTCGAGACGGCCGAAGAAGAGCGGGGTGCTCGGGTCGTCGGCGAGTTCGGCGACCCGGCGGGCCAGGGTGCGCCCCAGCGTCTCGGCCGCGTACGCGTCGCCGGCCACCTGGTCGCCGGTGGAGAAGAGGGCCTCGGCGCGTGCCCGCATCCGGGCCAGGGCCGCCCGGGAGGAGGCGAGGTGCGCGCGTTCGGCGGCAAGGTCGGCGTCGAGGTCTAGGTCGAGTGCGCTCACGCTGAATCCCGTCGGGGTCTCTACCGATCGCTCGCGTGTCCGGCGGGCGGATGGCCGGCCCCCGGCGCGGGACGTCCGATGCGGTGCTCACCTCACCCTGGCCGTCAGCGACCTGACAGCCTACGCGCGGGCCGTGCCGCGCTCCACCGAATTTTCCGCCCCGCCGCCGCGACGGCGGTGGCGCATGCGGGGTTGGCCACTCCGGCCCCGGCTCGCTGAGCCCCGGGGCGGCGGCGGGGATACGGTCGGGGCATGGTTGAGCACGTCGCACGCCCACGGGTCGGGCACATCCAGTTCCTGAACTGCCTGCCGATCTACTGGGGGCTGATGCGCTCCGGCGCCCTGATCGACGTCGACCTGCACAAGGACTCCCCGGACCGGCTGAGCGCCGCGCTTGTCGCGGGCGACCTGGACATCGGTCCGATCTCCCACGTCGAGTACCTGCGGCACGCCGACGAGCTGCTGCTCCTGCCCGACCTGGCGGTGGGCAGCGACGGCCCGGTGCTGTCGGTCAACATCGTCTCCACCCGTCCGCTGGCCGAACTCGACCACGGCAAGGTGGCGCTGGGCTCGACCTCGCGGACCGGGGTGCTGCTGGCCCAGTTGCTGCTCGGCGAGCGGTACGGGGTGAACCCGGAGTACTTCCGCTGCCCGCCAGACCTGACGCAGATGCTGCTGGAGGCGGACGCCGGGGTGCTGATCGGCGACGTGGCGCTGCGCGCCCTCCACGAGGCGCCGAAGCGTGGCCTGGAGGTCACCGACCTCGGGCAGGCGTGGCGGGAGTGGACCGGGCTGCCGATGGTCTTCGCCGTCTGGGCGGTACGCCGCGAGTTCGCCGCCGCCCACCCGGGCCTGGTCAAAGAGGTGCACGAGGCGTTCCTGCGCTCCCGGGACCTCTGCCTGGCCGAGCTGGACCAGGTGGCCGAGGCCGCCGCGCGCTGGGAGACGTTCGACGCGGCGACCCTGGCGACGTACTTCCGGGCGCTGGACTTCTCCCTCGGCGAGCGCCAGGTGGCCGGCCTGCGTGAGTTCGCCGGCCGCGCCGCCGCCATCGGCGCGGCCCCGCAGCTCCCGGCCTCCGGTCCCGACTTCTTCGCGGGCTGATCCGACCGCCCGCCGTTGCGGGCGGGACGGGTTCAGGGGGTGGAGCGCAGGAGGGCTTCGGTGATCTTCTGGCAGTTCGTCATGCCGTACTCGTAGCCCTTGCCGATCGGGTAGCGGACCATCACGCCCATCGTCCAGGTGTCGCCGATGGCGAGGCAGTTGATGTGCATCTCCTGCTCGCGCGTACGGTCGATCCAGCCGTTCTTGATGGCAATGGTCTTGCGCTCCGCGGCCGGGAAGGCCTTGCGGATGCCGAAGTCGCCGCCGCCCCGGACCAGCCGCATCTCCTTGATCAGCCAGGTGGTCCACTTCGGCCCGGCGGCGCGACCGTCGGCGATGCAGGCCCCCATCCGGGCGGTGTCCCGGGGGGAGAGCTTCGTCCGGCTCCAGCCGCCGTCGGTGGCGACGCCGCTGTCGGTCAGCTCGCAGAGCGAGAGCAGCCGCTTGATCGAGGCGGACCGGCCGACGGTGTTGTAGAACTGCTCGGCCCGGGTGTTGTCGCTGTCCCGGATGATCTTCGTGGCGTCGGCGAGCTTGGCGGCACTCGGGGTCTGGCCGGCGTCGTCGGCGCGGCGCAGGTAGTCGGCGACGATCCACGCCTTGATCAGCGACGCGGTGGTGCTGGTCTCCTCCATGTTCTCCGAGCCGATGATCTCGCCGCTGCGGCGGTCGAGGACGCTCCAGGAGTACCAGCCGTCGATGTCCAGGTCGAGGTCCCTGGCCTCGAAGGGCAGCGGCTCGGGCGTCGGGCTCGGTTTCGGCGACGGCCGCGAGCTGCGGTCGCCCGGGCTGCCCGTGGCGCGCTCGGCCGAGCCGGCGGGGGCGCCCCACGTCGCGGCGGCGGTGGACTCGAACGGCGAGCCCGGCAGCAGCCGCAGCGAGACGAGCACCAGGCCGATGAGGACCAGCGCGATGGCGATCAGCCTGCCGGGGGAGGCGTCGGCGTGCCCGTCGTCCCGGCGTCGTCGCGCCATCAGAGCTTCCCGGCGGGCCGCTGCGGCACCTTGAGGGCGGCGCCGGGCTGCGGGGTCACGAGCTGCGTCGCGACGGAGGCGCAGATCTGCGCGCCGTAGTTCAGCCCGCTCTTCAGGGGGTAGCGGAGCATCACGGCGAGGCTCCACCTGTCGGTGACGGCGAGGCAGCTGACGTGCCAGTTGCCGTCGTAGTTGAGGGGCGTCCAGCCGTTCTTCATGCTGACCGGGCCCTGGTCGACGATCGACTGGGGAAGGCCGTCGATGATTCCCCAGCGGCCGCCGCCGGAGCGGGCCTTCTGGTCCTTGGCGGCGGTGCTGCCCCTGACCTTGCTCATCTCGTCCAGCAGGAGTTTCGTCCACCTGGGGCCGGCGGCCGTGCCGTCGGCGATGCAGTCGCCGAGTCGGGCGGCGTCGCGCGGGGACATCCGGGTGAAGCTCCACCAGCCCACGTAGCCCGGCACGTTGCCCGGCTTGGTGTCGGTGAGCTTGCAGGTGCCGACCATCCGCTTGATCGTCGCGGCGCGGCCCACCGCACCGTAGAGGGCGTTCGCGGCGTCGTCGTTGCTGTCCCGGATGGCGGCGGCGATCTGCTTCCTCCGCTCGGCCGGCAGCGGCCTGTCGCCGAGCTGGCGGAGGTAGTCCGCCGCGAACCAGGCTTTGATCATCGACTCGGTGGAGCTGGTCGAGGCCAGGTTCTTCGACCCGG
Source organism: Micromonospora sp. CPCC 205561 (assembly GCF_036906775.1). Lineage (NCBI taxonomy): Bacteria > Bacillati > Actinomycetota > Actinomycetes > Micromonosporales > Micromonosporaceae > Micromonospora > Micromonospora sp. CPCC 205561. Next base: position 32,978 of record NZ_JBAKHV010000009.1, on the reverse strand, counting down.
AGATCTCGCCGCTCTCCCGGTCCATCAGGGCCCACGAGAAGAACTCGCCCTTGAAGTCGACCGTCACCGGGCCGGCGGCCAGGGTCGGCGGCGCCGGCGGGGTGGGCGCGGGCGCCGCGACGCTCCCGCCGCCGCTTCCGCCGCTCGCGGCGTCGCCGGCCAGGCGGGCGTACGCGGCGGGGACGAGCAGACCGGCACCGAGAAGGACCGCCACGACGGCGAGCACCAGGGTCACGCGGGAACGCATGAGTGGACGAGCTCCAGGTGTCAGGGCCGGGGGACCGGCTGTTGTCCGGACGGATCGGTGGACCGCCGAGGCCGGGGGAGGGACTCCGGATGCTCGGGCGATCGTCGGCAGCCGATCGGTGTGACGGGGGAAGTCTACGTGCGGATCGGCGGGGCGCCAGAACGTGACACCTGGCAACTTGCCATGAAGGCGGGATAACGAGCCGCTATGCGGCTGTTGAGAGGATTCATCTTCGCCTGGTGACCGAAGTCATAGTTTGGCCGTCACCGAACGTCGTCGGCGCATCCCGAAACTGTCTCCGGAAAACTGTTACACCCTCTGGTGTCCCGAGAGGCGAGCTGTAACACTTGACCCCATGTATGGCAACGACTTCTCCGCCGAGGACGCACCCGGCGGCGGCCTGCTCGGCGAGGTCGAGGCGGCCGAGGCGGCGCTGCGGGAGGCCGCCGCGCGGGGCCGCCGGAGCGCCGCCCCCGGCCCGGACGAGGACCTCGCGGCGTACTTCACCGAGGTCATCGACGCCGACCAGAAGATCGAGCCGCGCGACTGGATGCCCGAGGCGTACCGCAAGACGCTGATCCGGCAGATCGCGCAGCACGCGCACTCCGAGATCATCGGCATGCAGCCGGAGGGGAACTGGATCAGCCGCGCCCCGTCGCTGAAGCGCAAGGCGATCCTGCTGGCCAAGGTCCAGGACGAGGCGGGCCACGGCCTCTACCTCTACGCCGCCGCCGAGACCCTCGGGATCAGCCGCGACGAGTTGGTCGAGCTGCTGCTCAGCGGTCGGCAGAAGTACAGCTCGATCTTCAACTATCCCACCCTGACCTGGGCCGACGTGGGCGCGATCGGCTGGCTGGTCGACGGCGCGGCCATCGTCAACCAGGTCCCGCTCTGCCGCTGCTCCTACGGGCCGTACGCGCGGGCGATGATCCGGGTCTGCAAGGAGGAGTCGTTCCACCAGCGGCAGGGCTACGAGATCCTGCACACGCTGGCGCACGGCACACCGGGCCAGAAGGCGATGGCGCAGGACGCCGTCGACCGCTGGTGGTACCCGTCGCTGGCCATGTTCGGCCCGCCGGACACCGACTCGACCCACTCGGCGCAGTCCATGGCCTGGAAGATCAAGCGGTTCTCCAACGACGAGCTGCGCCAGCGCTTCGTGGACATGTGCGTGCAGCAGGCCGAGATCCTCGGCCTGAGCCTGCCGGACCCGGGCCTGCGCTGGAACGAGTCCCGGCAGTCGTACGACTTCACCCAGCCCGACTACGACGAGCTGATGCGGGTGATCAAGGGCGACGGGCCGTGCAACCGGCAGCGGGCGGAGCACCGCCGCCGCGCCCACACCGACGGCGCCTGGGTGCGCGAGGCCGCGGCGGCGTACGCCGCCAAGCGGGCGGAGAAGAAGGAGATGGTGGCCGCGTGAGTAGGGAATCCTCGCCGCTCTGGGAGGTCTTCGTGCGGGCCCGGCGCGGGCTGTCGCACACCCACGTGGGCAGCCTGCACGCCCCCGACGCCGAGCTGGCGCTGCGCAACGCCCGGGACCTCTACACCCGCCGCCAGGAGGGCGTCTCCATCTGGGTGGTGCCGGCGGGCGCGATCACCGCGTCGAGCCCCGACGAGAAGGACGCCTTCTTCGACCCGGCGGCCGACAAGGTCTACCGCCACCCCACCTTCTACGAGGTGCCGGACGGGGTGGCGCACCTGTGAACGGCCCCTTCGACTTCGCCCTCGCCCTCGGCGACGACGCGCTCGTCGCGGCCCAGCGGCTGGCCGAGTGGACCACCCGCGCGCCGGAGATGGAGGAGGACATCGCCCTGGCGAACATCGCCCTCGACCAGCTCGGCGCGGCCCGGCTCCTGCTGTCGTACGCGGGCGAGCTGGAGGGCGCCGGCCGGGACGAGGACGCGCTGGCGTTCCTCCGCGACGACCGGGAGTTCCGCAACTGTCTGCTGGTCGAGCTGCCCAACGGCGACTTCGCGGTCACCATGGCGAAGCTGCTCTTCCTCGCCGCGTACCAGCTTCCGCTCTACACCGCGCTGACCGGATGCGCCGACGAGCGGCTGGCCGCGATCGGCGCCAAGGCCCGCAAGGAGTCGGCCTACCACCTCGACCACGCCTCGCTGTGGGTCAAGCGGCTCGGCGACGGCACCGAGGAGTCGCACCGGCGGATGCAGGCGGCCGTCGAGCAGGTCTGGCCGTACGTCCACGAGCTGTTCGCGGCCGACCCGGGCGCGCCCGTCGACCCGGCCACCCTGCGGGCCGACTTCGACGCCACCGTCTCCGCCGTGCTCGACGAGGCCACGCTGACCCGGCCGGAGCCGGGTTGGGCGCCGGCCGGGGGGCGGGACGGCGTGCACACCGAGCACCTCTCCTACCTGCTCGCCGAGATGCAGGTGCTGCACCGCGCCCATCCCGGAGCGCGCTGGTGAACAGCGCGGTCGGGAACGGAGGGCGCGCGTGGTGAGCGGCGCGGTCGCGAACGGAGGGCGGCGCCCGTGACTCCGCGGGAGGCCGCCGCGGCGGTGGTGGACCCGGAGATCCGGGTCGTCACCATCGACGAGCTCGGCATCCTGCGGGCGGTCGACGAGGACCCGACCACCGGCCGGGTGGTCGTCACCATCACCCCCACCTACACCGGCTGCCCGGCGATGGACGTGATCCGCGCCGACATCCGCCGGGCGCTGGCCGTGGCCGGGCATCCGGACGCCGAGGTGCGCACCGTCTACAGCCCGGCGTGGAGCACCGACTGGATCTCCGACACGGGCCGGGCCAAGCTCGCCGACGCGGGCATCGCCCCGCCGTCGCCCGTCCGCGCCGCCGGCGCGGTGGCGCTGACCCTCGCGGTCCGTTGCCCGCGCTGCGGCTCGCCCGAGACCGAGCAGGTCAGCCGCTTCGGTTCGACCGCGTGCAAGGCGCTCTGGCGCTGCCGTTCCTGCCGTGAACCCTTCGACCACCTGAAGGCGCTGTGACTGTCACCATCACCCGCCCGGTCCGTCGCCGGCCGGTCTTCCACCCGCTCCCCGTCGCCGCCGTCGACCGGCTCACCGACGACGCCGTGGCGGTCACCTTCGCCGTGCCGGCCGAGCTGCGGGAGACGTTCGCGTTCGCCGCGGGCCAGCACCTCACCGTCCGCCGCCCCGGGGCCGCCGGTGAGGACGTGCGGCGGTCGTACTCCATCTGCTCCACCCCGGACGACCTGGCCCGACACGGCCGACTGCGGATCGGCGTGCGGGAGATCCCCGGCGGCGCCTTCTCCGCGTACGCCTGCGGCGCGCTGCGCGGCGGCGACACGGTCGAGGTGCTGCCGCCGCTCGGGCACTTCACCACGGCCTTCGCCCCGGACCGGGTCCGCCACTACGGCGCGGTGGTCGCCGGCTCGGGCATCACGCCGGTGCTCGCGCTGGTCGCCACGGCGCTCGCCGTCGAGCCGGCCAGCACGTTCACCCTGGTGTACGGCAACCGCACGGCGAACACGGTGATGTTCGCCGAGGAGTTGGCCGACCTGAAGGACCGCTGGCCGACCCGGCTGCACCTGGTGCACGTGCTCTCCCGGGAACGGGGCGAGTCGCCGCTGCTCTCCGGCCGGATCGACGCCGACCGGCTGGGCCGGCTGCTGGAGACCGTGGTTCCCGGCGACACCGTCGACGAGTGGTTCCTCTGCGGCCCGTACGCGATGGTGGTGGACGCCCGGGAGGTGCTCACCGCGCGGGGCGTGCCGGCGTCGGCGGTGCACACGGAGCTGTTCCACGTCGCCGAGGCCCCGGCCCCGCCGCGACGCCCGGCCGACGGACCGGGGGGCGGCGCGGAGGTGACGATCCTGCTGGACGGCCGGTCGTCGAGTTTCACGATGGGGCGCGAGGAACGGGTCCTGGACGCGGCGCTCAAGGTCCGCGGCGAGCTGCCCTACGCCTGCAAGGGCGGGGTCTGCTCGACCTGCAAGGCCAAGGTGGTCGACGGCGCGGTCACGATGGCCCGCAACTACGCGCTGGAGCCGGACGAGGTGGCCGCCGGCTACGTCCTGACCTGCCAGTCCAGCCCGACCACCGACCGGCTCACGGTCGACTACGACGCCTGAGCCCGACCGTTCGGCGCGGCGGGGCCGGCGGTGCGGGGTGCTCCCTGCTCCGCCGCCCCGTGCCGCCAACGGTCAGCTCGGGGCCTTGACCTGGCCGTCGTAGGCGATGCTGCGCCACAGGTCGAACTGGCGGTCGTTGCCGACCAGGGGCTGGCCGACCAGCGCGACCGCGGCGTGCACCTCCTCGTTGTCACGGAGCTGCCGGAAGTAGCCGGGGCCGACCAGGGCGATGCCCCGGTTGGTGGACTGGATCAGCTTCATGTCGTTCTCCATGAGGTCGAGGGGCGGGTTGCCGACGAGCTGGCGCGCCACGTCGGCGCGCATCGAGTCGAGGTCGATGAAGGACGGGTCGATCTTGCCGCTGGTACTCGTCTCGCGGTGTCCACGGGCGTGGCTGGCGTCCCGGCCGAGCCGCCGCAGCACGGCGGCGGTGGCGAGCACCGAGGCGGAGTACTGGGCGCCGGTCATGGACTGGCCGACCCCGTTGTAGTCGATCTCCCAACCGATCATCAGGGTGTTGCCGTCGCCGGCCGGGATGGGGCCGCTGCCGCGGCTGACGCCGGCGTGGTTGGCCCGGCCGCCGGAGATGACGTGGAAGACGCCGTGGTAGTCGACCAGCGCCTGGCAGAGCGGGCCGGGCAGGTCGGACCGGCCGTTGATGCAGACGTTCAGCGCCGGGTGCGGGTTGCTGGCACTGGAGGTGGCGGCGGTGTGGTGCCAGAGCACGCCGATCGGGTCGAACGAGCTGCCGGCCACCCGGCCCAGCCAGTTGCCGTGCTCGACCACGGAGACGCCGGCGGCGCGGAGCACGTCGGCGAGCCAGGGGATGGTGGCCATCAGCCCGCCGCCAGGTCGGCCAGGCACTCCGGCGCCGCCGCCGCCCGCGCCGGGCGGCCCGTCACCGCGACGGCCAGGGCGGCGGCGAGCGGCGCGAGGCCGAGCAGCGTGCGGCGGGGTAGCGGGGGGCGTGCTGGGGAAGGCGGGTCCGGAGTCATCCACGCATGTTAATTGATCGATCAACTACGGGTAAGTCCCTCGATCGCCGGCCCAGCGACCGGGGCTGTGGCGTGGTCGACAGGAGTCCGGCGAGCCCGGCCGGGGTCGCGGCGACGTAGGCTCGGGGGGTGAGTGTGAGCCGGGAGATCGACGACATCCTGCAGCGTGGCGCGGACGGCGGGCGGATCACGCCCGAGGAGGCACTGCTGCTCTACACCGAGGCGCCCTTCCACGCCCTCGGCGAGGCGGCCGACGCGGTACGCCGGCGGCGCTACCCGGACAACGTCGTCACGTACCTGATCGACCGCAACATCAACTACACCAACGTCTGCGTGACGGCGTGCAAGTTCTGCGCGTTCTACCGGGCCCCGAAGCACCGGGAGGGCTGGACCCACCCGACCGAGGAGATCCTGCGCCGCTGTGGCGAGGCGGTCGAGCTGGGCGCCACCCAGGTCATGCTCCAGGGCGGGCACCACCCCGACTACGGCGTGGAGTACTACGAGGAGCTCTTCTCCTCGGTCAAGAAGGCGTACCCGCAGCTCGCCATCCACTCCATCGGCCCGAGCGAGATCCTGCACATGGCCAAGGTCTCGGGCGTCAGCCTGGACGAGGCCATCGCCCGGATCAAGGCGGCCGGGCTGGATTCGATCGCCGGCGCCGGCGCCGAGATGCTGCCCGCCCGGCCGCGCAGGGCGATCGCGCCGCTGAAGGAGTCGGGCGAGCGCTGGCTGGAGGTCATGGAGCTGGCGCACCGGCAGGGCGTCGAGTCGACCGCGACCATGATGATGGGCACCGGCGAGACCGCCGCCGAGCGGATCGAGCACCTGCGGATGATCCGCGACGTGCAGGACCGCACGAAGGGCTTCCGGGCGTTCATCCCCTGGACGTACCAGCCGGAGAACAACCACCTCAAGGGCCGCACCCAGGCCACCTCCCTGGAGTACCTGCGGCTGGTCGCGGTGGCCCGGCTCTTCTTCGAGACGGTGCCGCACCTTCAGGCGTCCTGGCTGACCACCGGCAAGGACGTCGGGCAGCTCGCCCTGCACCTGGGCGTGGACGACCTCGGGTCGATCATGCTGGAGGAGAACGTCATCTCCTCCGCCGGCGCGCGGCACCGCTCCAACCTGCACGAGCTGATCGGCATGATCCGCTCGGCCGACCGGATCCCCGCCCAGCGGGACACGCTCTACCGCCGGCTGGCCGTGCACCACACGCCGGCCGACGATCCGACCGACGAGCGGGTGGTGTCGCACTTCTCCTCGATCGCCATGCCGGGCGGCGGCGCCGGGAAGGCCCTTCCGCTGGTCGACGCCCGCTGACCGCCGCGCGCCGGCGGCCACTGCGAACCAACCGACCCCCCACCGTCGACCGACGGTGGGGGGTCGGCGTACGTCGACCGGTCGGTGAGTGCCGATCGACGGAGCGTGACATTTTCCGGCATCCGCCGTTCGGCTGATCGGGTGAGGGCCCGTGGCCCGTTGATCTCGTTTCGATTGCCGTTTGAGCTCGGGGAACAGGGGGTCGGCCGCGCTAAGACATATCAATCCGGGCAATCCTTAGGCGATTCTTAGCCGCCCTGTTCACGCCGCCGCTCGACGGGGTGGCGGGCGTGATCGAGGACCGCTAGCGTCCCCGGCCGTACCTTTCCTTCACCCCACGGGGGGACCACTCCAATGACTTTCCGCAACCGTGCACTGGCGTACGTCGGTGCCGGTGCCGCCGGGATCCTCACCGCGGGCCTCTTCGCCGCCCCGGCCCTGGCCGAGGACTCGGCCAACCTGGCCATCGAGGCGACCGGCACCACCATCGCGGTGGGCGCGCCGGGCAAGACCGCGACCGTGTCCCTGCTCAACAAGAGCAAGGTGGACGCCACCTCCGTCCTGGTCGGCCTGGACATCAGCAAGCTGGACACCAGCAAGGTCGACATCGACGAGTCCGGGTGCAACCCCCGCGAGGACGGCCTGATCCTCTGTGGGATCAAGGGCGGCGTCCTCCCCGCCGGCGCGGACATCGACTGGGGCTTCCCGCTGACGCGCAAGGCCGGCACGACCGGCGACGCCGGCCAGATCAGCGCGATCATCCTGCACGAGGGCACCGACCCCGACGAGTCCGACAACGAGGTGACCGTCAAGGTCAAGGTCGAGGGCACCGGCCCGGACCTGACCGTGGTGGCGAGCGACGTCGACAAGGCCGTCAAGGTCGAGGGCAACAAGATCAAGGTCGTCGGTGACCTGCACGCCGGCGAGACCGCGCAGCTGATCTACTCGACCTTCAACCAGGGCGACGCCGTCGCCGCCGGGTTGAAGATCAGTGTGAAGCTGCCCAAGGGCGTGACCTTCGCCGAGGTCGAGCAGGGCTGCGAGTACGACTCCGGCAAGACCTCCCTGGTCTGCACCTACCAGGACGCGGACCTGATTCCCGTCTCGCAGGACAAGGACGCCAAGGACGACCTGATCTCGGGCGGCCGGTTCTACCACCTGCTCTCGGTCGGCAAGGACGTCAGGGCCGGCAGCCTGACCGGCGGCAAGGTCACCGTCGAGGCGCTCGGCACCGAGGCGAAGATCACGCGTGCCGCGGGCCGCAACGCCCTCCCGGCCAACGCCGAGGCGGTCGCGGCCACCGAAGTGGACACGACCGACAACACCGACGGCTACGCGGTCGTCGTCGCGGCCGAGGGCGGCCAGGGCGGCGGCGACGGGGGCCTGCCGGTGACGGGCGCGCAGACCACCCTCATCGGTGGGATCGGCGGCGTGGTGCTGGTCGCGGGTGCGGTGATGTTCGTGATGGCGCGTCGGCGTCGGGTCGTCCTGGTGACCCCGGGCGACGAGAAGCCGACCGCCTGACGGTTTCCCCCATCGACCCGTGAGGGTCGTTCACATAACGCACGGCAGTGAGGGCGGGATGGGTGACCATCCCGCCCTCACTGTGTGTCGCGGCGGGGCGCACGCAGCGGACGGCTGGCGTCCGTACCGCCCGACCGTCGGTCCGACCGGGCTGGACGTACGGCTGAAACATGATCGTCGTGCTGGCGCGGCCAGACGGCCCTTCGATACCGTCCGCTCGATTCCGCGACCACCCGCTCCTTCCCTACCCCCGGGGGACCGATGACCCTGTTCCACCGTTCGGCCCTGGCCCGCGCCGGGGCCGTGGCCCTCCTCGCGGCGGGCGCCCTGACCACCGTCGCCGTTCCGGCGCACGCCGCCGAGCAGGCGGACCTGGCCCTGGCGCCGACCAGCTACCACCTGGCCAGGGGCGTGAAGGCCGCCAAGGCCAAGCCGTTCAAGTTCACCGTCACGAACTCGGGCGCCGCCGACGCCAGGAACGTCCACGTCAAGGTGGACACCCGGCGGCTCAAGCAGAACCGGGTCGGCTTCGTGGTGCCGGAGGGCTGCCAGCCCGAAGCGGGCGGCGTCTACGACTGCCTCCTCGGCGACGTCCGCGCCGGCACCAGTGCGGAATTCGGCATCCCGCTGTTCAGCACCGGCGGCAAGGGCGACGGCGGCACCCTGAAGGTGGGCCTGCGCACCGAGACCCCCCAGGCGAAGATCGGGGACGACGTCGCGGTGCCGATCACCGTGACCAAGCCCGGCTACGACCTCACCGCCTGGGTGCAGGACGTCCAGGCCAACGTCGTGGTCAACGGCGCGGTGGCCGACGAGCCGGACCTGAAGCCGGTGCGCCGGGGCGAGACGGTCCCGCTGGACTGGGCGGTCTACAACGACGGCAGCCGGCCGGCGACCGGCATCTTCTACGGCCTCGTCCTGCCGGCCGGGGTGAGCTTCGTGACGCTGCCCGAGGGCTGCGCCGAGCAGGAGCCCGTCGAGGGCAAGGCGCGGGTGTTCTGCGAGGACACCGGCGTGACCCTGCGCCGCGGGCAGTACTACACCGCCGAGGTCACGGTGAAGGTGGGCGACGGCGTCACCGAGCCGGTGCTGCGCGAGGGCGACCTCTTCGCGTACGGGCTGGACGCCGCCGAGGGTGAGCCGCTGTCGGCGCCACGGGCAGCCGACCGGACGCAGCGCAAGACCTTCGCCGAGGTCGACATGATGGACAACCACGCGATCTTCGAGGCTCTCGTCGACCTCTCGGCGCAGCCGACCCCGAACCCGACGGGCGAGCCGACCCCGACCCCCGGCCCGAGCGGCGGGCCGACGGCGACGCCGACCGCGACCCCGGGCGGTGGCGGCGGCGGTGGCGGCGGGCTGCCGGTCACCGGCGTGCAGGCCGGGCTGATCGGCGGCATCGGTGCCGCCGTGCTGCTGGCCGGCGGCGCGCTGCTGCTGGTCTCCCGGCGGCGCGACGTGGTCCTGGTCACCCCCGGCGACGAGAAGTCGACCGACTGACCGACTGTTAACGCGACAGGGGCGGGGTGGACGACCACCCCGCCCCTGTGCCGTACCCGGCCGGTCGCCGACCCACCGGCCGCCGGCGGGAGCCGGGCTGGCAGAGTGGGGGACGTGAGCATCCCGCAGGGCCGGCGCGCCAGCCTGGACAAGCAGCCGCACGAGGTCGCCGCGATGTTCGACGGCGTGGCGGCCCGCTACGACCTGACCAACACCGTCCTCTCCTTCGGGCAGGACCGGTCCTGGCGGCGGGCCACCCGGGCCGCGCTCGACCTGCGGCCGGGCGACCGGGTGCTCGACGTGGGCGCCGGCACCGGCGTCTCCACCGAGGAACTGGCGCACTCCGGGGCGTACGCGGTGGGCGCCGACCTCTCCCTCGGCATGCTGCGCGTCGGCAAGCGGGCCCGCCCCCGGGTGCCGCTGCTGGCCGGCGACGCGCTGAGGCTGCCCTTCGCCGACGCCACCTTCGACGCGGTGACCATCTCCTTCGCGCTGCGCAACGTGAGTGACACCGACGCCGCCCTGCGCGAGTTGGCCCGGGTCACCCGGCCGGGCGGCCGGCTGGTGGTGTGCGAGTTCAGCACCCCGGTCAACCCGGCGTTCCGCACGGTCTACCTGTCGTACCTGATGCGCTCGTTGCCTGTGGTGGCCCGCACGGTCTCCAGCAACCCCGACGCGTACGTCTACCTGGCCGAGTCGATCCGGGCCTGGCCCGACCAGCCCGCGCTCGCGGCGCGGGTCGGCGCGGCGGGCTGGGAGAGGGTGGCCTGGCGCAACCTGACCGGTGGCGTCGCGGCGCTGCACCGCGCGGTCCGGAGCTGACCCTTCCCGGGTGTCCGGCGACGCTCCATCGATTCGCCGGAATTCGGAGATTTAGTCCATCTTGTTCCGTAAGCTCGCCTCCATGACGGCACCAGACCAGGCGACCGGCGCGGAGGTCGCCGACGACGACGCGGCCGAACTCGTCGCCCAGCTCAGGGAGCTGGCCGGCGCGGACCCCGCCGACGTCCGTCAGGTCGTCGCCGAGGTGCTGGCCGCGCTGGACCGGGTCGCCGGCGGGGCGCTGCGCGAGCACCTGCCGGAGACGATCCGGCTCGACGCCGGCCTGGGCGCGGCCGCCTCCGCCGGGCACTGACGCCCGGCCCCCGACCTCGGCCGGCGTGTCTCCGGCAACTTAGGTACCCCTGATCCGGCGAGGTTATGGCGTCGGTCATAGACTCCCTCCGTCTGGGCTTGTGAAGCATTTCACGAGCGAGCGGGAGGAGGCGCGAGATGGCCGCGGTGGAGCACGACGCCGACGTGATCGTCGTGGGCGCCGGTCCCGGTGGGTCGGCTACCGCGTACCACCTGGCTCGGCACGGCGTTCGGGTGCTGCTGCTGGAGAAGACGGAGTTCCCCCGGGAGAAGGTCTGCGGCGACGGGCTGACCCCGCGCGCGGTGCGGCAGCTGATCCGGATGGGCGTGGACACCTCGCCCGAGGCGGGCTGGCTGCACAACCGGGGCCTGCGCGTCATCGGTGGCGGCATCCGGCTGGAGCTGGACTGGCCCGACCTCGCGAGCTTCCCCAACTACGGCCTGGTGCGCACCCGGCTCGACTTCGACGACCTGCTCGCCCAGCGCGCCGTCGCCGCCGGCGTCAAGCTGCGCACCGGCGTGAACGTCACCGGCCCGGTGCTCGGCCCGGACGACCGCGTCACCGGCGTGGTGGCGGAGGTCGGCCCCGACCGGGAGCCCGCCACCTTCCACGCGCCGCTGGTCGTCGCGGCCGACGGGGTCTCCGGTCGGTTCCCGCTCGCCCTCGGGCTGGCCAAGCGCGAGGACCGGCCGATCGGCGTCGCCGTCCGGCGCTACTACCGCTCGCCGGCCCGGCACGACGACAACTACCTGGAGTCCTGGCTGGAGCTGCGCAGCAAGGACAGCGGCGACAAGCTGCTGCCCGGGTACGGCTGGATCTTCGGGCTCGGCGACGGCCGCGTCAACGTCGGCCTCGGCGTGCTCAACTCCTCGTCGGCCTTCGGCAAGACCAACTACCGCCGGCTGCTCACCGACTGGCTGGCGAACACCCCCGCCGACTGGGGCATGACCGACGAGGCGAACGCGGAGGGGCCGATCCTCGGCGCCGCGCTCCCCATGGGCTTCAACCGGGTGCCGCACTACACCCGGGGTGTGCTGCTGGTCGGCGACTCCGGCGGCATGGTCAACCCGTTCAACGGCGAGGGCATCGCGTACGCGATGGAGTCCGGCGAGCTGGCCGCGGAGGTCGCCGTGCAGGCGCTCGCGCGCCCGGCCGGCGCGGACCGCGAGCGCGCCCTGGCGGCCTACCCGGCGGAGCTGAAGGCCCGCTTCGGCGGCTACTACCGGCTGGGCGGGATCTTCGTGAAGCTCATCGGCCGTCCCGAGATCATGCGGATGGCCACGAAGCACGGCATGCCGCACCCGATGCTGATGCGCTTCGTGCTCAAGCTGCTGGCGAACCTGACCGACCCCCGGGACGGGGACGCCATGGACCGCGTCATCAACGCGATGACCAGGGCGGCGCCAGCCGTGTGACGGCCGCCGGCCGGACGGGCCGACCCCCGGCGACGGTCGTCGCGAGGGATGTGAATAGTGTGATTTTTGTTAAGGACCAGGGGCAGGGAAGGACGAGCAGGAGAAAACGATGTCGCTCTCGCCTTACGCACCGATCATCGGGCTGTTCGCCCTCGCCGCGGGGTTCGCGCTGTTCTCCGTGGGCGCTGCCCGCTTCGCCGGTCCCCGGCGTTACAACAAGGCCAAGCTCGAGGCGTACGAGTGCGGCATCGAACCCAGCCCGCAGCCGGTGGGCGGCGGACGGTTCCCGATCAAGTTCTATCTGACGGCGATGCTCTTCATCGTCTTCGACATCGAGATCATCTTCCTCTACCCCTGGGCGGTCTCGTTCGACGCCCTGCCGATCTTCGGCTTCGTGGAGATGGTCCTGTTCATCGTCGCGGTCTTCGTCGCGTACGCCTACGTCTGGCGGCGCGGCGGGCTGGACTGGGACTGAGGGAGGAACCTCAGATGGGTATCGAGGAGAAGCTCCCCGCCGGTGTCCTGCTCACCTCCGTGGAGAAGCTGGTCAACTGGTCGCGGAAGACGTCGGTCTGGGGCGCCACCTTCGGGCTGGCCTGCTGCGCGATCGAGATGATGGCCGCCGGCGGCCCGCACTTCGACATGGGGCGCTGGGGCATGGAGGTCTTCCGGGCCTCGCCCCGGCAGGCCGACCTGATGATCGTGGCCGGCCGGGTCAGCCAGAAGATGGCCCCCGTGCTGCGCCAGATCTACGACCAGATGGCGGAGCCCCGCTGGGTGATCTCCATGGGCGTCTGCGCGAGCAGCGGCGGCATGTTCAACAACTACGCCATCGTGCAGGGCGTCGACCACATCGTGCCGGTCGACATGTACCTGCCGGGCTGCCCGCCCCGGCCCGAGATGCTCATCGACGCGGTCCTGAAGCTGCGCGAGAAGATCGGGCACGAGCCGCTCGGCCCGAACGGCCGCAAGATGCTCGAGGCGCGGCAGGCCCGCGGCGACGTCCCGGTCGTGCCCTACGGCTCGATGCCGTCGTCCTACCGCAGCGACAAGGCCCGGCGGGCCGAGTGGACCAAGGCGGTCCGCGAGGGCCGCGAGGAGCAGCTGCGGATCGAGAACTGGATGAAGGCCCAGAACCACCTGCACCAGCACGGGGGTGTCCAGAAGTGACCGCGCCGCAGGACAGGAAAGACGACGGCGGGGTGCCGGTGCCGGTCACGCCGGCCGGCGCCAGCAGCACCGCACCCGCCGAGTACCCGCCCGCCAGCCCGGCCGGCCGGGGCATGTTCGGCAACCAGGGCTCCGGGGACGTGTCCGGCTTCGGCGGCCTGGTCCGCCAGCGCCAGACCATCGAGGACGCCCCCCGGCCGTACGGGGGCTACTTCGACGAGGTCCGCGACGCGCTGGAGGAGGCGTACCCCGCCTTCGCCGACGCCGTCGAGAAGGTCGTGGTCGACCGCGGCGAGCTGACCCTGCACGTCCGCGCCGAGCGGATCGCCGAGGTCTGCCAGGTGATGCGGGACGACATGGCGCTCCGCTTCGAACTCTGCTCCTCGGTGTCCGGGGTGGACTACCTCGGCGCCGACGCCCGCCGGCTGCACGTCGTCTACCAGCTCACCTCGATGACCTACCGCCGCACGGTGCGGCTGGAGGCCGCGGTCTCCGTCGAGGAGCCGCACCTGCCGAGCGTCACGTCGGTCTACCCGACGGCGGACTGGCAGGAGCGCGAGGCGTACGACATGTTCGGCATCGTCTTCGACGGTCACCCCAACCTGACCCGGGTCCTCATGCCGGACGACTGGGAGGGCCACCCGCAGCGCAAGGACTACCCGCTCGGCGGCGTGCCGGTCCAGTACAAGGGCGCCCAGATTCCGCCGCCGGACCAGCGGAGGTCGTACCAGTGACCGGTGCGAGGAGTGAGCTTGCGAGCCCCGCAGTCCCGATCGGAGGGCTGAAATGACCACGTCGAACTACGCCACCGAGCGCGAGACCACCGAAGGCAAGGTCTTCACCGTCACCGGTGGCGACTGGGACAGCGTCGTCTCGGGGACCGACCCGATCAACGACGAGCGGATCGTCGTCAACATGGGTCCGCAGCACCCGTCGACGCACGGTGTGCTCCGGCTGATCCTGGAGCTGGAGGGCGAGACGGTCCGCGAGGCCCGCTCGGTCGTCGGCTACCTGCACACCGGGATCGAGAAGAACCTCGAGTACCGCAACTGGGTCCAGGGCAGCACCTTCGTGACCCGGATGGACTACCTCTCCCCGATCTTCAACGAGACGGGGTACGCGCTGGCGGTGGAGAAGCTGCTCGGCATCACCGAGCAGATCACCGAGCGGGCGAACACCATCCGGGTCCTGATGATGGAGCTGAACCGGATCTCCTCGCACCTGGTCTGGCTGGCCACCACCGGCATGGAGCTGGGCGCGATCAACATGATGCTCTACGGCTTCCGCGAGCGTGAGTACATCCTGGAGATCTTCGAGATCATCACCGGTCTCCGGATGAACCACGCGTACGTCCGGCCGGGCGGTGTCGCCCAGGACGTGCCGGACGAGGCGATCGTCAAGATCCGCGAGTTCCTGAAGCTGATGCCGAAGCAGCTCAAGGAGTACGAGAACCTCCTCTCCGGCCAGCCCATCTGGATCGAGCGGACGAAGAACGTCGCCGTGCTCGACGTGACGGGCTGCGTCGCGCTCGGCGTGACCGGCCCGGTGCTGCGCTCCGCGGGCCTGGCCTGGGACCTGCGCAAGACCATGCCCTACTGCGGCTACGAGACGTACGAGTTCGACGTGCCGACGCACACCGACGGCGACGTGTGGGGCCGCTACGTGGTCCGGCTCGCCGAGATCCGGGAGTCGCTCAAGCTCGTCGAGCAGGCTCTGGACCGGCTCAGGCCGGGCCCGGTGATGGTGGCCGACAAGAAGATCGCGTGGCCGGCGCAGCTCGCCATCGGCGTCGACGGCATGGGCAACTCGCTGGAGCACGTCGCGAAGATCATGGGTCAGTCCATGGAGTCGCTGATCCACCACTTCAAGCTCGTCACCGAGGGCTTCCGGGTGCCGCCGGGCCAGGTCTACGTCGCGATCGAGTCCCCCCGCGGCGAGCTGGGCGTGCACGCCGTCTCCGACGGTGGCACCCGGCCGTACCGGGTGCACTACCGGGAGCCGAGCTTCGTCAACCTCCAGGCCCTCCCGGCGATGGCCGAGGGCGGTCTGATCGCCGACGTGATCGCCGGCGGCGCCTCGCTGGACCCCGTGATGGGTGGTTGTGACCGATGAGTGTTTTCACTGACGAGACCAGGGAGCGGGCGCGGGAGATCATCGCCCGCTACCCGGCCGACCGGTCCCGGTCGGCGCTGCTGCCGCTGCTGCACCTCGTGCAGTCCGAGGAGGGCTACGTCTCCCCGGCCGGCGTGGCGTTCTGCGCCGAGGTGCTGGGCCTGAACAAGGCCCAGGTCGGGGCGGTCGCCACCTTCTACACGATGTACAAGCGCCGGCCGACCGGTGACTACCTGGTGAGCGTCTGCACCAACACGATGTGCAACGTGCTCGGCGGCCAGGAGGTCTACGACGCCCTCACCGAGCACCTCGGCGTCGGGCACGACGAGACCACGGCCGACGGGAAGATCACCCTGGAGCACGCCGAGTGCCTGGCGGCCTGCGACTACGGCCCGGTGATGACCGTCAACTACGACTTCTTCGACAACGTGAACCCGCAGGCCGCGCTCGGCGTGGTCGACGAGCTGCGCGCAGGCGGCCGGCCGATGCCGACCCGGGGCGCCCGGCTCTGCACGCTCAAGGAGATGGCGGTGCAGCTCGCCGGCTTCGCCGACGAGCGCGAGGGCGCGGTCGCCGACGGCGGGCCGGGCGAGCCGACCCTGCGCGGGCTGCGGCTGGCGCAGCAGCACGGCATCTCGGTGCCGGGCTTCGACCCGAACACCCCGATCCGCAGCAAGGCCGAGGCCGACAAGGCCGCCGCCGAGGCGAAGGCCCGTAGCGAGGCCGCGAAGCCGGCCCCCGCGCCCGCCGCCGCCGCGAGCGGCAACGGTGCCGGGCCCGCCACGGGTGCGGCCGGCAACGCGGGCACCGGCGAGCGGGCACCCGCCGCCGCGGCGGCCGGCAGCACCACCCGGGACGTCAAGGCCCCGGACGGCAAGTCGCCCGAGGTGCGGGCCGCCGAGACCCGGCAGCCCGACGCGGCGACCGCCGTGCCGGACGCGCCCGGCACCAGGGTTCCGGCGGACAACACGCCGCCGGCGCCCCGCGACGCGCGGGAGGCCGAGGCCGCCGGGGTGGCGGCCAACCCGCCGGCCGGCGACGGCAAGCCCGCCGGCGACGAGGCCGGGGCGCAGCAGCGCAACCTCAAGGAAGCCGAGGCGAGGGCGGGCGCCGCTGGCGCGGGCCCCGCCGCCGCGAGCGAGACGGGGGTCCAGAAGTGACCACTCCCCGGCCGGAGACCCTGGCCAAGCTGACGCCCGTCCTCACCAAGCGCTGGCTCTCGCCGGACGCCTGGCGGATCGGCACGTACGAGAAGCTCGACGGCTACGCGGCCCTGCGCAAGGCGGTCAAGGCCCACCCGGACGACCTGATCCAGTTGATCAAGGATTCGGGCCTGCGCGGTCGCGGCGGCGCAGGCTTCCCGACCGGCCTCAAGTGGGGGTTCATCCCGCAGGGCGACGGCAAGCCGCACTACCTCGTGGTCAACGCCGACGAGGGGGAGCCGGGCACCTGCAAGGACCTCCCGCTGATGACGCACGACCCGCACGCGCTCGTCGAGGGCGTGATCATCGCGTCGTACGCGATCCGGGCCAACCGCGCCTACATCTACATCCGCGGCGAGGCCGTGCACGCCGCGCGCCGACTGCGCAACGCGGTGCGGGAGGCGTACGCCAAGGGCTACCTCGGCAGGAACATCCTCGGCTCCAAGTTCGACCTGGATCTGGTCGTGCACTCGGGCGCCGGGGCGTACATCTGCGGCGAGGAGACCGCGCTGCTGGACTCGCTGGAGGGCTTCCGGGGCCAGCCCCGGCTGCGCCCGCCGTTCCCGGCCACCCACGGCCTGTACGCGAGCCCGACCGTGGTCAACAACGTCGGCACCATCGCCAGCGTGCCGTACATCGTCCTCGGCGGCGCGGAGTGGTGGAAGACCATGGGCACGGAGAAGTCGTCCGGCCCGATGATCTACTCGCTCTCCGGCCGGATCGCCAACCCCGGCCAGTTCGAGTGCGGCATGGGCGTCACCCTGCGCGAGCTGATCGAGCTGGCCGGTGGCATGCAGCCCGGCCACAACCTGCGGTTCTGGACGCCGGGTGGCTCGTCGACGCCGCTGCTCACCGCCGAGCACCTGGACGTGCCGCTGGACTTCGAGGGGGTGGCGGCGGCCGGCTCGATCCTGGGCACCACGGCCACCCAGATCTTCTCCGACCAGGACTGCCCGGTCTACGCGACCTACCGGTGGCTGGAGTTCTACCACCACGAGTCGTGCGGCAAGTGCACCCCGTGCCGGGAGGGCAACTACTGGATGGTCCGGGTCTACCGGCGGATCCTGGCCGGCCAGGGCACCCACGAGGACCTCGACACCCTGCTGGACACCTGCGACAACATCCTCGGCCGCTCGTTCTGCGGCCTCGGTGACGGCGCGACCAGTTCGGTGACCTCCTCGCTGAAGTACTTCAAGCAGGACTACCTCGACTACATCGAGGGACGTACCGCGCCGAAGCTGTCGGACAAGCAGCTGGTGGGAGCCCACTAATGACCGACGTAGCGAAGCAGACCGAGACCGTCACGCTCACCATCGACGGCGTCGAGGTCACCGCCCCCAAGGGGGCGCTCCTGATCCGGGTCGCCGAGCAGTTGGGCACGGAGATCCCCCGGTTCTGCGACCACCCGCTGCTGGCCCCGGCCGGTGCGTGCCGCCAGTGCCTGGTCGAGGTGGAGGGGCAGCGCAAGCCGGTCGCCTCGTGCACCCAGACCGTCGCCGACGGCATGGTGGTGCGCACGCAGCTCACCTCGCCGGTCGCCAAGAAGGCGCAGGAGGGGGTCATGGAGCTGCTGCTGCTCAACCACCCGCTCGACTGCCCGATGTGCGACAAGGGCGGCGAGTGCCCGCTGCAGAACCAGGCGATGTCGACCGGCCGCGCCGACTCGCGCTTCCACGAGCACAAGCGGGAGTACCCGAAGCCGCTGCCGATCAGCACCCAGGTGCTGCTCGACCGCGAGCGCTGCGTGCTCTGCCAGCGCTGCACCCGGTTCTCCGAGGAGATCGCCGGCGACAAGTTCATCGACCTGATGGGCCGGTCGTCCGCCGAGGAGATCAACATCTACCGGGACGAGGACTACGGCGTCGACGCGGACATGGGCTGCCCCGGGTCCGCCGACGCCGCGGCCGAGTCTGGCGACGTGCCCTTCAACTCGTACTTCTCCGGCAACACGGTGCAGATCTGCCCGGTCGGCGCGCTGACCGGCACCCAGTACCGGTTCCGGGCCCGCCCGTTCGACCTGGTCTCCACCCCCAGCGTCTGCGAGCACTGCTCGGCCGGGTGCGCCCAGCGCACCGACTGGCGACGGGGCAAGGTGCTGCGCCGGCTGGCCGGCGACGACCCGGCGGTGAACGAGGAGTGGAACTGCGACAAGGGGCGGTGGGGCTTCCAGTACACCCGCGCCTTCGACCGGCTCACCACCCCGCTGGTCCGCGACCCGCAGACCGGCGAGCTGCGTGAGGCCGCCTGGAGCGAGGCGCTGGCCGTCGCCGCCGAGGGGCTGCGCGCGGCGCGGGACGGCGGCCGGGGCACGGCGGTGCTCACCGGCGGTCGGCTGACCGTCGAGGACGCCTACGCGTACGCGAAGTTCGCCCGGGTCGCGCTGAACACCAACGACATCGACTTCCGGGCCCGCCCGGTCTCCCGCGAGGAGACCGACTTCCTGGCCAGCTCGGTCGCCGGCGTCACCGACGTCACCTACGCCGACGTGGAGAAGGCGCCGGCGGTGGTGCTGGTCGGGCTGGAGCCGGAGGAGGAGTGCCCGATCCTCTTCCTGCGGCTGCGCAAGGCGTACCTGAAGAAGAAGCTCACGGTGTACGCGATCGCGCCGTTCGCCACCCGCGGCCTGGAGAAGCTCGGGGCCAAGCTGGCCCGGGTGGTGCCGGGCGAGGAGGCCACGGTGCTCGCCGAGCACGCGACGGTCGCCGAGGCGCTCGGCGCCGAGGGCGCGATCCTGATCGTCGGCGAGCGCCTCGCCAGCGTGCCGGGTGGCCTCTCCGCGGCGGCCGACGTGGCCCGGCGTACCGGCGCGAAGCTGGCCTGGGTGCCGCGGCGCGCGGGCGACCGTGGCGCGATCGACGCGGGCTGCCTGCCCAACCTGCTCCCCGGCGGTCGCCTGGTCAACGAGCCGGCCGCCCGGGCCGAGCTGGGCGAGGCGTGGGACATCGCGGCCGGGGTGATCCCGAGCCAGGCCGGCCGGGACACCGACGGCATCCTCGCCGCCGCCGCCGGCGGTCAGCTCGGCGCGCTGGTGGTGGCCGGGGTCGACCCGGCCGACCTGGCCGACCCGCGGCTGGCCGAGGCCGCCCTCGACGAGGTGCCGTTCCTGGTCAGCCTGGAGCTGCGGATGAGCGCGGTGGCCCGCCGGGCCGACGTCGTCTTCCCCGTCGCCCCGGTGGCCGAGAAGGCCGGCAGCTTCCTGGACTGGGAGGGCCGGCTGCGCACCTTCGAGGCGGTGCTGCGCACCGCCGCGATGACCGACGGCCGGGTGCTGGACGCGCTCGCCGCGCAGCTCGACGTGCGGCTCGGCACCGGCGACGTGCTCAGCGTCCGCCGGGAGCTGGGTGCGCTGCCGCGGACCCGCACGAACCGGCCCGCCACGCCGTCGGTGGAGCCGGCCGCGGTGCGGCAGCCGGGCGCCGGCGAGGCGGTCCTCGCGACCTGGCACCAGCTGATCGACCTGGGCAGCCTCACCGACGGCGACGAGCACCTCGCCGGCACCGCCCGCCCGCCGGTGGTCCGGCTGGGCAAGGGCACCGCGGAGGCGCTCGCCGTCGCCGACGGTGACCCGGTGACGGTGGGCACCGACCGGGGAGCGCTCACCCTGCCGGCGGAGATCACCGAGATGCCGGACGGCGTCGTCTGGCTGCCGACCAACTCGCCCGGCTCGACGGTGCGGCGCAGCCTCGGTGCGACGTCCGGCGCGGTCGTGCGGATCTCCGCCCACGCGGTCGAGAACGAGAGGGGCGTCCAGTGAACGCGGCCTACCTGGCCCAGGACCCGACGCTGGCCGACTTCGGCCGGGACCCCTGGTGGCTGGTCCTCATCAAGATCGTCTTCGCCTTCGCCTTCGGCCTGCTCGCCACGCTGCTCGGCGTCTGGTTCGAGCGGCGGGTCGTGGGCCGCATGGCGGTGCGGCCCGGCCCCAACCAGGCCGGCCCGTTCGGTCTGTTGCAGACCCTCGCCGACGGTCTGAAGATGGCCTTCAAGGAGGACATCCTGCCGAGGGCGGCCGACAAGGTCGTCTTCTTCTTCGCCCCGACGATCTCGGTGATCTGCGCGGTCACCTCGCTGTCGGTGGTGCCGTTCGGCCCGATGGTGAGCATCTTCGGCCACTGGACGCCGTTGCAGGTCACCGACGTGCCGGTGGCGGTCCTGGTGTTGCTGGCCTGCTCGTCCATGGGCATCTACGGCATCGTGCTCGGCGGCTGGGCCTCCGGCTCGACCTACCCGATCCTCGGCGGCCTGCGCTCCACCGCCCAGATGATCTCGTACGAGGTCGCGATGGGACTGAGCATCGTGGCGGTCTTCATGACCGCCGGCACGATGTCCACCAGCGGGATCGTCGCCGCGCAGGGAAACGGCACCCAGCTGAGTATCGGCGGCCTCGAGATCCCGGCCCCCGGCTGGTACGCGATCCTGCTGCTGCCGAGCTTCATCATCTTCTTCATCTCCACGGTCGGCGAGACCAACCGCGCGCCGTTCGACCTGCCGGAGGCGGAGTCCGAGCTGGTCGCGGGCTACATGACCGAGTACAGCTCGCTGAAGTTCGCGCTCTACATGCTCAGCGAGTACGTCGCCATGGTCACCATGTCCGCGGTCACCACGACGCTCTTCCTGGGCGGCTGGCGGGCCCCGGCGCCGATCACCACCATCTGGGCCGGCGCCAACTCCGGCTGGTGGCCGATGCTCTGGTTCTTCGCCAAGGTCGTCATGCTGGTCTTCGTCTTCGTGTGGCTGCGGGGCACGCTGCCCCGGCTGCGCTACGACCAGTTCATGCGCCTCGGCTGGAAGGTGCTGCTCCCGATCAACCTGGTCTGGATCCTGGTCCTGGCCGGCCTGCGCTCGATCGAGGACTGGGACTCGCGCAGCAAGATGATCGCCGTCGGCATCCCGGCCGGCATCCTGCTGCTCGCCACGCTGCTGTGGCCCAGCCGGAAGCCGCAGCCGAAGGCGACGCTCCAGGAACAGGTCAACGACCGGCCGTACGGCAGCTTCCCGCTGCCCCCGATGGACCTGCAGGTACCACCGAGCCCGCGCACCAGGCGCGTGGTCGCCGAGCGGGAGCCGGCCAACATCGCCACCGGCTCGGACTCCAGGGAGGTGTGACGTGGGCGCGATCACCGGAACGTTCAAGGGCTTCGGTGTCACCTTCTCGCACATGTTCAAGAAGGTCGTCACCACCGACTACCCGTTCAAGCCGCCGGTCTCGGCGCCGCGCTACCACGGGCGGCACATCCTCAACCGGCACCCCGACGGGCTGGAGAAGTGCATCGGCTGCGAGCTGTGCGCCTGGGCCTGCCCGGCGGACGCGATCTACGTCGAGGGCGGCGACAACACCGACGAGCAGCGCTTCTCGCCGGGTGAGCGGTACGCCAGCGTCTACCAGATCAACTACGCCCGCTGCATCTTCTGCGGTCTCTGCATCGAGGCCTGCCCGACCCGTTCGCTCACCATGAGCAACGAGTACGAGCTGGCCCGGGACGACCGGCAGGATCTGATCTTCACGAAGGAGCAGCTGCTCGCGCCGCTGCTGCCGGGCATGGAGCAGCCCCCGCACCCGATGCGGCTGGGCGACAGCGAGAAGGACTACTACGTCGGTGCGCTGACCAACCCGGGCACCTCGGCGGGCGCGGAGCACTCGACCAACAACCCGGGTCGGTACCAGGTGGAGGAGCACCCCGGCGTGACCTTCCCCGGCGCCGAGCAGCACGCCCAGCGGGCCGCGGCGGCCAAGGGAGACGGAGCATGACCACGCAGACGGTGCTCGCCGCGGCGGGCGGGGTCTCCGGCGGGGAGCAGGTGACCTTCTGGATCCTGGCCCCGCTGGCGCTGATCGGCGCGATCGGGATGGTCGTGGCGCGCAACGCCGTGCACTCGGCCCTCTGGCTGGTGCTGACCATGCTCTGCCTGGGCGTCTTCTACGTGCTCCAGGCGGGGCCGTTCATCGGCATGGTGCAGATCATCGTCTACACCGGCGCGATCATGATGCTGTTCCTCTTCGTGCTGATGCTCGTCGGGCGCGACGCCTCGGACTCGCTGATCGAGACGCTGCGCGGTCAGCGGATCGCGGCGGTGGTGCTCGGGCTCGGCTTCGGCGGCCTGGTCGGCGGCGCGCTCTGGCGGGCGCTGGAGGGGACCACGGCGGTCGGCCTGGAGCAGGCCAACGCCGAGGGCAACGTCCAGGGCATCGCGCGGCTGCTCTTCACCAAGTACGTCTTCGCCTTCGAGCTGACCTCGGCGCTGCTCATCACGGCCTCGGTCGGCGCGATGGTGCTGGCCCACATCGAGCGGCGCAAGCAGGACAAGATGGACCAGCCGAAGACGATGCGGGCCCGCTTCGCCCCGGGCAACTACCCGGGCCCGAAGCCCGGCCCCGGTGTCTTCGCGACCTCGTCCTCCGTGGCCACCCCGGCCCGCCTGCCCGACGGCCGGCTGACCGACCGGAGCACCCCGGACATCCTGCCGGTGCGCGAGCTGACCGCCCAGGAGACCACCCTGAAGGGGACGGACAAGTGAGCGCGAGGAGTGAGCTTGCGAGCCTCGCAGTCGCGAACGAAAGGTTGGCGCAGCGATGACGCCCGACTACTACCTGGTGCTGGCCGCGGTGCTCTTCACCATCGGCGCGGTCGGTGTGCTGATCCGGCGCAACGCGATCGTGCTCTTCATGTGCGTCGAGCTGATGCTCAACGCGGCCAACCTGACGCTGGTCACCTTCAGCCGGATCAACGGTGACCTCAACGGCCAGATCATGGCGTTCTTCGTGATGGTGGTGGCGGCGGCCGAGGTCGTGGTCGGGCTCGCGATCATCATGGCGATCTTCCGGACCCGGCGCTCCGCGAGCGTCGACGACGCCAACCTGCTGAAGTACTGAGGGGTCCTGCGGTGGGAACGATTCTGACGAACGCCCCGGCTGAGCCGGCGGGCACCGTCGCCTACGCGACGGCGGACGGGCTGCTGGGCAGCGTCTGGCTGCTGGTGGCCATCCCGCTGGTCAGCGCGGCGATCCTGCTGCTGCTCGGCCGGCGGGCGGACCGCTGGGGGCACTGGCTCGGGGTGGCCGCCATCGGCGCCGCGTTCGTGCTCGGCCTGACCTACTTCCTCCAGCTGCGTGGGCTGGAGAACAAGTCGGTCGAGCTGAGCATGTGGGACTTCATCACGGTCGGCGACCTGCGGGTGGACTTCGGTCTGCTCTTCGACCCGCTGGCCGCCGTCTTCGTGCTGCTGATCACCGGGGTGGGCTTCCTGATCCACCTCTACGCGGTCGAGTACATGTCGCACGACGACGGGCGCCGGCGGTTCTTCGCCTACTTCAACCTGTTCGTCGCGGCCATGCTCCTGCTGGTGCTCGGCAACAACTACGTGATGCTCTACTTCGGCTGGGAGGGCGTCGGCCTGGCGTCGTACCTGCTGATCTCCTTCTGGTACGAGCGGCCCAGCGCCGCGACGGCCGGCAAGAAGGCGTTCCTGATGAACCGGGTCGGCGACGCCGGCCTGGCGATCGGCATCTTCATCATGTTCGCCACCCTCGGCACCACCCAGTACGACGAGGTCTTCAACGGCGTCGGCTCGCTGACCGCGACCACGGTGCTGGTGCTCGGCCTGCTGCTCCTGCTCGGCGCGACCGGCAAGTCCGGCCAGTTCCCGCTCCAGGCGTGGCTGCCGGACGCGATGGAGGGCCCGACCCCGGTGTCGGCGCTCATCCACGCCGCCACCATGGTCACCGCCGGCGTCTACCTGATCGCCCGGTCCAACCCGATCTTCTCGGCCAACTCCACCCTCCAGCTGGTGGTGGTGAGCGTCGGCGCGCTGACGCTGCTGATCGGCTGCGTCATCGGCGCGGCCAAGGACGACATCAAGCGGGTGCTGGCCTGGTCGACGGTGAGCCAGATCGGCTACATGTTCCTCGGCGTCGGCCTCGGCGGCGCGGCGTACGCGCTGGCGATCGTGCACCTGCTGGCGCACGGCTTCTTCAAGGCCAACATGTTCCTCGGCGCCGGCTCGGTCATGCACGGCATGAAGGACCAGGTGGACATCCGCCGCTTCGGCGGGCTGTCGAAGTACATGAAGATCACCTGGATCACCTTCATGATGGGCTGGCTGGCCATCATCGGCATGTTCCCGTTCTCCGGCTTCTTCTCCAAGGAGCCGATCATCGTGGCGGCGTTCGAGCGGGACGACTGGACGGCCTGGCTCTTCGGCATGGCCGCGCTGCTCGGCGCCGGGCTCACGGCGTTCTACATGACCCGGCTCTTCGTGCTCACCTTCCACGGGCCGAAGCGCTGGACGGAGGAGATCGAGCAGCCGCACGAGTCGCCGATCCTGATGACCATCCCGCTGATGCTGCTCGGCGCGGGTTCCGTGGGTGCCGGTTTCCTGCTCGCCACCTCCGTGCCCGACTGGCTGGAGGCCACCGCCGGGCTGGGCGGCCAGGAGGAGGGGCACCACGCGGTGCTCTCGCACACCGTGATCACGGTGCTCTCGCTGCTGGTCACCGTCCTCGGCGCGGGGCTGGCCTGGTTCCTGTTCCGCAACGGCACGGCCACCGCGCCGCAGCGGGCCGGGGTGCTGGTCACCGCCGCCCGACGCAACCTCTACACCGACGCGTTCAACGAGGCGGTCTTCGAGAAGCCGGGCATCTTCCTCACCCGGGCGCTGGTCTACCTCGACAACCGGGGCGTCGACGGGCTGGTGAACGGCCTCGCGGCGACGATCGGCGGCGGCTCGGGCCGGCTCCGGCGGCTCCAGACGGGCTTCGTCCGGTCGTACGCCACCTCGATCCTGACCGGCGCGCTGCTGGTCCTGGCGGCGTTCCTGGCCGTCGAGGCGGGGTGGCTGGCGTGATCGACCTCTTCCAGGCGGCCGTCACCGGCGGACCGCGCAGTGACGACGGAGGTAAGGCCGCATAATGTCCGACTTCCCGTTCCTCTCGGTGCTCACCGTGGCACCGCTGGTCGGTGCCCTGGTGGTGGCCTTCCTGCCGCGCAGCCGGCCGGAGCTGGCCAAGCAGGTGGCGCTCGGCTGGTCGCTGCTGGTGCTGGTGCTGTCGGTGGTCATGTGGGTGACCTTCGAGGTCGGCGGTGACCGCTTCCAGTTCCGCGAGTCCTACGCGTGGATCCCGAACTGGGGCGTCAGCTTCACCTTCGCCGCCGACGGCATCGCGCTGGTGATGCTGATGCTGATCGCGGTGCTCGTGCCGCTGGTGATCCTGGCGTCGTGGCACGACGCCGAGTCCTCGAAGCGGTCGGTGCCGGTCTACTTCGCCCTGCTGCTCGTCCTCGAGTGCACGATGATCGGCGTCTTCGCCGCCGCCGACGTCTTCCTGTTCTACGTGTTCTTCGAGGTCATGCTGGTGCCGATGTACTTCCTCATCGGCAGCTACGGCGGCCACCAGCGGCAGTACGCGGCGGTGAAGTTCTTCCTCTACTCGCTGGTCGGCGGTCTGTTCATGCTCGCCGCGGTGATCGGTCTCTGGGTGGTCGGCGGGAAGACCTTCGACTGGCAGGCGCTGTCCCAGGTGGACATCTCGACCGGCACCGAGCGCTGGCTGTTCCTCGGCTTCTTCCTCGCGTTCGCGATCAAGGCGCCGTTCTTCCCGTTCCACACCTGGCTGCCGGACGCCGGTGGCGCGGCTCCGGCCGGCGCGGCGGCGCTCCTCGTCGGCGTTCTCGACAAGGTCGGCACCTTCGGCATCCTGCGCTACTGCCTGCCGCTCTTCCCGGACGCGGCCAGGTGGTTCGCCCCGTGGGCGCTGGCGCTCGGGGTGATCGGCATCATCTACGCCGCGCTGCTGGCGGTCGGCCAGAACGACCTGAAGCGGCTGGTGTCCTACACCTCGATCGCGCACTTCGGCTTCATCGGCGTGGGCATCTTCGCCTTCACCACCCAGGCGGGCACCGGCGCGGTGCTCTACATGGTCAACCACGGGCTCGCCACCGGCCTGCTCTTCCTGGTGGTGGGGATGCTCATCGCCCGGCGCGGCTCGGCGCTGATCAGCGACTTCGGCGGGGCCGGCAAGCTCGTGCCGCTCCTGGCCGGGGTGCTCTTCTTCGCCGGTCTGGCCTCGCTCGCGCTCCCCGGCACCGCGCCGTTCGTCTCCGAGTTCCTGGTGCTGATCGGCACGTTCACGGTGAACAAGCCGGTCGCGGTGATCGCGACGCTCGGCATCATCCTGGCCGCGGCGTACGTGCTGTGGATGGTGCAGCGCACCACCCAGGGCACGCTCAACCCGGCGCTGACCGAGATCGACGGCATGCGGCGTGACCTGAACCTGCGCGAGAAGTTCGTGGTCGCCCCGCTGATCGCGCTGATCGTGCTGCTCGGCTTCTACCCGAAGCCGGTCACCGACGTGATCAACCCGGCCGTGCAGGCGACCATGCAGGACGTCGGCAGCACCGACCCCGCCCCGACCTCGGGCGGCACCGTCCAGGAGGCGGCAAAGTGAGCGAGTTGCAACTCCCCTCGATCGACTACGCGGCGCTCGCGCCAACCCTGATCATGCTGGGTGCCGCGCTGCTGGGCGTGCTGGTCGAGGCGTTCGTGCCCCGTCGGCTCCGGCACGTGGTCCAGCTGTCGCTGGCCCTGCTGGCGGTGCTCGCCGCGCTGACCATGGTGGTGCTCGCCGCCGACGAGCGGAAGATCACCATCGGCGGGGCGATCGCGGTGGACGGGCCGACGCTCTTCCTCCAGGGCGCGATCCTGGTCCTCGCGGCGATGGCGCTGCTGCTGATCGGCGAGCGTTCGGTGGAGCGGGGCGGGGCGTTCGTCGCCCAGGCCGCCGTCACGGCCGAGTCGGCCGACGACAGGCGGCAGGCCGAGGGCAAGAACGGCCTCACCGAGGTGTACCCGCTGACCACGTTCGCGATCGGCGGCATGCTGATCTTCGTGGCGGCGAACGACCTGCTGACCATGTTCATCGCGCTCGAGGTCTTCTCGCTGCCGCTGTACCTGCTCTGCGCGCTGGCCCGCCGCCGGCGTCTGCTGAGCCAGGAGGCCGCGCTGAAGTACTTCATGCTCGGCGCGTACGCCTCGGCCTTCTTCCTCTTCGGGGTGGCCCTGATCTACGGCTTCACCTCGGGCGTGCCGGGCCGGCAGGCGGGTGTCGACTTCGCCACCATCGACGCCGCCGTCACGAACTCCCCGGCCAGCCCGGTGCTGCTCTTCGCCGGTATGGCGCTGCTCGCCATCGGCCTGCTCTTCAAGGCGGCGGCCGCCCCCTTCCACGTCTGGACGCCGGACGTCTACCAGGGCGCGCCGACGCCGGTCACCGGCCTCATGGCCGCCTGCACCAAGGTCGCCGCGTTCGGCGCCCTCCTGCGGGTGTTCCACGTCGCCTTCGACGGGGCCCGGTGGGACTTCACCCCCGTCCTCGGCGCGGTGGCGGTGCTGACGATGCTGGTCGGCGCGGTGCTGGCGGTCACCCAGACCGACATCAAGCGGCTGCTGGCCTACTCCTCGATCGCCAACGCCGGCTACCTGCTGGTCGGCGTGCTGGCCCCGGGCGCCGACGGGATCTCCGGGACGATGTTCTACCTGGTCGCGTACGGCTTCTCGGTGCTCGCCGCGTTCGCCGTGGTGACGCTGGTGCGCGACGCCGACGGGGAGGCCACCCACCTGTCCCGCTGGGCCGGGCTGGGGCGCCGCTCGCCGTTCTACGCCGGGGTCTTCACGTTCATCCTGCTGGCCTTCGCCGGCATCCCGCTGACCAGCGGCTTCACGAGCAAGTTCGCGGTCTTCGGCCCGGCGCTCGACGGCGGGCACGCGTGGCTGGTGATCGCCGGCGTGCTGACCAGCATGGTGCTGGCCTTCCCGTACCTGCGGGTCGTGGTGATGATGTGGCTCTCCGAGCCGGGCGAGTCGACGCCGACCGTCGCGGTGCCCGGCGGGCTGACCTCGGCCGCGCTGATGATCGGCGTGCTCGCCACGCTGGTCCTCGGTGTCGCGCCCGCGCCGCTGCTCGACCTGGCGTCGGGCGCCGCCGAATTCGTCAGATGAACCGACGCTCGGGTCCGCGGGGGCCGGCACGCCGTGGCGTGCCGGCCCCCGCGCCGTATCCCCCGTCCGGGGCAGGTCGGAGGGGTGTGGCATGGTTGATGGCGTGGTGAATCCGGCTGGCGAGCGTTCAGGTGCCCCCGGGTCCGGCGGCCGTCGGACCAGGTTGAGCACGAGTCAGTTCGGCGCGCTCGGCCTCTATCTCGCCGACCCCCGCGTCGAGGCGTCCGTGCTGGGCCTGCTGGAGAGCGTCGAGGCCGAGCTGCGGGCCAGCGTGGCCAGTGCCGACCCGTTCGTCACGGAGGCCGCCCGGCACCTCGTCGAGGCCGGCGGCAAGCGGTTCCGCCCGCTGCTGGTGGCGCTGGGCGCGCAGTTCGGTGACCCGACCGGCGCGCAGGTCGTACCGGCCGCGGTCGTGATGGAGCTCACCCACCTGGCGACGCTCTACCACGACGACGTGATGGACGAGGCCGCCGTGCGCCGGGGCGCGCCGAGCGCCAACTCCCGGTGGACCAACTCCGTCGCCATCCTCGTCGGGGACTACCTCTTCGCCCGCGCCGCCGACATCGCCGCCGACCTGGGCACCGAGGCCGTACGCCTCCAGGCGCGCACCTTCGCGCGCCTGGTGCACGGCCAGATCGCCGAGACCGTCGGCCCCCGCCCCGGCGACGACCCGGTGGCCCACTACCTCGACGTGATCGCGGGCAAGACCGGCTCGCTGATCGCCACCTCGGCCCGCTTCGGCGGCATGTTCGGGGGTGCCGCCCCGGAGCACACCGAGGCGCTGGCCGGCTACGGCGAGACCATCGGCATGGCCTTCCAGCTCTCCGACGACCTGCTCGACATCGCCTCGGAGTCGGTGGAGTCGGGCAAGACGCCCGGCACCGACCTGCGCGAGGGCGTGCCGACCCTGCCGGTGCTCTACGCGCTCGCCTCGGACGACGCCGACGCCGCCTCGGTGCGGCTGCGGGAGATCCTGGCGACGGGCCCGCTGACCGACGACGACCTGCACGCCGAGGCCCTCGGTCTGCTCCGCGAGAGCCCGGCGCTCAAGCGGGCCCGGGAGACGGTCCGCAGCTACGCCGAGGAGGCCCGGGAGCGGCTCGTGCCGCTGCCCGAGGGGCCGGCCCGCCGCGCCCTCGAATCCCTCTGCGACTACATCGCCGACCGCACCAGCTGACGCTCCGGCCGGGCCGGCCCGGCCGGGCTCACCGGCGGCGAGCAGCAGGGCGGCGGCGAGCAGCACCCGTCCGCACCGCGCGACCGCCGACCGGAAGACCGGCGGGACGCGGGCGACGGTGACGGCGTTCGCGTGGGCGGCGTGGGGCGCGTCGGCCGTTGGTGCGGCGGATCGACGCGAGCCGCGATCGCGTCACGCATCGTGCCTGTCGTCGTACCCGCTGTGGATGCCGATCTGGCATCCTCCACCCGAACAGGCATTTCGCACCGGGCCTGTTTTTCATATGGTGTAAGTCCCCGGCGGCGGAGGTGGTTGTGCGCGACCCCTTGGCGGAACCTTCGGATCTCATCCGGAGCGTGTCCCGAGCGCTACGCGTGCTCGAGTCGGTCGGTCGTGCCCCGAAGGGACTGACCGTCAAGCAGATCGCCCGGCGCTGCGAGCTGACCGTGGCGACGACCTACCACCTGGTCCGCACCCTCGCCTACGAGGGCTACGTGATCCGGCGCGAGGACGGCACCTACATCGTGGGCCTGGAGGTGGCCGACCGCTACCGCGAACTGGTCACCGCGTTCCGGGGGCCGCCGGCGGTCGGGGAGAGCCTGCGCCGGGCCGCCCTGGACACGGGCTACAGCCACTACCTCGGCCGGTTCGTGGGTGGCCAGGTGGCGCTCACGGCCGTCGCGGAGGGCCCTCGCTCGCCGTACCTGGAGGACCTGGTGCCCGGCTTCGACGAGGGCGCACACGCGACCGCCCTCGGCAAGGCGCTGCTCGCCACGCTCACCGTCGAGCAGCGCTTCCGGTACCTGCGCGAGTACGGCATGCGCCCGTTCACCTCCGCCACCCTGACCAGCACGGAGGCGTTCGAGGTCGACCTGGCCGCCGGGGACCGGCGGGGCATGCAGCTGGAGCTGGGGCAGTTCCGCCAGGGCGTCGCCTGCGCCGCGGTGCTGGTCAGCCCGGACAAGGACATGGAGCGCCGGGTCGTGCTGGCCTGCGCGCTGCCGGCCGGCGAGATGATGACCTCCGCCCGGGTGGTCCGGGCGAAACTGTTGACGGTCGCCCGGACCATCGCCGACAGCCTGGCCGCCGAGGGCTGACCCGGCGGCGCCCCGAACGGCCGAGGGCCCTCCCCCTGGCTGGGAGAGGGCCCTCGGCGGCGGTCCGGTCCCGGGACCGCCCGAGGAGGGGTCAGCTGCCGATCGGGCCGCCGTCCAGGCGCCAGGCGACCACCACGCCCGGCTTGGCGTAGTCGCCGTCCGGCCAGTTCGAGGCCGGGTTCTCGACCGACGCCCCGCTGAGCTCACCCGGGTGCTGCACGGCCACGAAGACCGAGCGGTTGTCGCCGGTGATGAACGGGCCGCACGCCTCGGCGCCCACCGGAACGGTGAGGAACTGCTTGAGGTGACCCCGTTCCGGTCCCTCGACGGCGGTGGCGAAGAGGCCGTCGTTGCTGCCCAGGGCGTTGCCGTCGGTGGAGATCCAGAGGTTCCCGGTGGCGTCGAACGCCACGTTGTCCGGGCACGAGATCGGGGAGACCTTGGTCTTGTCGTACCCGGCGAAGAAGGTCGACGGGTCGGCCGGGTCGCCGGCGACGATCGGCAGCGACCAGGCGAAGCTCTCGCCCGCGTTGTCACCGCGGTCCTCGACGAGTTCCAGCACCTGACCGTGCTTGTTGAGGTTGCGCGGGTTGGCCTCGTCGGCGGCCGGCTTGCCGGCCTTGCCGCGGTCGGTGTTGTTGGTCAGCGCCACGTACACCTTGCCGGTGAGCAGGCTCGGCTCGACGTCCTCCGGGCGGTCCATCTTGGTCGCCCCGACCTTGTCGCCGGCCAGCCGGGTGAAGGTGAGCACGTCGGCGGCCGTCATCCCGTCGACGTACGAGCGGTTGCCGCTGACCAGCCTGATCCACCGGCCCCGGCCGTTGAACGCGCCGTCGGAGGGGAGCCGGCCGGAGCCGTCGATCTCGCCGGCGCTGGTCTCGTCGAGCTTGGCCACGTAGAGGGTGCCCGACTCCAGCAGGGTCAGGTTGTGCCGGCGGGCCACCCAGGAGCTGCCCTTCATGAACTTCTTGTCGGAGACGAACTTGTACAGGTAGTCGAACCGCTCGTCGTCGCCCATGTACGCGACCACGTGCCCGCTCCTCGCCACGATGACGTTCGCGCCCTCGTGCTTGAACCGGCCCAGCGCGGTGTGCTTGCGCGGGCGGCTCTCCGGGTCGTACGGGTCGACCTCCACGATCCAGCCGTGCCGGTTGGCCTCGTTCGGGTGCTTCGCCAGGTCGAACCGCTCGTCGGCGCGCTCCCACTTGCGGCTGCCGCTCGGGTGGCGGGCGGTGGTGGTGATGCCGTACCGGGCCAGCTTCGGCTTCGCCTCCTCGGTCACCGCGTCGCCGCCGACGAAGTACTGGTTGAAGTTCTCCTCGCCGGAGAGGACGGTGCCCCACGGGGTGACCCCGCCGGCGCAGTTGTTGAGGGTGCCGACGACCGTACGACCCTTGGGGTCGGCGGCGGTCCGCAGGTGGGCCGAGCCGGCGGCCGGCCCGGTCAGCTCGAACTTCGTGGCCAGCGCGGTGATCCGCCGGTTGTACGGCCGCCGGCCCCTGGTGACCGGCCGCCACCGCCCGGTGCCGTCCACGCGCTCCAGCTCCACCACGGACATGCCGTGCGCGGCCATCGCGATCCGCAGCTGCTCGACGGTCAGCGCGTCCTGGCTGGTGAAGCCGGGGAACATCAGGTCCTCGTTGGTGTACTCGTGGTTCACCACGAGCAGCGCCCGCTGGCCGCGCCCGTCGAGCGGGAGCACCCCGACGAAGTCGTTGTTGTAGCCGAACTGCCGGGCCTGTGCGGCGGCGCTCTGGGCGCGTACGTCGAACTCGGGGGCGCCCGGGACGACCGGGTCGCCCCAGCGGATGACGACGGAGTGGTCGTACCCGTTCGGCACGACCAGGGTGTCCAGGGTGTTCGGCGGGACCGGCTTGAAGGTCAGTGCGCCGCTGCCGACGCCACCGGAGGGGCGGCCGAAGCCCGCGGCCTCCGGGACCTCGGGAGCGCCGGGGGCCGCCGCGGCGGGCGCGGCGCCCAGCGCGCCGGCGGCCGCGCCGCCGAAGCCGAGCACCAGC